>JBBQBV010000125.1:0-10996 GCA_038318085.1 Solirubrobacterales bacterium
GCCTGGCTCGAGGCCGCCGTGCGGCCGCTGGCGCGCGCGCAGCGCGAGGGCCGCGAGCCGTCGGCGCCCGAGCGGCGCCGGCTGGGCGTCCTGGCGTCAGGGTGCCTGCTGGTCGCGGGCTGGATCGTCGCAGGACCGGTCATCGCGCTCCCCGCCGCGGTGGTCGGGCCGCTCGCGGCAGCGGCGCTCGTCGCTTCCCGCCGCCGCGCCTACCGCGCGCGACTCGCGGCCGGCGCTGCGGCCACGGCGCGGGCCCTCGCGGCGGCGCTCACGGCGGGGCGGTCCGTGCGCGGAGCGGTGGGGGAGGCCGCGCGCGGCCTGGATGGCCCGGCCGGCCACGAGCTACGGCGCACGGACGCCGCGCTCGTCGCGGGCGCCTCCACCGAGGCCGGGCTCGAGGCCCTGCGCGCGCGCGCCGGCAGCCGGGCGTGGGACACGCTCGTCGCCGCCGTCCTGCTGCAGCGCGACGCCGGGGGAGACCTCCCGGCGCTGCTGCGCGACCTCGCGACCTCCCAGGAGGCGGCGGCGCGCGCCGATCACGACGCCCGCGCGGTGACGGCCCAGGCGCGCTTCACGGCCCGCCTGGTCGCGGGCCTGCCCGCCGTCGCGCTCGTGCTCGCCGAGCTCGGCAGCCCCGGCTTCCTCGCCGGTCTGGTCACGAAACCGCTGTCGGCGGTCCTCGTCATGCTCGCGGCGCTGCTGCAGCTGATCGCGCTGCTCGCGGTGCGCGGGATCGGCCGGCGGCTGGCGGCGCCATGACGGGCGCCACGACCCTGGCGCTGCTGGCCGGGCTGCCCGCGGCGGTCGGCATCACCGATCTCGCGGCAGCCGCACGGCCAGGGCGCGGCCGTCGCGGCGGACGGGCGCGCAACCTGCTGCTGGGTTTGGGCCGCCGCCTTGGCGCCCCGCCGGCTGCGCGCGACCTGCGCGCGCGCCTGGACGCCGCGGGCACGCCGGTCGCGGTCGCGGACGCGATGGCGCTCAAGGCGGGAACCGCCGCCGCCGGGGCCCTGCTCGCCCTCGCGCTCGCCGCCCCGGCCCCCGGCCGCCTCGGGTTCGTGCTGCCGCCCGCCGGCGCCGCCGCAGGCTTTCTGGCCGTCGACGCCTGGCTGCTGATCCGCACCCGCCGCCGCACGCGGGCGATGGTGATCGAGCTGCCCGACGTGCTCGACCTGCTGCGGGTGGCGATCGAGGCGGGCCTACCGCCGGTCCGGGCGCTGGCCGAGGTCGGCCGCCGCCACCGCGGCGTCCTCGCCACCGAGCTCGGCCGCGCCGCGGGCCAGTGCGGGCTCGGCGTTCCGCGCGCCGAGGCGCTCGCGACCCTGCGGCGGCGGGCCCCCGTGGACGGCGTGGCCGCCTTCACGGGCGTGCTCGACCGCGCGCAGCGCCTTGGAGCGCCGCCGGCCGAGGCGCTCTGCGCCCTGGCCCGCGACGCCCGCGAGGCGCGCGCCCGTAGCCGCGCCGAGGCCGCGGCGCGCGCCGCGCCGAAGATCCAGCTCGTGGTCGCGCTGCTGCTCGTCCCGAGCGTGATGCTGCTCGTCGCGGCGGCGCTCGCGCCGGCCTTGCTCAACGCCGTCTGAGGTCGGCCGGCTCAGGCGCTCCGTGGTCCAGCGCCCCACTCGTCTCGAGCGGCCTCGGCGCAGGCCGCTACCGCCGCGCCGTTTTGGTCCGCGTGCGTTCGATCCCCCTCCAGGGGGACACGACGCACCGGACCGCGCCCCGAGGCCCGCGGTGCTGCGTGCGCCGCGCGTGTGTTCCACACCCCGGCCCGGGGTGTACGTCTGGAACGATCCGGGTCGCCCGCAACCGCTCCGCCCCGGGGCGAGCCGGGGCAGGGCCCCCGCCCGCCCGGCGGGCGCAGTCCCGCGCCCGGCCGAGCGACCTACGTGCGCAGTGCCCGCGCCCGCCGCCGTGCGCTCCGTGCGGCGCGGCGCAGGCCGGTCGCGGCGAGGGCGCCGACCGTGCGGGTCGTCTCGACCCGCACGCGCTGGGGTCCGACCGCCTCGTCCTCGCGCCGCCGGCGCGCCCAGGCCCACCAGTCGTCCTGCACGCGCAGGTCGGTCCAGGCGGGGTTGCCCGCGATCAGCAGGTCGAAGACCGCGCGCAGGTGCGGCTCGCCGCGCTCGGCCGGACTGAGGGCGCGCACCGTGACGCCGTCGGCGACCGCGCGGCCCGGGTCGTCGCCGTAGGTCCAGTGCAGGTCGTCCATCAGCAGCCAGCCGCCCGGCCGCAGGACACGCTCGAGCAGCAGCACGGCGAGGCCGTCGACCGTCCAGTTCTTCGCGCCGTCGAGGTAGGCGAAGTCAAAGCGCGGCTGCGATCGCGCAGATTCGAGCTCGATCTTGAGCCACCAGGTGTAGGACGAGTGCTCGCGCACGATGTCGACACGGTCGGCGACCCCCGCGCGGGCGAGCACGTCCTCGGGCGGAGGGTCATAGGCGGCGCCGGCGTGGTCGACGGTGACCAGCCGCCCACCGGGCGGGAGCGCCGCGGCGATGTAGGCGGCGCCGACCCCGTGGGCCGTGCCGAGCTCGAGCGCGTGCATGGGGCGGGTCGCCGAGACGTGGTCGAAGACCGTGCGGCCCTGCGCGGGAGACATGAACGGCACGCCGGCGACGGCGCGGGCGACGGCCTCGAAGTCCACGTGCGCCACGATAACCGCGGTGAAGCTCTCCGTTCTCATCCCCACCCGCGGCCGCGCGGGCTACCTCGAGGTCGCGCTGCGCACCCTGCGCGACGAGTTCGGCGGCGAGGTGGTGGTCGTCGTCGACGGTCCCCGCGACGCAGAAACCGAGCGCGTCGCCGCGGAGCATGGGGCTCGCGTGCAGACGCTCGGTGTCCGTCGGGGCATCAACGCCGCCCGCAACGCCGCCACGCGCACGGCGAGCGAGGACCTGCTGGCCTTCCTCGACGACGACGTCGCGGTCTGGCCGGGCTGGCACGGCGCCCTGATCCAGGCGGCGGGCGCGCATCCGGAGGCCGGCTGCTTCGGCGGCCCCATCCGCCCGGTCCTCGACGGCCCCGCGCCGCGCGGCTGCGGACGCCCGCAGGACGCGCCGGTCACAGCGCTCGACCTCGGCGGCGCCGACCGCGACGCGGACTTCGCCTGGGGCGCGAACTTCGCCGTCCGCCGGGTGGCGCTTGACCGCGTCGGCCCGTTCGACGAGCGCCTGCGCGACTGCGGCGACGAGGAGGACTGGCAGCGCCGGCTGCGCGCCGCCGGCGGCACGGTGCGCTACGTCGCGCGCGCCGGCGTCGACCACCGCCGCGTCGGCGACGATGCCCGCCTGCGGGCGCTGGCCCGCGGCGCCTACCGCCGGGGCCGCGCCGCCCGCGCCTACGACGCCTTCAAGGGGACGGCGCCGCCGCTGGGGCGCGAGCTGCGCGTGCTGGCAGGAACCCTCTGGCACGCCGCGTCACACGGGTGTGCGGCCGGGCTCGTGCCGGCCGCGCGCACGCTCGGGCGCATCGCGGAGGTCGCGCGCCCCAGTGGCCCATCCCGCAAGTCTGCACACGCTCGGATCGCCCGCTGATCACCGCCTGGAACGGCGTCCTCGCTCGGTCATGTGGCAGAGCCACACTCCCTCACTGCGTCCTTGCCAGCCGGCGCCGGCGACCGCCCGAGCATGCACGGACTTACAGGATGAACCACTACTTCACCTTCACCGTGAAGAGCGACCGCAGCTCATCGCCGTCCTTCTCGGACCCCGAGGCGACGAGGTCGAGCATGTCGAGGTACGGCTTGGCCTGCCGGTAGTCCGGATCGTTGCCTGCGAGCGCGTCGACCAGCGAGACGACCCGCGGTCCGTCGAGGATCAGCGACGGGTCGAGGCCGTCGATGGCGTCCTTGGCCCGACCGTACAGGCCGCTGTCGTCAATCGTCTTGGCGGGCTTGAGCGCCTCGGCCGCCGTGTCCTCGCCGAGGGCGAGCACGACCCGGTCGCCCGCCTGCGCGAGCACGACGGGCCCCGGGGCGCCGGACATCCGTACCGAGAAGGCCTGGTCGGCACCCGCGACGGACGTCCCCTGCACCGGGGCACCGCTGCGCTTGGCCGCCGCCACGAGGCGCGGGATGGCAGCCCTTGCGGCGCCCTCGTCGGTCGCTGAGATGACGGCGGCGCCGCCGAGTCCGCTCAGCGACGCCCCGCGCGCGAAGACCGCCACGTCGCCGACCCAGCTGAAGACGTCGCGGTCGAGGTTGACGCCCGTCTGCTGCTCGAGCTGGCCGGTCAGCGCGGCACCGCCGAGTGCGCCCGCGAAGGTCTTAAGCGTCTGCCTGAGCGACGCGCCGACGCCCGAAGCGCCGAGGACGGCGAACGAGCCCTCAGGCGCGTCGCGGACGAGCGGCGTCGACTTGCCGCCGCTGCCGAGCGGGCCGAACAGGCCCAGAGCACCGGAGAAGCGGCTTTCGATCGTCGCGGCGTCCGAGGTGACCGTCAGCGCCGCGGTGATCGGAGGCATGTCCCCAAGGAGCTTCGTGATGATCCCGGTGGCGGCCCGGTCCTCCGCGGTGGACTGGGCAGCGATCAGCGAGGAAAGGCGCTTGAGATCGAAGTACGCCGCCCCGAGGCGCTCTTGCGGGAGCTTGTCGATCGCCGTCCGGAAGCGGTCGGCGTCGCCCAGCGAGTCACCTTGGGACGCGTCGACGGCCTGCTTGAGCTCGGCGGCGGAGCGGGCGACGACGAGAAAGTCGCCGACCAGGCCGATCGCCGTGTCGTCGTCCTCGACCACGTAGTCGGTGTCCTTGTAGCTGCCCGCCTTGCCGCCCTTGGTCTGCGCCTGTATAAACGCCTTGGCCTTGCTGGTGTCCGTGACCGCGGCGGCGATGATGTAGCCCGCGTCGGCGGAGGCGGCGACGTCGGTGACGCCCACGCCGACGCGCTGACCGAGCCAGGGCGCGACGTCCCTCTCGTAGCTCGCGGTGTTGTCTGCGGACCGCAGTCCGTGGTCGATCGCCGCTCGCAGCTTCCCGGTGACGCTGACGCCGGCCTGGTCGAAGCGGGCCAGGAGCTTGTCGACGTTCTGCTTCTGCGCGCCCTCGGGGCGCACGACGCCCTCCAGGTAGGAGAGTGACGAGGCTGGCATGACCTGCGCCGGGTCGGCGCCCGCGGACGAGCTCGATGAGGAGCCGCAACCGGCCGCGGCCAGCGCGAGCGCGACGAGGAAGGCGGGGCACAGCCGTTGCAAGCGCATGTGCGGACCATATCCAGCGCGCAGGATCCCTGGCAGGAGCAGGGAAAAGGGCTCAGGTGCCGTGCGGGTTGCGCGTGTAGGTGGGAGGTTTGGGCGACGTTGTGTTGCAAAGTGGGACAGGGTGGGGTACAACTCCTCGGGACGAGCCGGTCCAGGGTGGTGGGGTTCCTCCCACTCCACCACCCTGGATCGACTGATGTCCTCCCCTCGTTTGACCATGCGCCTTGCCGTTTCACGGGATCCACGACCACACGCTGGACGCGAAGAACCGGCTCACCGTCCCGGCCCGGGCCCGCACACAGCTGGCCGGGGGCGTGGCGCTGACCAAGGGCTTCGAGAGCTGTCTGCAGGTCTGGCCGGCGGACGACTACGACCAGGTCATCGCGCGCGCGCTGACCGGGCTGAACCCCCTCGGCCCGGAGGCGCGCGAGCTCAAGCGCCACCTCTACGGCAACACGGTGGCGACGGAGCTGGACTCCGCTGGCCGGATCATGCTGCCGCCGCCCTTCTTGCGGCACGCGGGCCTCGGCAGGGAGGTCGTCGTGATCGGCTCGGGCGAGTACCTGGAGCTGTGGGATCGCGAGACCTGGAACACCCACGATGCCGGCCTGATCTCCCGGGCGGCTGATCACATCGCGAGCGTCGGCCATGCTTCTTGAGATGACACGCGAGCACGTCCCGGTCCTCGCCGGTGAGATGATCGAGGCCCTGGACCCGCAGCCGGCCCAGGTGATCGTGGACTGCACCGTCGGCGGCGCGGGGCACGCGCGCCTGATCGCCGGGCGCCTCGGGCCTGCCGGCCTGCTGATCGGCATCGACCGCGACCCGACCGCCGAGCGCGCGTTCGCCGAGCTCGCCGCCGACGTCCCGTGCCGCACCCGGTTTGAGCGGACGGACTTCGCCACCGGCCTGCAGACTCTGCTCGACGAGGGGGTCGAAGCCGACGCCGTCTACCTCGACCTCGGCATGTCCTCCATGCAGGTCGACACGCGCGAGCGCGGCTTCTCCTACGCCTACGACGCGCCGCTGGACATGCGCATGGACCCCGAGGCGGGCCTCTCGGCCCACGAGGCCGTCAACACCTGGGACCAGCGCCGGCTCGCCAGCGTCATCCGCGACTTCGGGGAGGAGCGCTACGCGGACCGCATCGCGAAGATGATCATCGCGCGGCGTCCGCTGCAGACCACCTTCGAGCTCGTCGAGGCGATCACCGCCGCGGTCCCGGCCCCGGCGCGCTTCGCCGGGGGGCACCCCGCCAAGCGGACCTTCCAGGCGCTGCGCATCGCGATCAACGACGAGCTCGCCCAGCTCGACGCCGCGCTGCCGCTCGCCTGGGAGGTCCTCGCCCCCGCCGGCCGGCTCGCCGCGATCAGCTTCCACTCCCTCGAGGACCGGCGCGTCAAGCGCTTCCTCGCCGAGCGCGCCCAGGGCTGCGTCTGCCCACCCGAGCTTCCCGTCTGCGTGTGCGGCCACGAGCCCGAGGCCGACCTGATCGGCCGCGGCGGCGTCGTGCCGACCCCCGGAGAGGTCAACGTCAACCCTCGCGCCAGGTCCGCACGGATGCGCGCTGGCCGCAAGCGCACGACCAAGGAAGAGCCATGAGCCGTTCCCACACCGCCGCCGCTCGGCGCTCGACGGTGGCACCGCGCGCGCCACGGCGCGTCAGCGGTCCCGCCGCGCGCCCCGTCCCGGTCCCCGGGCAGCCGCGCCGCTCGACGCCTGCCGCCGTCCCGGCGCCCGGGCTCGGCGCGCGCGTCCGCGCGCTCCCCGACCACCGCCTGCTCGACACGCTGCTGCGCAGCCGCGCGTGGATCTGGCTGCTCGGGATCGCTCTGGGCGGCATCGTCGCGATGCAGGTCTCCCTGCTCGGCATGAACGCCGGCATCGGCCGAGCCGTCGCCGCTCAGACCACGCTCGAGCACTCCAACGCCGCGTTGGAGGAGCAGGTCGCCGAGCTCTCCAGCGGCGACCGCATCCGGACCACCGCCACCAAGCTCGGCCTGCTCTCGCCAGACGCGGGCAGCGTCGCCTTCTTGAGCGTCCGACCCGGCGTCGACGCGCGCCGGGGCGCGGAACGGATGAGCGCGCCGTCGGACACCGCACGTCAGTCCCTCGCCACCGACGGGCGCTCGGACGCCGCGCCGCCGCCGGCGTCGACGCAGACCGCGGTGACGCAGGCCGTCACGCCCGTCACGCCCGCCGCCCCGGTCAGCACCGTCGCGCCGGTCAGCACCGTCGCGCCGGTCGCCCCCGCCGCCACGGCGGCGCCGCCGGGGACCACGACCGCGCCGACCACCTCCGGCGCTGTCGCGGCCCCGTAGCCATGCAGCTCGTCGAGCGCCGCGTCGGTCTGATCTTCGCGCTCTTTTTAGTCGGACTCACGCTCGCCGGCGCCCGGGCGCTGTGGCTCGGCGTCGTCAAGGCCCACGCGCTGCGCGGCGCCGCGACGACGCAGCAGCAGGCGACGATCGTGGTCCCCTCCCGCCGGGGCGCGATCACCGATCGCCACGGCGAGGAGCTCGCGGTCTCCCAGCCGGCCACGAGCGTGGCTGCCACGCCGTACCTGATCACCGATCCGCTGCGCGTCGCCCGGCGCATCGCGCCGCTGCTGGGGCGCGACCAGGGCGACGTGCTCGCCGACCTGTCCAAGAAGCACACGGGCTTCGTATGGCTGGCGCGCAAGCTCCCGATCGCGGTTGCCAGGAGGATCCAGGCCCTCAAGATCGAGGGCCTGGACTTCGTGGAGGAGTCGACCCGCGCGTATCCGCGGAGGTTCGTCGCCTCGCAGCTGCTGGGCTTCACGGGCACCGACGACACCGGCCTGTCGGGCCTCGAGCTCCGCCACGAGCGCGAGCTGCGCGGCCGCGACGGCAGGCGCCTACTCGTCAAGGACGCGCTCGGTCAGGCCATCAAGCTCGACGACGAGCGCGCGCCGCGCCAGGGCAAGCGCCTCGTGCTCACGATCGACGACCGCATCCAGGAGGAGACCGAGCAGGTGCTCGCCGAGGTCGGCGCCCGCTACAAGCCCGCCAAGGGCGCGACGGCCATCGTCATGAACCCGCACGACGGCAAGCTGCTGGCCGTCGCCAACTGGCCCCGCGTGGACGCCAACCGTGTCGGCGATGCCCCGGACTGGGCCACGCAGGACCGCGCCGTGCAGACCTCCTATGAGCCGGGCTCGACCTTCAAGGCCTTCACGATGGCCGGCGCCCTCGACGAGGGCAGGGTCACGCCGGACACCCCCTTCGATCTCCCGGCCTTCGCGCAGGTCGCCGACCGGCAGATCGGCGAGGCCCACGGCGAGGCCTACGGCCGCCTGACCGCCGCCGGCATCCTGCAGAAGTCCTCCAACGTTGGCATGATCAAGATCGGCCAGCTGCTGGGCAGCCGGCGCTTCTCGCGCTGGGTGCAGGCGTTCGGGTTCGGCCGGCGGACCGGGGTCGATCTCCCCGGGGAGCAGACCGGCATCGTGCTGCCGCTGTCGAAGTACTCCGGCTCCTCGATGGGCAACCTGCCGATCGGCCAGGGCGAGGCCGTGACGCCGATGCAGATGGCGACCGCCTACGCGGCCATCGCCAACGGCGGCACGCTGCGCCCGCCGCGGATCGTCAGCGCGATCGGGGACCGTCGCAGGCCCACGCCGCGCGGGCATCGCATCATCTCGGCCAAGACATCCGCGACGCTGCGCGGCATGCTCGAGGGCGTGCTGGGCCCGGGCGGCACTGCCTCCGGCGCCGCGATCCCCGGCTACCAGATGGCGGGCAAGACCGGCACCGCCGAGAAGGCCGAGAACGGCGTCTACTCCAAGACCAAGTTCGTCGCGTCCTTCGTGGGCTTCGCGCCCGCTCGCAACCCCCGCCTGCTGACCCTCGTGATGGTCGACGAGCCCCAGGGCGACATCTACGGCGGCTCGGTGGCCGCGCCGGCCTGGCGCGACATCATGAGCTTCTCCCTGAACTACCTGCGCATCGCCCCGCAGTAGGGCTGCGGGATGGTCCGCGGACGAGCGTTCGATGTCGTCAACCCGGCCGGCTCCGAGAGGTTCAAGACATGCGGCTCGCTCCCTCCTCGTTGATCAAGGCGCTCGGCGTACTCCTTCTCGCTGCCCTCGCCATCGGAGCGGCCACCGGCGTCTCCGGCACGGCCGGCGGCTACAGCGCCCCGTCGCCCAAGGGCAAGCCGGAGCTCAAGCTCAAGGTCAAGTCCAAGCAGACCATCAAGACCGCCCGCAAGCAGGGGGTGAAGGTCACCGCCACCTGCAGCGTTCCGTGCATCGTGTCCGTCAAGCTGAGCAAGGGCGCACAGCGGGTCGGCTCCGCCGTCAAGCGCCTGCCCGGCCGCACCGCAACGGTGAAGGTCAAGCTCTCCAAGAAGGCCAAGCGTCAGCTCAACAAGGCCAGGAAGCCCGTCAAGTACCGGCTGCGCGCGGGTGCCTTCGACGCGGCGAACCAGGCGTCGAACACCGTCGTCAAGACGGTCAAGCTCAAGCGCAAGAAGTGAGCCGCAGGCGAACGGTCACTGGACTCGGCGTGTTCGAGCGGAGCGAGAAGTGAGCCGCAGGCGAACGGTCACTGGACTCGGCGTGTTCGAGCGGAGCGAGAAGTAGTCAACACCCCGTCGCGCCCACCAGCCAACTGCGGCTCGCGAACACGCGCCGCGAGCGGGCAGGCAGGCGCCGGGGCCACGAGACGCCGAACGCGTAGGCTGCCGCCCGGTCCGGGCTCGCGTAGGCGAAGGCCAGCGCGCCCGGCGCGGCGGCATCAGGGTGGCCGCGCTGGGCGACGATGACGGCGAGCGAGCGCCGGTCGGGCGCCACGAGGCGCCCGCAGCGGCACCCGCAGCGGCGCCCGGCCGTGGCGCGCACCGCGGCGCGCAGGTCGTCCTGAACGTCGTGGCGCAGGGCGCCGTAGGTGCGCGCGTCGCGCAGGGCGCGCACGTCCGACGGCACGCCGGCGAGCGCCACGACGGCCGCCGCGGCGCCGGCGATCTGCCACAGGCGTCGCCGGGGCTCGTCCGGGCCGAGGGCGGTCCAGCCGAAGACCGCGAGCCCGGCGAAGAGGATGAGCATCGTGGCCGGCAGCAGGAGGTAGCGGCCGAGCAGCGGCAGGCCCGCCACGCCGAGCACGAGGTAGCCCGCCAGGCCGAGGATCACGATGGCGCCCGGCAGCGCCGACGCGCGGTCGCGCAGCAGCAGGCCGGCGCAGGCGCCCGCGAGGGTGACCCACAGCAGGGGCAGCTGGATGACGTCGCGCAGGGCGCCGGGCGCGAGCCTGAGCGCGCTGTGAGTGCTGCGCGGGCGGTCAAGCGCCTCACCGAGCGCCTGTGTCCCGTGCAGGGAGTGCAGCGCGTCGCCCGTCGCCCACAGGTCCATCCCGGCCCACAGCAGCGGCGCGGCGGCGAGAAGCGCGCCGAGTCGCGCCCGCCCCGGCCCGTCCAGGCCGGGCCAGCGATACGCGAGGTAGGCGAGCTCGAGCGCCCACCCCTCGGGGCGCAGCAGGCCGGCGAGCACGAGCAGCGCCGGCACCGCGCAGCCGGCCCGCGGGTGGCGGATCTCGCGGTCGGCCGCCGCGACGGCGAACGCGAGGAACGGCAGGTCGACCAGCGCCTGGCCCGTCTCGATCACGAGCAGCCCGCGGGTCACGACGGCCACCGCGGCGAAGACCCCCACCGGCCACGAGAACAGCGCGGCGCCGAGCCGGGCGAGCGCCCACGCGAGCGCGCCGAGCGACAGCCAGGAGATCGCGAGCAGCGCCGTGGTGGCGGTGTCCGACCCGAATACCATCAGCCCGCCCGACACGAGGTT
>JBBQBV010000126.1:0-10953 GCA_038318085.1 Solirubrobacterales bacterium
CACCAGCGCCGTCTCGAGGGCGTGGGCCTCGTCGAGATGGCTGAGCACAAGGGTCTTCGGATCCATACGAGGAGGGCTGCCCAGCCCCGCACACGGCAAACTCCCGTCGACGATGCCCGCGTCCAAGCGCCTCGAGGTCGACGTCGACGGACACCGGCTCTCGCTCTCGAACCTCGACAAGGTGCTGTACCCGCAGGACGGCTTCACCAAGGGCCAGGTGATCGACTATTACACGCGGATCGCGCCCTCGGTGCTGCCGCACCTGCGCGACCGGCCGCTCACCCTCAAGCGCTACCCCAACGGCGTCGAGGCCCCGTACTTCTACGAGAAGAACTGCCCGCGCCACCGGCCCGACTGGATCCGGACAGAGACCGCCGGCTCGAACGACTTCTGCGTCTGCGACGACCTGCCGACGCTCGTCTGGCTCGCCAACCTGGCAGACCTCGAGCTCCATCCGTCGCTGGCGAAGGCGGCGGACTACTCGAGCCCGACCGTGGTGGCCTTCGATCTCGACCCGGGGCCGCCGGCCACGATCGTCGAGTGCGCCGAGGTGGCGGTGCGGCTGCGCACCGCGCTGCGGGCAATCGGCCTCGAGTGCTTCCCCAAGACCTCTGGCTCCAAGGGCATGCAGGTCTACGCGCCGCTGAACACGCCTGCGTCCTACGACCAGACCAAGCCGTTCGCCCGCGCCGTCGCCCAGGCGCTGGAGCGCGCCGAGCCCGCGCTCGTCGTCTCGGAAATGAAAAGGACGCTGCGCGCCGGCAAGGTGCTCGTCGACTGGAGCCAGAACGACGAGCACAAGACGACGGTCGGCGTCTACTCGCTGCGCGCGCGGGAGCGGCCGACGGTCTCGACGCCCATCACCTGGGAGGAGATCGAGCACGCGCGTGCCTCGCGCGACCCGGAGGACCTCGTCTTCACCGCCGCCGACGTGCTGCGGCGCGTCGCCGGGCACGGCGACCTGTTCGCGCCCGTGGCCGGGCTCGAGCAGGTGCTGCCGGCGTTCTAGGTCCTGGGCTTGCCGATCTCCGCGAAGGTCACGGGGACCCCGAGCTCCTTGAGGCCGTCGTCCTCGCGGTAGTCGAGCTCGCCTTCGGTATGGGTGAAGACGACGACGCGGTCGGCCTTGAAGGTGGCCAGGGCGTCCTGGACGGCGACGGCGGGCTCGGACTCGCCGGTCTCAGAGACGGCGTCCACGCCGTCCTCCTCGAGCAGCTCGGCCGTCTGGTCGGCACTTTCCTGCGCGTGGCCGATCGCCTCGTCGGCGTCGGACATCCAGAAGCGCAGCCCCGAGTGCGTGGTCGCGGGGCTGATGACCAGCACCTCGGCTTCCAGCGCCTCCTCGCCGGCGGCGTCGCGCAGCGCGGCGGCATCGATCGGCTCCGGGGCCAGCACGAGCAGCTTCATGGCGTGCGCAGTACCCGCGGCGCCTCCGGGCGCAAACGGGGTGCAGCGCCGTCGCACGCGGCGAGCTCGTCGTAGGTGACGGGCCGGCGCCTGTCCGCCTGAAGGCGCAGCGTCCGCTCCAGGGCGCGAGTGCGCCCGGGACGGCGGTCGAAGGCGGCGGGGTGGACGTCGACGCGCAGGGTCGCGCCGCTGTGCAGCAGCGTGCCCGCCCGCCACAGGCCGGGGGCGATCCACCAGTCGAAGCTCGAGATCAGCTCGCGCCGGGCCCCGAGGGCGTGCGAGAAGCTCGGGGCGTGGTAGCCGCTCGGCTCCAGGCCGGCGAGCGCCATCAGCCGGCGCCCGGCGCGGACGTGCTCGGTCGCCTCGCGCAGGCCGGCGCTACGGGCCACGAAGCCCTGCTGGGCGATCGCGTCGCCGCCGCCGCGCCGCTCCTTCAGCCATTGCGACATGGCCGGGCTGCGCTGGAAGAACGGGTGGTCGTCGGCGGCGGGGATGACCAGCAGCGTCACCCGGTCGACGCCGAGGTCTGAGAGCCAGTCGCGGATCAGCGCGCAGTGCTCGAACGTGGCCGGCTCGATGCCGTGCAGGGCGACGGCCAGCCGCGGTTGGTCACGCCGCACGCCGGACCCCCTCGTGCTCGTCCATGGCTGCCGCCCAGCCGCCGGCCAGGCGGGACAGCGAGCGCTCCCAGGTGCGGGCTCCGGCGGCGACCAGCCCGCCCCGCGCCAGGCGCTCGCGCGCGCGCCGGGAGCGGGCGAGGCCGTGCAGGGCGGCCGCGAGCTCGCCGGCGTCAGGCCGGCACAGCAGGCCCGAGCGGCCGTCCTGGATCAGCTCGGCCGGCCCGCCGGCGGCGACGGCGACGACCGGCAGCCCGGAGGCCTGGGCCTCGAGCACGACCTGTCCGAAGGTGTCGGTCTTCGAGGCGAAGCAGAAGAGGTCGGCCGAGGCGTACGCGCGGGCGAGCGCGTCGCCCTCGAGCCAGCCGAGGAAGGTCGCGCGCTGGCCGAGCCGCTCGCGCAGCCGGGCCTCGTCCGGGCCGCCGCCGGCCAGCACGAGGTGCAGCCGCTCGTCGTGCGCCGCGGCGCGCTCGAAGGCCTCGGCCAGCAGCTCGACGCCCTTCTCGGCCGCCAGGCGGCCGGCGTAGAGCACGTCGACGCGGCCGCGGTCGTGCGGGACGCGACGCTCGGGCCCGAAGCGCTCCGTGTCCACGCCGCGGTCCCAGCGGCGCACCTTCGCCGCGGGGATCCCGAGGCTCGCGAGCGCGGCGTCGGTGGCCGCGGAGGGGGAGAGGACCCGCTCGCAGCGGCCGTAGAAGGCCGCCAGCAGCGCGGTCATCGCCGGCGCCGCCCGCTGGTCGTGAGTCCGCAGCGCGGCGTAGGCCGCCAGCTCGGAGTGGTAGCTGCCCGCCAGCGGCAGCTCCATCATGCGGGCCACGAGCGCGGCGGCGATGCCCGCGGGTCCGGGCGCCGTCAGGTGCACGAGGTCGTAGCGGCCCTCCGTGAGCGCCTCGACGACCGCCGGCAGCGACGGGACGCCGATCGCGAGCCCGCCGAGGTCCACCTCGGCGACCGCGGAGAGGCGGCGGTCGACGCCGGGGTCGGTGCCGATCAGGTCGACCTCGAACCCGGGCACGCCGCGCTCGCGGATCGTCTCGAGCGTCCGGGCCACCCCGTGCGTCGCGCCGATGCCGTCCGCGACGATCGCGACGCGGCGCGGCTCGCCGTCGCGGTGGGTCAGCTTGCGCTTCTCGCGGCCGAGGAAGGCGGCGGCGGGGGCGTAGGGGATGGCCGGCAGGCAGGCGTCGAAGATCCGCAGCGCCAGCCCCGCGTCCAGCGGCGATCGCGCCGCCTCGCGCAGCTTGCGCTCGTGCGCGCGCCGCGCACGGCGAGCGAGGTCGCCGTGGGAGAAGGCGTCGGACTGCAGCAGGGCGATCGGATCGCCCTGCAGGCCGACGGCGTCCAGCCACCCACCGACCAGCGCGCGCGCGTCGGCGGGGGTGAGGTCGGCGCCGATCGCCCCGCTGCGCGCCTCGCCCTCGCTCATGACCCGCTCGGCCATGCGCAGGACGGCGGTCGGGTCGGGCGTCGCGGAGCCGTCGCGGCCGAGCGTGCGGACCGCGATCGCCAGCGCCGCGTGGGCCCACTTGGCGGCCGAGCCCTGGGCGCCGCGGCCCTGCGCGCGCCCGGCGCCGACGTGCGCGAGGAAGCCCGTCCAGTGGGCGGCCGCCGGCGTCTCGGTCCAGGTGCGGCCGATGTCGACGCCTGCGTGGTCGTCCGAGCCGCCGGTGCCAGTGCCGCCGTGGGTGTCGATGTAGACGGCGGCCGGCAGGTTCAGCTCACGTGCGCGGGAGCCGTTGCGGACCTCCCAGATCTCGAAGAGCTCGGCGAGCCGGCGGCGGTGGCGCGGCTGCAGCGGCGCGGCGACCGCGAAGAACGGGTGTGCGAGCGCCGCGACGATCTCGTGCTCGGCGAGGTAGACGGCGACCTCCTCGACGTCGCCCGCGAGCCGCTGCAGCGCCTCGTGGTCGGCGGCGCTGATCCCCCAGCACAGGACGTGGACGGCCTGGGGCTCGCCGCGGAAGCGCGCCGTGAGCTCCTCGGAGACGAAGGCGTCCTCGTAGCGCTCGGCGAGGGCGACGGCGCCGTCGATGACGTCGTGGTCGGTGAGGGTCACGAAGTCCATGCCGCGGCGCTTGGCGAGCTCGTAGACCTCCTCGGGCGCCGTCGCGCACTCCGGAAGGCCCAGCGCGCGCGATACGCCGAGCTTGGAGACCTGGGATGCCGTGGAGTGGCAGTGAAGATCGACCCGGATGGTCGATGGGTTCTCGTTCTTTGTCATCACCAAGCAGATTCCCCTGCAAAGGCCCCTGCTTGGTGATGGTTTGGTGAACTATGGAGCGAGCGCCACGAACGGGATCTGCACCGCCGCCGGATCGGCGAGGTCAGGGCCCGTGTTGCACGCCCGCAGATGTAGCGTGCCCGGGCCGGTCGCCCGGCCCGCGATGCTCAGCGTGTCGCTGGCGAGCGCCGGCGGCTGGCCGACGAGCACGATCGCCTTCGTCAGATCCTGGGCCGGGGTCGAGGCCTGGATGGGCGTGACCGGCACGTCGAGGTCCGCACAGCTGTCCTTGGCGATGGCCGGGAAGTCGGCGCTCACGAGGGCGGCGAACGCGCCGAGGTCCCCGAGGCGCAGGTCACCGTCGATGACCTCGTCGGTGCCGACGGCCGCCGACCCGATCTCGGCCTTGCCGACCGCGCTCGTGCCGATGTTGCTCTTGGTCACCGCGTTCGTGGCGATCTCGGAGTTGGTGACCGCGTTCGGCGCGAGCTGCGCGGCGCCGATGGTGTCCGTGGCGAGGTCGACGCCGGTCAGGGACCGGTCGAAGACCTGGTTGCCGGTCACGCTGTTCGGCGCGAGCTTTTCCAGTGAGACCGAGCCGTTGAGGATCTGAGCGGTGCCGACCGAGCCGGCGGGAGTGGCGCGCAGCGAGCTGCGGGTGCCGACGCTCAGATCCCGCGTCGTGAGCGAGCGGTCCTTGATCTGCTTGCCACGTACGGTGCCCTTGCGGATGTTCTTGCCGTTGATCAGCCGGGCCGCCTCGGCGGGGCCGCCGAGGGCGACAAACAACGCGAGCAGGGCGATCAGCGTGGCCGGGTGCATCCGGCGGAGGCGAGCAATCATGACCCCATAATGCCCGCGCGCCGGCAACGGATCGCTCTCGGGGCGATTGCGGTAGGTCTCCTGACACCTTCCCCGGACCACGAGCGCGGCGAGTCGGACGCAGCGACGGATAGCGTCCCACCGGTGAATCGTTCGGTGCTGATGGGGTTGCAGTTCTTCCCCCGGGGGGGTTCGTCGCATGTGGCCAACAACCTCGCCCGCGCGCTGCCGGCGACGGGCTGGGACGTGCGCGTGGTGTCCGGCTCCGTGCCCGGCCACGGGGACGCCCGCGCGTTCTACGCCGGCCTCGACGTCGTCGAGGTCGACATGACCGCGGCGCTCGAGGCCGAGGACCCGATGCTCGCCGACCCGCCGCTGCACCCCTCCTACGAGGAGCGCGACGACGCGCCCGACCGCGTGTACGCCAGGCTCGACGACCACGCCTACGAGCATCAGGTCGACGCCTGGTCGCGGATCCTCCACGCCGCGGGCGCCGCAGACGCCGACGTCCTGCACCTGCACCACCTCACGCCGCTGAACGCCGCCGCCGAGCGCGTCGCGCCGGATGTCCCGATCGTCGGCCACCTGCACGGCACGGAGCTGCTGATGCTCGAGGAGCCTGAGGACCGCTGGCCGCACCTCGCCGCGTGGGCGGAGCGGATGCGCGGCTGGGCCCAGCGCTGCGAGCGGCTGATCGTGCTCTCAGACGGCCAGGTCCAGCGCGCGGCGGGCCTGCTCGGCGTCGACCCCAGGCGCTGCGTCCGGCTCCCGAACGGCTTCGACCCGGAGGTCTTCGACACCCGCGAGGTCGACCGGGTCGCCTTCTGGCGCGAGCAGGCGGGTCTGGCGGTCTGCGCGGACGATCCGGTGCTGCTGTACGTCGGGCGCTTCACCGCCGTCAAGCGCCTGCCGCTGCTGATCGAGGCCTACGAGCGCGCACGCGGCGGCTTCGCCCAGCGGGCGCCCCTGGTGCTGCTCGGCGGCTATCCGGGGGAGTGCGAGGGCGAGCACCCCCTCGACGCGATCCGCCGAACGGGCGCCGAGGACGTCCACCTGGCCGGCTGGCACGGCCACGACGAGCTGCCGTCGTTTTTCGCCGCGTCCGACGTCGTCGTCCTGCCCAGCGTGCGAGAGCAGTTCGGTCAGGTCCTCGTCGAGGGCATGGCGTGCGGGCTCCCGGCGATCGCCGTCGCCGCGCACGGCCCCGCGGAGATCGTCGACCACGGCCGGACGGGGTGGCTGGTGGACCCCGACGACGTCGTCTCGCTCGCGAACGCCCTCGTGGAGGCGGTCAACCGCCCGGACGAACGTCGCCGCCGCGGGCGGCAGGCGCGCCAGGACGCGCGCGAGCGCTACGCATGGCCCTCGCTCGCCGCCGACTTCGCGGCGGTCTACCGCGCCGCGCTCGAGCGCTCCCTCTCGTCGGCCTGATCGCGGTCGGGGCCCATGGCCCTTGATACGCTGTTCAGCCCTCGCCGAGCCTCACCGCCGTCCAGGGGGCACGCCAATATGCACTCGCGCAAGCGCCCCACCGAGAGGGTCGGCCTCTACGACCCGGCTTACGAGCATGACGCCTGTGGCGTCGCCTTCGTGGCGCGCCTGCACGGCGATCCCAGCCGCGAGACCGTCGACCGGGCGATCATGGCGCTCGAGAACCTCGAGCATCGCGGGGCCGAGGGCGCCGATCCCAATACGGGCGACGGCGCCGGGATCCTCATGCAGATCCCGGACGAGTTCTTCCAGGACCTCGTCGGCGCGCAGCTGCCGCCGGCGGGGGCCTACGGGGTGGGGGTCGTCTTCCTGCCGCAGGACAAGGAGCGCCGCCGAAAGCTCGAGGCCTCGATCACCACGGCGATCGAGGACGAGGGCCAGCGGGTGCTCTTGTGGCGCGACGTGCCGACGGACCGCGACTGGTGCGGGCTCACCGCGTTTTATCACCGGCCCTACGTCAAGCACGTGGTCATCGCCGCCTCCGAGGACCTCGCGCACGACCAGGACGCCTTCGAGCGCAAGCTCTACGTGATCCGGCGGGTGGCGGAGCTCGCCGCCGGCCCCGAGCTCGTCATCCCGACGCTGTCCTCGCGGACCATCGTCTACAAGGGGATGCTCACGCCGATCCAGCTGCGCGGCTACTTCCCCGACCTGCAGGACCCGCGCTTGAAGACGTCGCTGGCGCTCGTGCACTCGCGCTTCTCGACGAACACCTTTCCGAGCTGGGAGCTCGCGCACCCCTACCGCCTGATCGCCCACAACGGCGAGATCAACACGCTGCGCGGCAACGTGAACTGGATGCGCGCGCGGGAGTCGCAGCTGCGCTCCGAGCTCTTCGGCGACGACCTGCAGAAGGTCCTGCCGGTCGTGCGCCCGGGCGGCTCGGACTCCGCGACGCTCGACAACGTGCTCGAGCTGCTCGTGCTCGCCGGCCGCAGCCTTCCGCACGCGATGATGATGCTCGTCCCCGAGGCCTTCGAGGGGCGCGAGGACATGCCGGCCGACCTGAAGGCCTTCTACGCCTTCCACTCGTGCTTCATGGAGCCATGGGACGGGCCTGCGGCGATCGCGTTCACCGACGGGCGCGTGATCGGCGCCACGCTGGACCGCAACGGCCTGCGCCCCGGCCGCTGGATGGAGACCAAGGACGGCTGGGTGATCGTCGGCTCCGAGGCCGGGATGCTCGAGGAGCCGGCCGCCAACATCGCGCGCGTCGGCCGCCTGGAGCCGGGCAAGCTGTTCCTCGTCGACGTTGAGCAGGGCCGGGTCGTCCCCGACTCCGAGGTCAAGCACACCGTCGCCAACGCCAAGCCCTACGGCGACTGGTACGACCAGGGCGTCGTCGACGTCGACGACCTCCCCGACCGCGCGCCGTCGCCGGATCCGTCCCCGCCGGCTCGGCTGGGCGAGCGCCAGCTCGCCTTCGGCTGGTCGCAGGAGGACCTGCGCCTGCTGCTCGTGCCGATGGCGCGCGACGCCGCCGAGCCGACCGGCTCGATGGGCAACGACCTGGCGCTGGCGGTGCTCTCGGACAAGTCGCCGCCGCTGTACAACTACTTCAAGCAGCTCTTCGCGCAGGTCACCAACCCGCCGATCGATCCGATCCGCGAGAACATCGTGATGTCGCTCTCAACCGGCGTCGGCCGGGAGGAGAACCTCCTCGACCAGACCCCGGAGCACGCGCACCAGCTCGCGATGTCCCAGCCGATCCTGCGCGCGTCCGAGCTCGAGCGCCTGCGCCAGGTCGACCACTCCGTGTTCTGGGCGCACACCGTCGACGTGACCTGGCCGTCCGAGGAGGGCGCGGAGGGGCTCGAGCGAGCCCTCGCCCGCATCTGCGAGGAGGCCGAGGAGGTCGTCGAGGACGGCGTCACGATCCTGATCCTCTCCGACCGCCGGACAGGACCCGGCCGCGCGCCGATCCCCGCGCTGCTGGCCACGGGCGCGGTCCACCACCACCTCGTGCGCGCCGGCACGCGGCTGCAGACGGGCCTGATCATCGAGACCGGCGAGGCCCGCGAGGTCCACCACTTCTGCACGCTGATCGGCTACGGCGCCGCGGCGGTGAGCCCCTACCTGCTCTTCGAGTCAGTCGCCGCGCTCGCCGGCCAGGGCCGCATCCCCGACGTCGACGACCCCGACGAGGCGGAGAAGCGCATGGTCAAGGCGATCGGCAAGGGCCTGCTCAAGACGCTCTCGAAGATGGGGATCTCGACGATCTCCTCCTACTGCGGCGCGCAGATCTTCGAGGCGGTCGGGCTCGAGCGCTCCCTCGTCGACAAGCACTTCACGGGCACCGCGTCGCGGGTTGGGGGCATCGGCCTCGACGTGCTCGCCGCCGAGGCGCTGAACCGCCACGAGCGCGGCTTCCCCGGCCTCGGCCACCTGCCCAGCGCGCCCGACGGCGACGACGCGCCGCCGGAGGACATCCTGCCCGTCGGCGGCCAGTACCAGTGGCGTCGCGACGGCGAGCGCCGCCAGTGGGACCCGCGCGCGATCGCGCTGCTGCAGAGCGCCGCGCGCAACGGCTCGTGGGAGAGCTACCAGGCGTTCGCCGAGCACATGAACACCGAGGCGGCGGCGAAGTCGTCCCTGCGCGGGCTGCTGGAGTTCAACTACGCGCAGGGCGGCGGCGTGCCGATCGAGGAGGTCGAGCCGGCCGCCGAGATCGTCAAGCGCTTCGCCACCGGCGGTATGTCGCTCGGCTCCCTGTCGCGCGAGGCGCACGAGTCGCTCGCCATCGCGATGAACCGCATCGGCGGCAAGTCGAACTCCGGCGAGGGCGGGGAGGACGCCGTGCGCTACGAGCGCGCCGCCAACGGCGACTACCGCCGCTCGGCGATCCACCAGATCGCGTCCGGCCGCTTCGGGGTCAACATCCACTACCTGGTCAACTGCGACGAGCTGCAGATCAAGATGGCCCAGGGCGCCAAGCCGGGCGAGGGCGGCCAGCTGCCCGGCCAGAAGGTCGACGAGTACATCGGCACGATCCGGCTGACGACCCCGGGCGTGACGCTGATCTCGCCGCCGCCGCACCACGACATCTACTCGATCGAGGATCTCAAGCAGCTCATCCACGACCTGCGCTGCGCGAACCCGCAGGCGCGCGTGTCGGTCAAGCTCGTGGCCGAGGTCGGCGTGGGGACCGTCGCCGCCGGCGTCGCCAAGGCGGGCGCCGACCACATCCTCATCTCCGGTCACGACGGCGGCACCGGCGCCTCGCCGCAGTCCTCGATCCAGTCGGCGGGCGTGCCCTGGGAGATCGGCCTGTCCGAGACCCAGCAGACGCTCGTGCTCAACGACCTGCGCTCACGCGTGTGGGTGCAGACCGACGGGCAGATGAAGACGGGGCGCGACGTCGCCATCGCCGCGCTGCTCGGCGCGGACGAGGTCGGCTTCTCGACGGCGCCGCTGATCGCCGAGGGCTGCGTGATGATGCGCGTCTGCCACCTCAACACCTGCCCGGTGGGCGTGGCGACGCAGGATCCCGAGCTGCGCCGCCGCTTCCAGGGCACGCCCGAGCACGTCGTCAACTACTTCGTCTTCGTCGCCGAGGAGCTGCGCGGCATCATGGCCGGGCTCGGCATCCGGACCTACGGCGAGCTCGTCGGCCGGGTGGACCTGCTGCGCGCCGCCGGCGCGATCGACCACTTCAAGGCCCGCGGCGTCGACCTCTCCGAGGTGCTCAAGCAGGTCGACACGGCCCCGGGCACGCCGCTGTCGCGCACGATGCCGCAGCCCTCCCCGCTGGTCGGCGCGCTCGACTACGACCTGATCGCGCACTGCGCGAGGGCGATCGACAAGCGCGAGCCGGTCACCGGGGAGTTCAAGATCCGCAACGTCAACCGCACGGTCGGCGGCATCCTCTCCTCCGCCGTCACCCAGGTCTGGGGCGCCGACGGCCTGCCGCCGGAGACCGTGCGGCTGCAGTTCACCGGCTCCGCGGGCCAGTCCTTCGCCGCCTGGCTGGCGCCCGGCATCGAGCTCACGCTGATCGGCGACGCCAACGACTACGCGGGCAAGGGCCTGTCCGGCGGCGTGGTGACGGTGCGCCCGCACCCCGACGCGACCTTCGTCGCCGAGAAGAACGTGATCGTCGGCAACACGGTGCTCTACGGCGCCACGGCCGGCCGCGCGTTCTTCCGCGGCCTCGCCGGCGAGCGCTTCGCGGTCCGCAACTCCGGCGTCGACGCCGTCGTCGAGGGCATCGGCGACCACGGCTGCGAGTACATGACCGGCGGCCACGTCGTCGTCCTCGGCCGCACGGGTCGCAACTTCGCGGCCGGCATGAGCGGCGGCGTCGCCTACGTGCTCGACGAGGACGGCCAGTTCGAGTCGCGCTGCAACTTCGAGCTCGTCGGCTTCGACGCCATGGACACCGACGACGAGCGCACG
>JBBQBV010000127.1:0-10739 GCA_038318085.1 Solirubrobacterales bacterium
GAAGCGCTCGCGCTCGGGCTCGGTGACGTGCGTCTCGCCGACGAAGGCCGCTGGATCGTAGACGTCGATGTCCGCCGGGCAGACGTTGAAGTCGCCGCCGACCACGAGCGGCCCCGCCGCGGCGAGCGTGCGAACGCGCTCCGCGGCCGCCTCCAGGAAGCGCAGCTTGTCGACGTAGGTGGGGGAGTCGACCGCGCGGCCGTTGGGGACGTAGACCGAGACCGCGCGGACGCCGCCGACGGTCGCCTCGATCCAGCGCGCCTCGTCGGCAGCGACCTCGCCGGGCAGGCCGGTGGCGACGTCGGCGGGCTCCTCGCCGCGCGCGAGCACGGAAACGCCGGCCCAGCGGCCGGCGGAGTGGTGCGCCGCGCAGTAGCCCGCCGCGGCCAGCTCGTCCATCGGGAAGGCGCCGGGGTCGCTCTTGGTCTCCTGCAGCAGCAGCAGGTCGGGAGCGTGCAGCTCGAGGAGCTCGAGCACCCGCGGCAGGCGCACCTTCAGCGAGTTCACGTTCCAGGTGGCGAGCCTCATGACGCCGCGAGCAGGTCGGGCCCCTCGTCGTCGAGCCCCGACCGGTTGACCCGCGGATTCGCCGGCGCGGCCTGCATGCGCTCCGGGTCCAGCGGCCGGCACAGCTCGAGCGCGTCCCCCGCGGCCAGCTCGGCGGAGAGCCAGGCGTCCTCGGCCTCCGGGCCCGCCAGGATCACGGGCATGCGGTCGTGCAGCCGCGCCACCAGCGCGTTGGGCGCGCAGGTCAGCATCGTCGCGCTCGCCAGCCACTCGCCGCCCGGCTTCGACCAGCCCCACAGGCCGGCGAACGCGAACGGCTCGCCGTCGTCGACCGTGAAGCGGAAGGGGACCCGCTGCGCCTTTGAGTCCTCCGGGCGCAGCCACTCATAAAAGCCGTCGGCGAGGATCAGACAGCGCCCGCGCGGCTTGGCGAGCAGGGCCTTGAACGGCGCCTTGGTGGCGACGCTCTCCGAGCGCGCGTTGAACATCGGCGGGCGTCCCTTGACCTCCTTCGCGTAGCCCGGCACCAGGCCCCAGCGCACGAGGTGCGCCTCGCGGCCGCCCGACTTGCCGGTGACGACGGCGACGGCGTCCTCGGTCGGGGCGACGTTGAAGCGCTCGAAGCCGCCGGACTCCGGCATCGGCGCGCCGAAGCGCTCGCCGAGCCGCTGCCGGTCGTTGGAGGTGAGCGTGTAGCGCCCGCACATGCCCTCAAGGGTCGCACGGTCGCCGCGCCCGCGGCGCGGTGGAGTACCGTTGCCCGATGCGCCTGCGGCCGAGCCTCGTGGTGGCGATGGTCGTCCTCGCCGTGGCCGCGCCGCCGGCGGCAGCGCAGCGCACCCCGCCGCCCGCCCGACCGCCGGCCGCCGGCTCGTACGTGACCGACGGCGCCGTGGCGGCCGTGGCGGCCTCCGGCAACCGTCTCTTCCTCGGTGGCGCCTTCACGCGGATCGGGCCGCGCTCGGGCGGCGCCGTGCGGCTCGGCCAAGCCGACGGCGTCTACGACGCCGCCTTCCCCGCGGTCACCGGAACCGTCTTCACGCTCGTCGCCGACGGCACTGGGGGTTTGTACGTGGGCGGCTCGTTCACGGCGGTCGGCGGCGTCGCGCGCGCGAACCTCGCCCACGTCCTGGCCGACGGGAGCGTGGACCCCGCCTTCGACCCCGGCCCCGACCAGGCGGTGCTCGGCATGGTCGTCATCGGCGGGCGCCTGTTCATCGGCGGCGAGTTCGTCCACGTCGGCGCCGCCATCCGCCGCCGGCTCGCCGCCGTCGCGCTGGCCGGCGGGGCGTTGGACACGACGTTTGACCCGGGCGTCGACGGGGCCGTGCAGGACCTCGCGGCGGCGGGCGAGCGGCTCTTCATCGGCGGCGACTTCAAGGGCATCAACGGCGTGAGCCGCCGCGGCCTCGCGATCATCGACACCGCCGAGGGCACCCTGGATCCGACCTTCGACGTCACGCCGGACGGCGCCGTCAACGCGCTCTACGTGCTCGCCAGCCGCGTCTACGTCGGCGGGACCTTCACGGACATCAGCGGCCACAGCCGCTCGGGCCTGGCCGCGTTCGACATCGCCACCGGCGAGCTGGACTCCGGCTTTGCCCCGTCGACGAACGGCAACGTGTACGCGATCACCAGCGACGGCGCGCGGCTGTTCGTCGCCGGCCACTTCACGGAGATCGGCCGGACCTTCGACAACGCGGTCGCCTCGCTGGACCCCGTGACCGGCGCGGCCAGCGAGGCGTTCAGGTTCTTCGCCGACAGCGACGTCTACTGCCTCGCCGTCGACGGCGACCGGCTGTTCGCGGGCGGCCACTACACCAAGATCAACGAGCAGCCGCGCACGCGCTTCGCCGCGGTGGACAAGACCACCGGCGCCGTGCTCGACGGCTTCGCTCCTGACCCCGACGGCGACGTCTACGCGCTGGCGGCCGCGGCGGGCCAGGTCGTCGCCGGCGGGCGCTTTACGAGCGCGCCGCGCACGCCGGCCGGCGGCGTCGCCGCGCTCGACGCGCGCACCGGCGTCGCCGACCCGGGGTTCACCGTGCAGCTCACCGGCTCGGTGAGCAGCCTGGCCGTGGACGGCTCGCGGCTGTACATCGGCGGCAACCTCACGGCCGTCAACGCGGCGCCCCGGACCGACCTCGCCGCCGTGGACGGGGATACGGGCGCGGTCGCCTCGTTCGCGCCGGTGCTCGACGGGGAGGTGCAGGCCTTGGCCGTGGGCGGCGGCCGGGTCTACGCGGGCGGCTTCTTCACCCACGCCGGGGGTGAGCGCCATCCGGGCCTCGCGGCCTTCCGCGGCGGCCGGGTCGTGAGCGGCTTCAACCGCCGGCGGCCGCTGCGCAAGGGCCACCGGGTGCCCCCGCCGACCCTCGCCCCCGGGGCCGACGTGACCGGGCTGCTGCTGCACGACGGCCGGCTCTACGTCGGGGGCGCCTTCACCACCTCGGGCAAGCGGCGCGCGTCGCGGGCTGACCTGGTGGCGCTCGATCCGGCCCGCGGGACCCTTCAGCGCCGCTTCGACCCGCGCGTGTCCGGAAGCGTGACGTCGCTGTTGCGCGTGCGCGGGATCCTCTTCGCCGGCGGAGGGGGCATCACGCGGCCGGCCGGTTTCAAGACGGTGCGTGAGCGTGACGGAACGCGGCGCCGCGTGCAGCTGCTGCGCCACGGGCTCGTCGCCCTCCGGCCGCGTGACGGCCGCCTGCGCCGCGACCTGCGGATGGACGTCTTCTACAGCGCCTTCGCGCTCGCGACCGACGGCAGGACCCTGTTCGTGGGCGGCGACTTCCGGGAGATCGCTCGCCGGCGCCGCGACAACCTCGCCGCGCTCGACCTGCGCAGCGGCGACCTGAGCACGGTCTTCACGCCGGAGCCGCTCGGGCCGGTCAACAGCCTGGTCGTGGCGGGCGGACGCCTGTACGCGGCCGGAAGCTTCCTCACTCTCGGGAGGACCTACCAGCCCTACCTGGCGGCGTTCCCCCTGCGCACCACGAGCCGGTAGCGGCGCCCGGAGTGCCGGACCCGCGCGGTGACGGCCTGCGGCCCGCCGCCGGCTGACAGCCGGCCCGCCGGCACGCGCCGGCGGCCCGAGACGAAGGCGGCACGACCACCCTTGCAGCCAGGATCGGCGACGCCGGTCAACAGGTCGCGCCTGCGGCGCAGCCGACGCACGGGGCCGGTCGCGGCGCTCGCCGGTGCCGTGGCGGTCCCCGCGGGCGCGCCGGCCAGGCCGACGAGGGCCGGGGCGGCCCCCGCCGTGGTCCCGATCACCTCGCCGGCGGCCAGCACGGACGCGCTGGTCGAGGACAGCACGAGGCGCCCGGAGCACCCCACGGCGCCGTTGTCGTTCACCCGCAGCGCGACGGCCTGGGCGCCGGCGCGGCCCGCCACGAGGCCCGGCGCGCCCAGCGCGGTGAGCTCGGAGGCCGCGGCGACCCTGCGAGTGGGTCGTCCGAGCTGCACGACGCGCGTCCAGGCCGGTGCGCCGTCGGGTCCGAGGCGCGCGACGAGCCCGGCCTGACCGCCGGCGGCGTCCGTGGCGGCTCCGGCCACGAGGGCGCCGTCGCCGGAGGCCGTGATCGCGTCCAGCCGCATCGCGGCCGGGAGGCTGCGGCGGGCGCTTCGGTAGGTCGGATCGCGGCTGCCGTCCGGGCCCAGGCGCAACAGCAGCCCGTGCGAGTCGCCGTGCGTGTCGCTCGCGCCGCCGGCCAGCAGGAGGTCGCCGTCGCCGGTCACCATGCCGGCCCGGGCCGCCGAGGTGGCCGGCGTCGTCGCCCCGCGCTGGCCGGCCTGGGCGGTGAAGACGCCGCCGTCGGCGAAGTCCGGGTCGATCCCGCCGATCGCGGTCAGTCCGATGGCGAGCACCGCGCGGCCGGACTGCGCCGGGATGGAGCCGGCGACGACGATGCGGCCGTCGGAGCGGACGAGCAGCGCCGCGGGGCCGGTGGCGGGCCCGAACGTGGCAGGTCCCACGAAGGCGACGCCGCCGGCGCCGAACAGGGGATCGAGCGTGCCGTCGGGCTGGTAGCGCGCCACGAACAGGCGCCCGCCGGCGACGCCCGCGGTGAGCAGCTGGCCGTCGGGCTGCGTCGCGACGGCACTGGCACGCTGCCCGCTGTCGGCGGTCGCGCCGAACGAGCCCAGGACGACGCCGCCGCTGCCGAACGCCGCGTCCGGTTCGCCGCCGGCGCCCCGGCGCACGACGAACGTCCGGGTGCGACCGTCCACGACCGCCGTTCCGGCGCCCACCACGCCACCGGCGGGCACCGGCCCGAGCGCCCCGAGGGTCGCGCGCGTGCCGATGGGGACGGCCACCGGGCTGCCGCCGCCGTACGCCGGGTCCCGCGGCGCGCGGGCGCCGAAGGCCTGGGGGGCCGCGGTGAGCGCCGCCACCGTCATGATCGCCACGATCCGCACGTGCACCATGATTGCACCGCGACCCGTGTCCTAATCCGACCTCAGTGGTAGGCTTTACGGCGGTGATCTTCACGACGAAAGCCGAGTACGGGGTCCGCCTGCTCATCCAACTGGGTATGCAGGGCGGCAGCCGGCCCGTCTCGCTGAAGTCCGTCGCCGAGGTCGAGAATCTGCCGCTCGCCTACCTGGAGCGCATCGCCGCCCTGCTCAAGAAGGAGGGGCTGATCGCCTCCACGCGCGGCGCCCACGGCGGCTACGTCCTGGCAGTCGGTGCCGAGGACATCACGATGGACCGTGCCGTGCTCGCGCTCGAGGGCGCGATCGCGCCGATGGAGTGCTTCATCGACGACGCCGCCGGCGACGCGCGCGTCGCCTGCTCCCACCACGACGCCGACCGCCAGCACTGCGCCACCAAGCTCCTGTGGACGCGCGTGCAGCTCGGCATCATCAAGTCTCTGCAGCGCACGACGCTCGCCGAGCTCGTCGCCTTCGCCGGCCTCCAGCCGGCCCTGACCTCCGCACCGCTCCCTTACCGCTTAGGAATCAATGGCTGACCTCGAGATCAAGAACCTGCACGTCAACGCCGCGGACAAGCAGATCCTCAAGGGCGTCGACCTCCACGTCCGCAGCGGCGAGATCCACGCGCTGATGGGCCCCAACGGCTCCGGCAAGTCCACGCTCGCCCTCACCGTGATGGGCCACCCGGGCCTCGAGGTCACCGAGGGCCAGGTCATCTTCGACGGCGAGGACATCACCGAGGCCGACCCGGACGTGCGCGCCCGCGCGGGCCTGTTCATGGCCTTCCAGTACCCGGTCGCCGTTCCCGGCGTCACCGTCGCGAAGTACCTCAGGACCGTGATGAACGCCCACCGCGAGGCGCGGGGCGAGGACTCGGTCTCGCTGAAGGACTTCCGCAAGACGGTCGAGGCCGCGATGGCGCTCACCAACGTGCCGAAGGACTTCTCGAGCCGCTACCTCAACGACGGCTTCTCCGGCGGCGAGAAGAAGCGCATGGAGATCCTCCAGCTCGCCCTGCAGCGACCCCGGCTCGCCGTCCTCGACGAGACGGACTCCGGGCTCGACGTCGACGCGCTGAAGGTCGTCTCGGCGGGCGTCAACGCCGTGCGCGACGGCTCGGACCTCGGCGTGTTGATCATCACGCACTACCAGCGGATCCTGCACCTGATCGTCCCCACCGACGTGCACGTCATGTTCGAGGGGCGCATCGTCAAGCAGGGCGGGCCGGAGCTCGTCGAGTACATCGAGAAGAACGGCTACCAGTCGATCCGCGACGAGGTCGGGGCCGCGGCCTCCGCATGACGCTCGTCGAGCCGCTCGCGACGCAGTTCCCCGTCGTCGCCGGCGGGGGCGTCACCTACCTGGACTCGGGCGCGACCTCGCAGACGCCCGAGGTGGTGCTCGAGGCGATGGAGCGCTACTACCGCGAGTACCGCGCGTCGATTCACCGCGGCGTCTACGAGCTCGCCGCCCGCGCGACCGACGCCTACGAGGGCGCGCGCGAGAAGGCCGCTGCCCTGGTCGGCTCGACGCCCGGCGAGACCATCTTCACGCGCAACGCGACCGAGGCCATCAACCTCGTCGCCTATTCGTGGGGCGGCGCGAACCTGCGCAGCGGCGACCTCGTCGTGCTCACCGAGATGGAGCACCACTCCAACATCGTGCCGTGGCAGCTGGCCGCCCAGCGCGCCGGCGCGACGGTCGCCTACGTCGGCGTCACCGACGACGGGCACCTCGACCTCGACCAGCTCGACGCGCTGCTCGCGCGCGAGCCCAAGCTCGTCGGCGTCGTGCACGCCTCCAACGTGCTGGGCACGATCAACGACGTCGCCGAGATCACGCGCCGCGCGCACGCCGCCGGCGCCAAGGTGATCATCGACGGCGCCCAGGCGGTCCCGCACCTGCCGGTCGACCTGCGCGCGATCGACGCCGACTTCTACGCCTGGACCGCCCACAAGGCCTACGGGCCGACGGGCATCGGCATCCTGCACGGCCGGCGCTCGCTGCTCGAGGAGATGCCGCCGTTCATCGCCGGCGGGCACATGATCGCCAAGGTCTCCGAGCAGACCTCGACCTGGGCCGACGTGCCCGGCAAATTCGAGGCGGGCACGGGCGCCGTCGCCGAGGGCATCGGCCTCGGGGCAGCGGTCGACTTCTTGACCGAGATCGGGATGGACGCCGTCTGGGCGCACGACCGCGAGATGTCGGCGTACGCGCTCGAGCGCTTGGCCGAGGTGCCCGGGCTCACCCTCCACGGGCCCGCCGATCCCGCCGCCCGCGTGGCGCTGGCCTCCTTCGCGATCGAGGGCGTGCACCCGCACGACGTCGCGGAGATCCTCGGCTCGCGCGGCATCTGCGTTCGCGCCGGCCACCACTGCGCCCAGCCGCTGATGCGCCGGCTCGGCATCTCGGCCTCCTCGCGGGCGAGCTTCGCGATCCACTCCTCGCGCGAGGACGTGGACCGGCTGATCGACGGGCTCGAGCGCGTGCGGGAGATCTTCTCGCTGGACTGATGCCGGTCGCGCACCGCCGGCGTCACCGTCTCCAGACTGGTCCGTTTTCAACTGGTTTGCCGCGCGCGAATGTGGGAGGCACTGGGCTTCTGTGGCGGTCGACGGGCTGGCCAGGCGCGGGCGCAATCTCGTGACCGCGACAGCCGCCACCGGCGAGCGCACGAGCAACCCGCAGACCACGACCTTCCGGGTCACAGGACGCCGAAGCGCCTGAGCTGCCGGGTCACGACGTGTGCGGCGATTGCCGCTCCGGCCAGGCTCAGGTGGACGCCGTCGCCCTGGCGCACGCGGACGCGCCGGCCCCGGTAGGTCATGAAGTCGCGGTAGCGACCAGCGGGCGTGAAGAGGCCGGCCATGTCGAGCACCGCTGCGCGCGGGAGCCCGGCCGCGGCGCGGTCGAGCGCGACGTTGATCGCGGCGTCCGGGACCGCTCGCCGCGGGTCGCGCGCCGCCGGGATGTTCAGCCAGACGACGACGCCGTGGCGCCGGCGCAGGTACGCGCGCATGGCGCGCCGCGCGCGCCGGGCGTATTCGGCGATCCACGGCTCCGCGCAGCAGTTGAGCCTGGTGCCGTCGGGCGTCGTCATCGGCAGGCCGCCGTCGTTGGTTCCGAGGAAGACCACTGAGGCGTCCGGGTGGTAGCGCCCGACCTGCCGGCGCGGGAGCGTGCGCCAGTCCACCGGGAAGAGCTTGCTCAGGCCGCTGCCGATGCGCACGTCGCTGCGGACCTGGGCGCGATGCGCCAGCTGGTCGCCGAGCCTCGCGTCGACGCTCTGCATGAGCGAGTCGCCCGTGGTGAGGACGACCGGAAGCCTCGGAGCCTCCTCGACGGGTGGGACGTCCACGCTGACGGTCCTGCGCAGGCGTTGATGCGACGACCGCAGCTCGACCTCCCAGTGCCCCTTGCGATGCATGCCGTACACGAAGGTGGCCGCGCGCCCTCCGGCCCCAAGGCGCAGCGTCCGGCACCGGCGCCCGGCGCCCGGCGCCCGGTGGCACAGGGTCGCGCTTGCCTCTCCGGCCCTCCAGCGGTCGCGCACCACCACCCGCACCCGGGCGCCCCGACGCGCCGACCGTGGCGTGGTCAGCGTCAGACGGTCGCGGCACGACGGCGTCCGCAGCGCGAAGGCCGAGGTCTCCACGGTGCCGTCCGCGCGGTACGCGGCCGCCAGGAACGAGCGCGAGAGACGGTCGCAGCTCCACGGTGTGACGCGCGGGAAGTAGCCGCCGGAGCGGGGCTCGCCGTCCGGGGACCCGGGGATCTGCGGCGGCTCGACGGTCCGCAGCAGCGTCACGGCATCTCCCTCGCGCTCGTACAGGTCGACCTTCGTGAAGAACCCGGTGCCGATGACCAGCAACGCGATCGCGCCCGACTCCGTCGTGGCGTCGGCGCCGAGGATCACCACCGCGCCGGCGGGCGCCGGAGCGCACATGGCCAGGGCGACTCCCGCCAGGATCCCCACCCACATCGTCCGTCTCATGGCCCGATCCTCACCGAACCGGCGGCGATGCGCAATGTCCGTCGGCCCAGACCCGGCCGCTTCCCCCGGTCCAGTCGGCCGCTCGGCTCAGTCGAGCGTGAGCACCAGCTTGCCGCGCACGTGCCCGGCCTCGCTGACGTGGTGGGCCTCGGGTGCCTGATCGAAGGCGAAGGTCTGCGCGACGGGCAGCGTGAAGCGTCCTGCCTCGTAGAGCTCCGCGGCCTGGCCGAGCGCCTGCCAAGCGCGCTCGGCGCGGCCGGTTGTGATGCGCACGCCGTGCTGGGCGGCGCTGAAGTCGGCGATGGTCACGACGTTCTCCGGGTTGCCGGTGATCTCGACGAGGTCAGGCAGCGCGCCGCGCCCGGCGGTGTCCACCGCGGCGTCGACGCCGTCGGGCGCGAGCTCGCGGACGCGGTCGACGAGCCCATCGCCGTAGACCGTCGGCTCGGCGCCGAGCTCACGCAGGAACGCGTGGTTGGCCTCGCTGGCGGTGCCGATGACGTGCGCGCCGCGAGCGCGGGCGAACTGCACCGTCGCGGTGCCGACCCCACCTGCGGCGCCGTTGACGAGGAGCGTCTGGCCCGAGCGCGCCCCGAGCAGATCGAGGCAGCGCACTGCCGTCTCGACCGCCACCGGCAACCCGGCGGCCTCGGCCCAGGACATCGTGGCCGGCTTGACCGCATAGTGCTCCACCACGGCGTGCTGCGCCATGCCGCCGCCGACCGCAAAGCCGAAGACCGCATCGCCCGGCGCCACGTCGGTGACGCCGTCGCCGACCTCGTCGACGACCCCGGCAACGTCGCTGCCGGGGATGCTCGGCAGCTGCACCGGCATCGCCTGTGCCATCGCGCCGCTGCGCAGCTTCCAGTCGATCGGGTTCACCCCCGCGGCCTTCACCGCCACGCGAATCTGGCCGGCGCCCGCGTGGGGCTCCTCGACCTCGAGGACCTCGAGGACCTCGGGACCCCCGTACTCGCTGAACTGGACCGCCTTCATGGGCTCGCCGAGCCTAGTCGACGAGCAGGTCGAGCCGTTCGACCGTGCTGCCAAGATGTCGCAGATGCAGCCACCGCTCCTCGCCGCCGTGACGGCGGCGGCGCTCGCCCTTCCGATCACCGGCACGGCGCCGGGCGGCAAGGGCGTCGCCGTCCGCGACCCCGCGACGCTGCGGCCGTTGACCGGGGCGCCCAGGCTGCCCAGGAACACCACGCAGGTTGAGCTCTCGCCGGACGCCACGCAGCTCGCCGTGGCTTCCGAGACGCCCACCGGCCAGCACTATCGCTCCCACCTGAGCTTCTACGACCGTTCGTCGCGCAGGCGCACCGGGCGGATGCGCATCGTGCTCCAGCACCGCGTGCTCTCCTGGCTGACGCCGAACCGGCTCGCGCTGGTCAAGCGCGGCAAACCGGCGACGGTGCGGATCGTCAACCCGCGCAGGCGCAAGGTCATCCGCCGGGTCAAGCTGCGCGCGCGCCTGTCGGACACCGCGAAGATCGGCCAGCGCCTGGCGGTCCTCACCGCGGTGAAGACGGGCGGCGAGCAGCGGCTCGCCGTGTTCAGCGCCGACGGGAGGCGCGAGCGTGCCGTCGACCTGCCGGGGATGGTCTCCGGCTCGCTGCACGGTCGCACGCCGACCGGCGACGCGCTGGTCCTCTCCGGTCAGAAGTCGTTCGCCTACGCGGTCGACGTCGCCACCGGCGAGGTCACCAAGCACGATCTCGACCTGCCCGAGGGCGGGTATGAGTGGCTCGAGCCGCCGTCGGGCTCGATGCTGGCGGTCGGCACGTTCGGTACGGTCGCG
>JBBQBV010000128.1:0-10735 GCA_038318085.1 Solirubrobacterales bacterium
GGGCCGACGGTAGCTGCCCGTCCGCCCGAACGCAAGGCCAGGCTTAGCCTGGATCCACCGATGATCGGTGGTGTCATGGCGCTGCAGGCCGAGTCAGGCGTCGTCGGCCGGGCATCGGCAGGGTGGGCCCTTCGGGTGCCCGGCCGGCGGCGCCTGGCGACCGCATGCGGCGTCGTGACGCCGCCGGGATCGGTGGATCCAGGCTTTAGCTGGTTAGCAACCGCCTCTTCAGCGCCGGGATGTCGAGCTCCGGGCGATCCGGATACGTGGGATCGAGCTCGCGCAGGGTCTCGAGCAGCAGCTGGGAGACCGCCCACATCCGGTACCACTTGTGGTCGGCCGGGACGACGAACCACGGCGCCGCCGGCGTGTTGCAGCGCTCCAGCGCCTCCTCGTAGGCGAGCTGGAAGTCCTCCCAGTGCCGGCGGTCCTCGATGTCTGCCTCGTTGAACTTCCAGCGCTTGTCGGGGCGCTCGAGCCGGCGCAGCTGGCGCTCGAGCTGATAGTCGCGAGAGATGTGCAAGAAGACCTTGACGACCGCGCAGCCGTCGTCGACGAGGCTGCGTTCGAAGGCGTTGATCTCCTCGAAGCGCGGCCGCCAGACCTCCTGGGGTGCAAGGCTGCGCGCGGCGACGGCGACCACGTCCTCGTAGTGGGAGCGGTCAAAGACGCCGATCACCCCCGCTGGGGGGAGGACCCGCTGGATGCGCCACAAAAAGTGGTGCCTGCGCTCCTGGATCGTGGGGGCCTTGAAGGCCTTGATGTGCAGCCACTTCGGGTTCATCCCCTGCAGGCCGCGCTTGATCACCCCGTCCTTGCCGGAGGCGTCCATGCCCTGCAGGACGAGCAGCACGCGACGGGGGGAGCCGAGAACCTCGGCCTCCGCCGCCATCCGCTCCTGCAGGTCGGCGAGCTCGCGACCGATCTCCTCGCGCGCCGCGAGCGTCGCCTCCTTGCCGGGGTCCGCGGGACCGAATCCCGGCGTGGCGGTGGTGTCGATGCCCGACAGGTCGACCGGACCGGGCGGAAGACCCAGCCGCTGACGCATCGAGGTCTTCGTCTTTGCCATCGGCGGAGCCTACGTCGAGAAGCCGTGCTGCGCGTTGTACAGCCGCACCTTCTTGTTCGAGTCGATCATGGCGTAGATCGCCGTTGCCAACCAGAGGATCACCGAGATGCCGACGCTCGAGAGCGTCAGCGACAGCACGAGGAACAGGCTGGAGATGCCGGCGAAGACGAGCCCCGGCTTGCTGTCGCTCGCGTAGAGGTGCCCGGCTCCGGGCCACAGCAGGGAGTAGAACATGGCTCGCCCGCCGGACCTGGCGGTCCGGCCCGGCGTGATCGCCCTCGGCCGAGGAAAGCCACACAGCGGGCAGACCGTCGCGAGCGGATCGACGGACGTGGCGCAGGCGCCGCAGACCGCGCCCTGCGGCGATGCTGCGGAAGGCGACGACGGCGGGGGAATCGAGGTGCTCATCCACCCATGTCATCGGAGCGGGCCGGGGCTGCCATTAACGGCTCTACGCCCGCTGCCCGAACCACTCCCCCGACTCGAGGTCGCGGTACACGACGAGGCTGCGCCCGTCGACGGTGACGACGTCCCAGTAGCGGCGGCGCAGGGGCGCGTCGGTCCACCAGCGGTCCTCGACCAGCCAGGACTCGCGGACGGCGTCGACCTGCCGGCCGCCCACGGTCAGCGGGCGGCCCCGGCCGCCCTCGCGCACACGGACTGCCCGCGGCGCGTTGAGGCGCCTGGGACCGGTCACGCTTCCCACGGGGCGAGCACGAGGCGGCGCTCGGGGACGCGGGAGTCCGGGTCGACCGCCAGGACGCGCAGCGCGGCGTCCGGCCCGGCGGCGGCGCGGGCCTGGCGGATCGCCTCGCGCAGGCGCTCCGAGCGGGCGGTCGCCGGCTCGGTGAGCAGGGCGCCCTGAGTCCCGGCGGGCGGCCCGAAGCCCTCTGCGCGCAGGCGCAGGATCTCCGCCGGCGCGGGCAGGCCGGCGAGCTTGGGAGCGAGCACGAGGCGCATGCGCCTCGGGTCGGCGAGCGGCTCGCGGAAGGTCATCCGCTCCCGCCAGGTGCCGCCCTCCACGAGCACGGCCGACAGCACCGCGGAGCGCAGCGCCCGGCCCCGGCGCTCGCGGTTGGCCAACAGGCGGTCGATCAGCAGGCCGAGTCCCTGCTCGAGCTGCGGGCCGGACGCCGCCTCGGGCAGTTCGAGCTCCTCCTGCACGCGCTCGACGATCTCCCGCGAACGCAGCGGGACGTCGCGCCCGCGTGCGAGGTCGCGCGCGCGCAGGCCGAGGGCGCCGAAGCGATCGGCCGTCGCCGCGCGCGGGAGCCTGGCCAGCTCGCCCAGCGTGGCGACGCCGAGGCGCTCCAGCGGCTCGGGCAGCGTGACCAGCGCGGCGTCCTCGTCACAGCCTTCGGCCAGGATGCGCAGCAGGGAGACGGGCAGCGGCGCGAGGTAGGCGCGGATCCGGTCGGCCGGGACGATCTCGGCACGACGCGGGCGCGCGCGCGAGGCGGCGGCCAGGGCGGCGAAGCGCGTCGGCCCGGCGCCCACGCGGGCCGGGCGGGCCGCGGCCTGGCGGGCGCGGGCGACGACGCCGGCCAGGTCGCCGTGCAGGTTGCGCAGCGCGTCCGCGTCGAAGAAGGCGAGCCCCGGGCGACCGCCCTCGACGGCCGCGCCGATCCCCTCCAGCGCGCGCAGCAGGCGGTCGTGCGCGTCGGCGACCCCGGCCGGGTCGGGGGGGATGAGCGTCAGGCTCGGGCAACGGGCGAGCGCTTCCCCCAGCCGCATGCCGGCGCGCACGCCGAAGGTCTCGGCGGCGGCGGAGGCCTCCCCCACCACGGGCTCACGCCCCGCCTCGGGTGCGAGGACGAGCGGGGCGGCGAGCTGGGCATCGCGCCCGGCGGCGACCGTGAGCGCGAAGCGGGGAAGCTGGAGGCAGACGATCATGGTGTGCGAACAGATGTTCGCACACCACGGGCGTCGGCGCGAAACTGGAACGAGGGCTTGACAACCCGAATATAGAGATATATCGTTACAACATCGTTACTGTCTTCGAAAGGACAACTATGACGAGTGCATACGCATTCACCTACCCCGGCGGACACGCCGAGCACGGGCCCCGCAAGGGCTCCTGCCGGCCGATGTCGCGCCATCAGCACCGCCACGGCGGCCCCTTCGGCCAGGGCGGGCCCGGCGGGCCCTGGAGCGGCTTCGGCGGCCCCGGCGGCGGCGGACCCGGCCGGCGGCGGCGCATGCGCCGCGGCGACGTCCGGGCCGCCGCCCTCGTGCTGCTCGCCGAGCAGCCGTACAACGGCTACGGCCTGATGCAGGAGATCGAGCAGCGCAGCGACGGCGTCTGGCGCCCGAGCCCCGGCTCGGTCTACCCCGCCCTCGCGCAGCTCGAGGACGAGGGGCTGGTCAGAGCCGAGGAGTCCGACGGTCGCAAGCAGTTCGCCCTCACCGACGCGGGCCGTGCCTACGTCGAGGAGAACCGCGAGAAGCTCGGCGAGCCGTGGGCCGGCCTGGGCAGCGAGGTCGGCGAGGGCCGCCTCGAGCTGCGCGGGCTGCTGTGGCAGCTCGGCGCCGCGGCCGTGCAGGTCGCGACCGCGGGCACCGACGCCCAGGTCGCCCAGGCCCGGCAGGTCATCGTCGACGCGCGCAAGGCGCTGTATCGCCTGCTCGCCGCGGACGAGGAGACCGACGGGCAGGCCTAGCCCGGCCCAGCGCCGCCAGGTCGCCCGGGCGTCACGGACGGCTCCGCTCCTTCGAGCGGGGCCGTCTGCTGTTTCTCAGCGGTTCCAGTCGGGGTTGGACGCGTGATGCACGATGATCCTCGGCTTCCCCCCGGCGTACGATGCCGTGTAGACGTCGGTGTTGTTGAGGCCGCCATCGAGGCCCGTGGCGCCGAGCACCGTGGAGCCGTCGCGCGAGAGTGCCGTGGCGAACAGTCCCAGGCGGGCCTTGCCGATGATCCGCTCCCGCCCCGTTGCCGGATCGACCGTGACGGCATAGGTCGTGTCCTGCCCGTTGAACTGCGCCAGCAGCTCGCTCCCGTCCGCCGACCAGACGGTCGGGGTCAGGCCGGTGAGCAGGAACGGCACCTTGTCGTCGGTCAGCCGGCGACGGCCGCTGCCGTCGGGCTTGAGCGTCCAGAGATTGAACTTCGGCCCGTCGTCGTGGCGATGCTTCCCGGTCGGGCGCGCGTACCGCACGCAGGCGATGCGGTCCGGCCCCCACACGGGGTAGAGGCCTCGGCCATCGCTCGTGATGGCGCGGGGTGTGCCGCCGGCGACCGGCGCGACGTAGAGGTCGGCGTTCGGGAAAACCTGGTGGGCCTTGGCGTCCTTGGAGTAGACGAGGGCGTCGCTACCGGAAGAGAACGACGCGCCGGAGAAGGAGCCTCTGGCGATCGTCCGCTCCGCGCCACTGGCAAGGTCGATCAGGACGAGGCGCTGCCTGCCGATCTCGGGGCCAGCCAGCGTCGCGAAGTACCGACTGTCGGCCGACCAGGCGGAGACGCCGTAGGTCCAGTCGGGCACCAGCATCCGCGCGGCGCCGCCACCCATGGGGATCTCGCGCAGGCTCGGGTGCGCGGTGTTGGCGTTGGCGACGAAGATGACCGCCGAGCCGTCGGGAGCGATCCGCGGCTGCGCACCCTTGGCCAGCTTGCGGGGACCGCCGCCATCATCGCGGGCCACCCAGACCGAGAGCTTGTCGAGTCCCTTCTGATAGACGAGCGTCGCGTTCGCGTGCGGCGCCGCCGCGAGGATGATCGCGGCGGCGCCGAGCAAAGCGAGGGAGACCTTGGCGCGCATGGGCACGATGCTACGGGGCGACCAGACACGGATCTAGAGGCCGGGCAGGTCTACGGAAAGTCAGTCCTCTGCCAGAAGCGCGTCGAGCGGCAGCGGCGGCAGGTCCACAGTCGTCGGGCTCAGCTGCGCCGGCGGGGCAACCGTGCGGGTGACCGCATACCCGCCGTCCCGAGGGTCGAGATGCACGTGGACGACCCTGGCGACGAGGTCGACCACCCAGTACTCGCCCACACCGGCTGCGGCGTAGATTCGCGCTTTGCGAGAGCGGTCCTTGCGCAGGCTCGAGGACGCGACCTCGATGCCCAGGTGAGCGGTCTGTGGGTGCGCACGGAAGGTCGAGCTCGCCAGATCGGCGACCACAAGATCGGGCTCGGGCTCGGAGTGGGGGACGACCGTGATCGGCGACTGAACGCGGGCGATCAGCGACTCGTCCTCCAGTCCGCGGATTACGTGCCGGGCAAGGCGCGCGAGGACGGCGGCATGCGGGGGGCCCTCGGGACTCATCTCGATGATCGCGCCCTCGAGCAGCTCCACGCGGTCGTCCCGCGTGAGGATCCCCACCTCGATCATCCGGTGGTAGTCATCGACCGAGAGGGGATGAAGCGGCTCTTGAGCGTCGGTGACGAGCCCCACGTCTCCCAGCGTATCGCTGCGCTCAACCGCCATCGGCTCCCGATCTGCGCAGGCCCGGCAGCGGGGCGGCGCAGGCCGTGCAGCGCTGCTCGCCGAGCTCCGCCGTGGCCTCTTGCAGGATCGGCAGGAACGCCGCCAGCCCGTCGAGCGGAACCATCATCGCGACGCGCCCGGCGCCGGGCACGATGACGGCCAGCTCGTCTGTGCTGCCGTCGTCTTCGAGATGCATCAGGCAGAAACGCACGTCGCCTCCCGCTCGTCGAGCGGCGGGACCTCGAGCGGCGCGTCGCACTCACCGCAGCGAGGCGGCTGCAGCCCGCCGCTCTTGCCGGCCGCCTCTCGCAGCAGCCGGACGATCTGCGATGCCATCGACACCGGCCCGCCGGCGCTGAACAACCGGTCGCGCTCGTAGGCGACGACGATCGCGGTGTCGCGCTCCGCGTCGTCGGCTGCCTTCGTCAGAAACAGCACTCCGATCCACATGCGATGGACTTCATCACGGCACGAGCCCGACATCGCCGGGAAGCGCGAATCGGCACGATCTTGTTGCACTCTCGTCACACGAGGAGAACAAGCCCCGCCGCCCCGAGCGGGGTGGGCATAGAAAAGCCCCGCCGAAGCGGGGCTTCTCCGTAGCAGGCCTGTAAGCCGGATCCTGTCGAGAGCAGTCATCCATCTGAGCGGCCAACCTGGACCTCGGCGGGCAACCTGCTAACGGCCCGGCTCGGCCTTGCACCAGGTGGGGTTTGCCTTGACGCACCGCGTCACCGCGGTGCCGGTGCGCTCTTACCGCACCATTTCACCCTTACCGGTCCGCGCTCGCGCGCGGCCTTGGCGGTGTCATTTCTGTGGCACTTTCCCGCGGGTTTCCCCGGGTCGGCGTTACCGACCACCTTGCCCTGTGGTGTCCGGACTTTCCTCGAGGACCGTAGGCCCCCGCGACTGCTCAGCCTGCGCGCCGAACGGTAGCGCCGCCTCAGTCGAGCGTCGAGCCGCAGTCGTCGCAGCGCCCACCGACCGCGCCGGTCCCAGCCGTCCAGTGCGCGCGCAGCGTGCCGGCGCAGACCGGGCAGACGGCCACCTGGCCGCGGGCGACGGCCCCCCACACGCTCGTAAACACGGCGTCCAGCGTGCCGGGGAACGCCGCAACCGGGGCCGCCTCTGGGACGGCGAACAGGCGCCGCGGGGGCGCGGACCCCGGTGCGTTGAGGTCGAACGCGAGGGCCCTCATGCGACCTGCCTGAAGACGCCGACCACCCGGCCGAGCACGCGCACCTCGCGCGAGCGGATGGGCTCCAGCTCGTCGTTCTCCGGCTGCAGCCGCACGTGGTCCTCCTCGCGAAAGAAGCGCTTGACCGTGGCTTCCTCGCCGACGAGCGCCACGACGATCTCGCCGTCGTTGGCCGTGTCCTGCGGTCGGACCACCACGTAGTCGTCGGGCAGGATGCCGGCCTTTATCATCGAGTCACCGCGGACGCGCAGGACGTACTCGCCCTCGTCGCCCCCGGCCAGCGCCGGTACCTCGACGTACTCCTCGATGTTCTCCTCGGCGAGGATCGGCTGACCCGCGGCAACCTGGCCGATGACCGGCAGGCCCGGCTGTCCGACGACGGCGCGGATCGCACCGGCGGCCGTGCCGACCGCACGATCGAGCATCTCGATCGCCCGCGGCTTGGACGGGTCGCGTCGCAGCACCCCAGCCTTCTCCAGGTTGGCGAGGTGAGCGTGCACGGTCGACGACGAGGCGAGCCCGACGGCCTTGCCGATATCGCGCACGGTCGGCGGGTAGCCGTACTTGGCCGAGTACTTGCCGATGAAGTCGTAGATCTCCTGCTGGCGTTTGGTCAGTTCCTTGCCGATGTCCATCGGGACTCAGGCTCCTTTGGCCGGGGGGCACGAACATGTGTTCGACACAGTAGCGCGACCCCCCGACGGAAACAACGTCGGGGCCTCCGATGCCCGTCGGCTACGCTCCCTCATCGTCGTGCGGCCGTGGCGGAATTGGTAGACGCGCAGCGTTGAGGGCGCTGTGGGCGAAAGCTCGTGGTGGTTCGAGTCCACTCGGCCGCACCATTTGACCGCTGGTCGAACCAAGGCCTCGGAGAGATCCGGGGCCTTGGTCGTTGTAGGCCTCCTGAGATCGATGACTCAGGGCTTTGGGCCGGTCCGGCGCTTCGACGGATCCGCGCGGTCGAGTTCGCGGTGGACGGTCGGGAGTCTCGGTGCGGACGGGAGCCGACGGCGCTCACTGCGCGATTTCGCAGCTGTCGCTCATGTTAGCTAGGACCCTAGCTATGCAGGTGAACATGCACGACGCAAAGACGAAGCTCAGCGAGCTGGTCGCCGCCGCGGAGTGCGGCGAGGCGGTCATCATCGCTCGCAACGGCGCGCCGGCGGCGGCTGCTCGCGATCACCCCCGAGCATGCCCCGGTTCGTCTCGGGGTGCTCGCGGGGGAGATCGAGCTCGGCCGCGACTTCGACGCCCGCTGACCGAGTTTGAGCCCTACTCCTAGGAGGGTCTAGCGAAACTCACTAGAGCCTGTGTAGAGCCAAGGATCAGAACCCACGAGAGGGAGGCTACCCAGCGGTGAGGGGCCGCTTACCCCAAACGAAAGGCCCACCGGAGGCGGGCCTTTCGCCAGTCTGTTTGCCCACCGGAGTCGATTCCCACCGGCGGCTAGGCAGGCGCTCAGAGCGCCAGCCCCCTTTGCATGGGAGCCGAAGCATACCGGGCTGTACCGGTGCATGGAAGTCGGTAATGAGACCGGGACGGGATTCGAACCCGCGTGAAACCCCATGCAAAGGGAGACAGAGCGCAGCCGCAAGCTCTACCGCAGCCGTGGCGCCGTCGAGCGCGAGTTCGGACGGCTCAAGCACGAATGGGCGCTTGCTTCCGCTGCGCGTCCGTGGAACTGATCGGGTTCGCCTCCACGCGGACTTGACCATCCTCGCCAAGCTCTCCTGCGCGCTCGCAAGGGCACGAGCCCTCCCGCTCGCGGCGTAGTGGTTAGACTCTGCGGGCGTTGTCGTCTCGCGCATCGAACGTCTCAGTCGCATAGCCGTCGCCCTCGTTTGCGGCACGTTGGGCAGTGGTGTGGGCATTGCGCTATTGGCCGTGGGCGCGTCCCTTCTAATCACCCTCGTGGTTTCTATCTCGCTCTCGGTGTTTCTTTGCTCAGAAGCGCAAGGGCGGCTGCACTTTCGCTAGTCGTTTCGCTAGACCTCCTAGTGAGCCTCGTCCTGGTCGACACCCACACACGCGGCTGCCGTGTCGCTGACGAGGCTTCAGTGTTCGGCGCGCTGGCGGTCGGGTCGCAGCGCGGTTTGGGCCTCGGAGGTGGCGTGGCATACTGACTGCGTGCGCAACCGACGACTCCGCGAGCCGCCATGACCCTGACTCTCGGAACCGCGCCGTTCGGGCACACGCCGGCAGGCGCCTTCAATTTCGAGGTCCCCGACCGCCGCCGCCTCCTCTACTTCGAGGATTCTCCACGCTGGGTGCGCGGGAAGCTCGGCGGCGAGACCGTGGTCGACAGCCGCCGCGCCAAGCTCCTGCACGAGCACGGGCACCTGCCCGTCTACTACTTCCCGCAGGACGACGTGCGCATGCAGCTGCTCGATCCAAGCGATCACACCACGCATTGCCCGACGAAGGGCGACGCGGCGTACTGGTCGCTGCGGGTAGGCGACCGGCATGCCGAGAACGCGATGTGGAGCTATCCGCAGCCCATCGAGGGCTCGCCGCCGCTGGCGGGGTACGTCGCGTTCTACTGGCAGGCCATGGACCGATGGCTCGAGGAGGACGAGGAGGTATTCGTCCATCCGCGCGACCCCTATCACCGCATCGACGTGCTGGCCAGCTCACGCCAGGTCTGCTTGAGCGTGGGAGGCGCGCTGGTCGCGGAGACGGCCCGGCCGCGCCTCCTGTTCGAGACCGGCCTGCCGGTGCGCTACTACGTGCCACGGGAGGACGTGCGCGACGAGGCTCTGGCGACGGCCGAGCTCCAGACGCGCTGTCCATACAAGGGCGTGGCCTCCTACTTCGACGTCATCGAGGGCGGCGCCGATGGAATGGCACTCGCCTGGCACTACCTCGAGCCACTCCCTGCTGTGAGCACGATCGTCGACCACGTGTGCTTCTTCAACGAGCGCGTCGACCTCGAGGTCGACGGCGAGCGGCAGGAGCGTCCGCAGACACCCTGGTCGCGCGCGGATTGGGCCGAGCGAGCCCGGGGCTGACCCGCCGGGCCGGGGGAAGGCGCCCCTCGCATCCTCGCGCGAGGTCGGCGCCTTGGCCGGTGCGGCGTCAGGCCGCGGAGGCGCGGGTCACGCGCGCGTGGGCATGCTTTGTCGTTGTGGCCAGCGTGGTCGCGTTCGTGCTCGCCGCGCCGGCGAGGCGCGCCACTCGATGGTCTTCACTGACGGCCACGTGCCTGATCCAGGCTGCGCTTGAAATGGCCTGGTTCAAACGCGCCGGATCCCGGCTCCGGCACTGCGCGATGTCTCGGTGGGTTCGAGCGCAGATGGGTTGACGGGGGTGACCGCAGCCTTGCCGAGTCATCGTGTCTCGGGTCGCTCGTGCGTTGGAATGCTGCCTGGCCGTGGTCTGTCAGTGATGGCCTCGGGTGCGTTGTCGCAGCGGCGCCGGTGTGTTCCGCGGAACCGTCTTTGCAACAACTTTGTGACATCCGGTTGCACCCTCGGCGACGCTTGCGAACATGTGTTCTATGCAGGTGACCGACATGCATGAGCTCTCGATCGACGGTCTGGAGACCGAGATCGCCACGCTCGCCCGCGAGCTGAGCGTGCGACTGGAGCGATGGTTGCAACTGGTGGCGGAGTTCGATCGCCGCGCCGGCAGCCGGCGTTGGGGGTTCCGCGGGACCGCCGAGTGGCTGGCAGCGACGTGCGGCATCGGGCTCCGCGCTGCCCGGGAGCACGTGCGTGTCGCGCGTCGCCTCGGCGACCGGCCGCTGCTGCGGGAGGCGTTCGCGAGCGGTGAGCTGTCGTATTCGAAGGTGCGCGCGATCACGCGCGCGCCGGACGAGCAGGACGAGGCGGCGCTCGTCGATTTGGCGCGGGCGTCGACCGCTGGAGAGCTCGAGGTCGTGGTCCGCGGGCTGCGCAGCGCGGCCTCGGCGCAGCTGGCGGTCGCCAATGCCGCCCATGCGCGGCGCTACCTGGACTGGCGCTGGGAGGGCGACGGGTCACTGTGCTTCCGCGGCCGGCTGGCCGGGGACGACGCGGCGGCGTTCGTGGAGGCGATCGAGAC
>JBBQBV010000129.1:0-10707 GCA_038318085.1 Solirubrobacterales bacterium
CGGGGACGCCGGCCACGCAGAAGCAGGATCTCGCCGAGGCGGCGGTGGCCGTCAGCGACCCGGCCCGGCTGTCATCCGCCGCTCGGGACGCGTTGCGCTACGGCGGCATCGCGGTCGGACTCGCCGGCCTCGTCGCGCTCGGGCTCGCGCTCAGGGCCTTTGCGCGGCCCGAGCCCGCGTGAGGCCGCTGCGTCTCGTGGTCGCGATCGCGACCGCTTCGGGCAGCGACCTCCACCGCCCCGCCCTGTCGCCAGGTCAGGCCGCGACGGGCGTCGCGGTCAGCCGCTCCGCGAGGGCCACGATGGCAGCGACGCCCGGAGAGGCGGCGTCGAGGTCGATCGGCGCCGTCCCCTCGCGGTCGGCCGCCACGATGACCGGGTCCTCCGGGATCACGATCAGCTCGTGACCGCCGAGCGCCGCTCGCATCAGTTCGACGTCGGAGTCGTCGCGGACGCGGTTGGCCAGCACGATGATCTCCGCGACGTCGGAGGCGAGCTCGATCGCCCGGCGGGCGACCTCGAGCGACTTCGCGGTCGGGTTGGCCACGACGAGGACGACGTCGGCGTGGCCGGGCTCCAGCCGCTCGAGCGTGCCCAGCCCGGCCTCGAGATCGCAGATCACCGTGCGCTCGCCGTGCTCGAGGTCGCGGACGAGGTTCTCGGGGTTGACGCCGCAGCACTGGCAGCCGGGGTTGATGACGTCCAGCCGCGACGCCACGACCAAGCGCACGCCGTCGGGCGCGTCGGCACCGAAGCGCTCGACGAGGCCCTCGAGCGTCGGCTCGTGCCCGGCCTCCCCGGCGGCGACGGCCTGGCGCGCGGCGAGCAGCAGGTCGGTCTGCTCGGCGCCCACGCCGAGCGAGACGCCGAGCATCGGGTTGACGTCGGCGTCGAGCGCGAGCACGACATGGCCCGTACGGGCGAGGGCGCGGGCGACGGTCCCCGACACGGTCGTCTTGCCCACGCCGCCCTTGCCGGCGACCGCGATCTTCACCGGCGCATCACGCCTTCGAGCCTACACGCACCCGGCCGTGGCCGTCAGGATCGTGATCGGGTCACGCGGTCAGCACACGCACAGTGCGTTTGACATAGAGCGGTCTGATCGGCGTTATGGCCGGCCTCGAACCGCTAGCTTCCACGCGGCTTCGATCTCGAGTGGAAGGCGCATGCATGCGAAGTGCCCGGTTGTTGACGGTCCCGGCAGTGTTGGCGGCGATGGCGTTCGGCGCGCCCCCAGCCCTCGCGGCGACGCCCACCACCCCGTACGACCTCACCTCGGTCGACACGCCCTTCCCGCAGCTCAAGGGTCGCTTCGGGGAGCGCCACGCCGCCACCGGCGACATCGACGGCGACGGGGTCAACGACTACTTCATCGGCGACCTCAGCGAGGACGTCGGGACCTTGCCGAACGCTGGTCGGGTGTACGCGATCAGCGGCAAGACCCGCGCGGTGATCTACAGTGTTCTCTCACCGGAGATGCAGGCCGGCGCGCAGTTCGGCTTCTTCATCAGCGTCCTCGGCGACGTCGACGGCGACGGCAGCAGCGACCTCGCGGTCGGCACCGACGGCCAGGACGTCAGGGCCTCCGGCCAGTCATGCATGATCCCGGATCCGCCGGCCCCGCCGCCCCCGGGATGCAACGACGGTCAGGGCAAAGCCTGGGTCTTCAGCGGAAAGACGGGCACGCTCCTGTACGCCGTCAACAACCCCGACCCGCAGGCCGACAGCCGCTTCGGGTCGAGGATCGGCCGCGCGGGCGACGTCAACGGCGACGGGGTGCCCGAGTCGATCATGGGCGCCTCGAACAACGACGTGCCGGCAGGCTGCGGCAACGTGTCTGGCGCCATCCCGAACGGATGCCGCGTAGACCAGGGGCAGGCCTACATCTTCGACGGCAAGGACGGCAGCCTCGTCCGGAGGCTGAATGTGCCGCCCGCCGATCAGACCCCCGCGACCTGCTCCGGGGACTGCGGCGGCCTGGGCCTGTCGGTCCAGGGTCCCGGCGACGTGAACGGTGACGGGGTCACCGACCAGCTCGTGGACGCCGGCAGCCTCAGCCTGACGGCCGCAGGTGCCGCGTGCACCTCTGGCGCCGCCGACTGCAACGGCGGTCAGGGGGCGATGTACCTCTTCAGCGGAAGCACCGGCGATCTGCTGGCGCGGATCGACGACCCCACGCCTGAAGCGGGCGCCACGTTCGGGTTCCAGGACGCAGCGCCCCTGGCGCCCGGCGACGTCAACGGCGACGGCCGCGCCGACCTCTACGCCAACGGCTTCACGCAGACCGGCCCGGCCGGAGCCGACGCGGGGCGCATCTGGGTCTTCGACGGCAAGGCGACCGTCGACAGCCCGGCCATCCACGGGAAGGTGCTGTACGAGCCGAAGGACCCGACCCCGACCCAGGGCGGTCAGTGCTGCTTCTCGCTCGACAAGACCGACTACAACAAGGACGGGACTCCCGACCTCTACGTCGGCCAGTCGCCGCACCACCTGCAGAGCGCCGGTCGCGTGGACCAGAGCGGCGGCACCTACGTCTTCGACGGCCGGGATGGATCGCCGCTGAAGTCGCTCGAGCTGCCCCTGGGCATCGGGCAGATGGGCGCAGGCATCTTCGACAACCTGGGGTCGAACCTCGGCTGGAGCGTGGCCGCCCCCGGTGATCTCAATGGCGACGGCGAGCCGGACTACGTCGCCGGCGCGACGTTCCAGGACACCCCGGCCAACCAGGACGAGGGAAAGGCGTTCGTCTTCTTGTCGGGCAAGTCACCGGCGGTGACGCCGACGGCTTCGCCGGCGCCGACGCCGACGCCGACGGCCACGCCACCGTCCAGCACCAAGCGCGCGAATGCGCGCCTCGTGGTGCGGGTCACCCCCAAGCGCGATCGGACGCTGCCCTACCGCTACACGGCCCGGGCGCGGGTCATCGTGCCCAAGGGCCGGTCGAAGAAGACGCTGTGCGGGGCCGGCGGCAAGGTCTCGATCCAGTCCAAGCGCGGCAAGCGGACGATCTCGACGCGGCGCAAGACGATCAGCAGGTCCTGCACGGCCAAGATCCGCCTGAAGTTCGCCGTCGCCCGCCGGCTCGGCCGCCACCGCCCGGTGACGCTCAAGATGACCGGGCGCTTCACCGGCAACAAGCGCCTCAAGTCCGACAAGGCCAAAGCGGTCCACGTCAAGGCCGGCTGAGGCCCCGATGCGACGGGCGCGGCGGGGATTCCCGCCGCGCCCGCGCGCCAGGGACGACAGGATCCCCGCCGCCGCGTCGTGAACTTGAAGGGCTTCTTGCGGTCGCGCTTGGGCCTGACCGTCGCTGAGAGGCGTGGCGTCTTATGGACCGTCGGCGGAGGCGTCACCGTCGGCGTCCCCGTCGCAGTCGGCGTCAGGATCATGTATGGGGGCGTCGCGGTCGGCGTGACCGTCGCGGTCGCCGTCGGCGTCGGTCGGCGTCGCCACCTTGAACCCGGGCCGTCAGTGCTGCGGCGTGAACCCCGAGAACCTCGTCCGCGATCTCGAGCATGTCAAGCGCACGGTGGTCTGCGACCTGGAGGCTGGCCTCGGCACGCTCGAACGGGCTCGAACGCGGTCAGGTCGACGTCGTGCTCGTCGTCGCCACCCCGACCGCAAAGGCCTTGGAGGTCGTCCGTCGCGCGGTGGGGCTCGCCTCCGACCTCGCCGAGGTCATCGTCCTCGCCAACCGCACCCGCGACGACGCGGACGTCGAGCTCGTGCGCGAGGCCCTCGGCGACGGCGAGTTGGTCGTCATCCCCGAGGATCCGGTCATCGCCGCAGCCGACCGCGAGGGCACCGCCCCGATCGACCTCGACCCCGGAGCCCCCGGCGTCGCCGCCCTCGTGCGGCTCGCCGATCGCCTCGCCGGCGCCGCCGTCCCGGCCTGAGCCGGAGGCGCCGGCTGGTCCCTGGGCAACGGTTGCCGCCACCGTGGCGGCTGCTCGTTGACCGGCGCGGAGACGAACCGCTAAGGGAGCCAAACACTTACCCAACGAGGTGCGGGGGCTCATAGTTCGGAATGCATGGCGCACGAAGCCCCGCCGTCCCGCCAGCCGAAGGCGGTGACCCACGACCTCCCCGCGCCCGTCAGCAGCTTCCTCGGCCGGGCTAGGGAGCTTTCGGAGCTGGCGGACCTGCTCCAACGCGCCCGCCTTCTCACCCTTACGGGCCCCCCGGGCGTCGGCAAGACCCGGCTCGGCTTGGAGACGGCCCGCGCGTTCGCCGAGCGCCACTCCGAAGGCGCGCGGCTCGTGGACCTCGCTCCGATCGGCGAGCCGTCGCTGGTTGCGCAGGCGCTTGCGTCGTCGCTGTCCGTGCAGGAATCGCCGGGCACCAGCTTGATGGATTCCGTGATCGCCCGGCTCCGCCGGCGACCGCCGCTGCTCGTCCTCGACAACTGCGAGCACCTGGTGGAGGCCTGCGCGAAGATGGTCGACGGCCTGCTGCGCGAGTGCCCAGAGCTCTCGGTCCTGACGACCAGCAGGGAGCCCCTCGCGATCATGGGAGAGCACGTGTGGCACGTCCCGCCGCTCTCCGTGCCGGCCGGCGCTGAGTCGACGGGGCCCGAGTCGCTGATGGGCTACGAGGCGGCGCAGCTGTTCGTCGAGCGCGCGCTCGCCGTGCAGCCGGACTTCGCCCTCAGCGGAGACGTGGCCTCGGCCATCGCAGCGATCTCGATCCGTCTCGACGGCCTCCCGCTGGCGATCGAGCTGGCCGCCGCGCACGTCGAGATGCTCACCCCCGCGCAGATCGCAAGCCGCCTGGACGACCGCTTCGGCCTCCCAGCCAGGGGCACCCGCGGCGGCATGCCGCGCCACAAGACCCTCCGGGCGGCGCTCGACTGGAGCCACGACCTCCTCCCCGCAGCCGAGCGGGCTCTGTTGAGGCGGCTTTCGGTCTTCGCCGGAGGCTTCTGCGTCGACGCGTGCCGGGCCGTCTGCGTGGGCGGCGAGGTCGAGGACGCGAACGTCCTCGATCTGCTCGCCCGGCTCGTGGCGAAGTCGCTCGTCGTCGCGGAGACCGCCAACGGGCCGACGGCCCGCTACAGGCTCCTGGAGACGATCAGGGAGTACGCGGCCAGTCGACTCGAGGAGTCGCGCGAGGCGGACGGCGTCCGGGAGACGCACGCGCGCTGCTACCTCGAGCTCGCCGAAACGGCGGAAGACGAGCTCACCGGCCCCTCGCAGGTGCGCTGGCTCAAGCTCCTCGACACCGAAGGCGCGAACTTCCGCTGCGCCCTCGACTGGTCACGCGCCCACGGGAGGAGCGAGTGGGCGCTGCGCCTCGTGGGCGCGTTGATCTTGTTCTGGCGCGTGCGCTGCCGCTTTCGCGAGGGTCGCGAGCTGCTCGAGGCGGTGAGCGAGGAGCTCGACGGCGAGGCAGCTCCGGAGTTGCGCGCCAAGGCGCACTGGGGCGCCGGGTTCCTGAGGTACATGGCGGGCGAGCTCGAACGCGCGCGCCCGGCGCTCGAGGAGAGCCTCGCCGCGTTCCAGGAACTCGGGGACGCCCGCGGCTCTGCCCGGGCGCTGCTGATCCTCGGCCACTCCCCGTATTACCACGATCTCCCGGAGCAGCTCACGCTCCTCGAGGAGAGCGCACGCCTCGCCCGTACGGCAGGCGACACCTGGTGTCTCGCCCACGCGCTCGGTGCCGTGGGGGATGCGCACGTCAGGGTCAACGACATGCGGCCCGCCCGCCCGTGGTTCGAGGAGTGCCTCGCGGTGGCGCGCGGGGCCGGGGACATGCAGGGCATGCGCTACGGACTGGTCGGGCTGGGATTCGTCGCGGTGGTGCAGGGGGACTACGATGAAGCGGAGTTCCTCCTCGAGGAGGCTAGGGCGATTGCCGGCGAGCTCGAGGAGGATCTCGTCGTCTCCAACGCCCTGTCCGCCCTCGGTCTTCTGGCGCTCGGGCGTGGCGACTACGTTCGCGTGCAGGAGCTTTTCGAAGAAGCCCGAGCGACGCTGCCCGAGGCCGCACCGCGCGGCGAGATCCTTGGCCCGCTCCTGGGGCTGGCCAGGGTGGCTCACGCCCGGGGGGACCACCGGCGTGCTCGCGCGCTCCTCGAGGAGGTACAGGTTCGCGCACGCCCCGGGATCTCGGTGCCAGGACTCCAGTGGATGGGCGAGCTGGCGGCCGACGAGGGTGACCTGGGTGGGGCGCGTGCCCTGTTCGAGGAGGCTCTCGAGCGCTCGGATGAGCGCAACAAGCTGGCGACCGCCCGGGCGCTGCACGGGCTCGGTCAGCTCGCGCGGGCCGACGGCGACGCGAGGCGAGCGGCGATGCTCCACGACGAGGCGCTTGGATTGCGTTGGGAGGTCAGCGCGGCACCGGATGTCGCAGCCTCGCTTGAGGCGCTTGGCGGACTCGCCGCCGAGCCGGGTCGCTGCGAGCATGCCGCCCGGCTGCTCGGCGCCGCGCAGGCCCTCCGCGACCGAGGCGGCTACGCGCGTGCGCCGTGGGAGTCAGCGCGCCACGCTGCCGCCGTGGCGCTGATCCGCGATGAGCTGGGCGACGAGACGTCCGAGGCCGCCTTCAGCCACGGCAGGGAGCTGTCCATCGATCAGGCGGTGCTACAGGCATCGAAGGGACGGAAGCGTCGCGGGCGGCCCGCGAGTGGCTGGTCCAGCCTCACCGAGACCGAGCAGCGGGTGGCGGAGCTGGTCGCGGAGGGCCTGACCAATCCCCAGATCGCACAGCGCCTGTTCATCGCGCTCGCGACAGTCAAATCGCACCTGTCAAACATCTTCTCCAAGCTGGGCATCGCCAGGCGCAGGGAGCTGGAACTCGAGGTCCGCCGCCAGGGACAGCTAACAGCGGACTCACCTGCGACGCGTAACGGGGCGTAGGTCGATGCGGACCGGGCGCCGCATTCCCGCGGAGGGGAGCGAAAGATCAGCCGACCGGTTGGTTGATCTCTCGCTGGGTCTCCGTATGGTGCGGCTGGCATGGGATTCGCGACGAACTTCAACAGGGGCGGGCAGCACATGAGACCACAGCGGCGGACCGCGATTCAAAGGCGCCGAGTCTTCCTGGCGTCCCTAGCGGTGCTCGCCGCTGGGCTTGGCACGGTGGGGGCGGTGGCCTACGCCTGCACAGGAGTGGGCGTGAATGAATTCACCTACAGCACGCCAAGTTCGGGTACTGGCAACCTTCCCTTGAGCGTGCAGACCTGGACGGGAGGCGCCGGTCTTGATAAGACCAAGAACTTCTTTTTCCGCTACGCGCCCCCAAACGACGCCACCACCTGTGCTGCGAAGCCCGCGGTTCCGAACTATCCATCGGTAAAGCCGAACGCTTCCGGCCACATCGGCTCGTCGTCGTCGAAGATCCCTCGTACGATCCCGAACCTCGGCAGCCCGGGCGGCACCGGCGAAGCGTGCTGGTCGACTGGAACCGCTGTCCCCAGCGAGATCGCTGCGCCCGCCCTGATCACGGTGAATTAACCTAAGCTGCAACTGGATTAAGGCGGCGATGATCCGCTGGTGGGTGGCCTTGTTGGTGGCGTGTGCTCCTGCGCTATCAGGATGCGTCGCCGCGGGCGGCGATCGTCCGGCAGCCCCAGGGTCGAAAGCGACAGCTCTGGTACGCCGGGATGTGCCCGTCACATCGGTCGATGTCCAGACAGCTCTCGGTCACAACTCGCCGTCGGTGGCCCTCGACCCCACCGACGCGCGGTTCGTCGTCGTGGCGGACCGCATCGACGCCCCGACCTACGACTGCGACTTGCAGCTGTCGGGTGATGGAGGGCGCACCTGGATCGCCGCCGATCCCGTTCCCGCGCTGCCGGCCGGGGCGCAGCGCTGCTATGCGCCCGAGGTCGCCTTTGATCGGGCGGGCCGACTCTTCTACCTGTTCGTGGGCTTGCACACCCAGAGGAATGCCCCGATGGGCGTCTTCCTCACCTCGTCGACGGACCGGGGACGTCACTTCTCGAGGCCTCGCCAAGTTCTCGGGGGCCATCCCTTCGGTGTCACAATGGCCATCGACAGGAGTTTCGGCGACGACGGCCGCATCCACCTGGCATGGATTCAAGCGACGGCTGATCCTGTCGGAGTGGGTTTCCCGCACCCACCCAACCCGGTCGTGTCCAGCCACTCCGACGACGGTGGACGCAGCTTCTCGTCGCCGGTGCCGGTGAGCGACGCCCGACGCCCGCTGGCAACGGCGCCCACGATCGTCGTCGGCCGCGACCATGCCGTGCACGTCGCCTACTACGACCTCGGTGAGGACCAGGTCGACTACCGCGGTGTCGATGGTCCAGCCTTTCAGGGCACCTGGTCGCTGGTGGTGGCCAGCTCCTTCGACGCCGGTGGCCATTTCAAGGCCACGACGGTCGTTGAGCCGCGGGTCGTTCCCCGCGGGCGGATCCTGCTCGTCCTCACCATGCCCCCGCCCGCGTTGGCTTCCGGCCCCGGCGGTCGCCTCTATGTCGCATGGCACGATGCCCGCAACGGCGATTGGGACGTGTTCCTCCGCCGCTCGGGAGACCAGGGCCGGTCTTGGAGCCCTCCGCTCCGAGTCAACGACGACCCGCCCCGGGACCGGCGCACGCAGTACCTGCCCAAGGTGTCGGTTGCCCCCGACGGGCGCGTCGACGTCATCTACTACGACCGCCGTGATGATCCAGCGGACGTCTTCAACGACGTCTCCTACACCTCGTCTCACGACAAGGGCCGGACGTTTTCCCCAGCCCGCCACCTGAATAGCCAGCGATTCGACTCTCGCGTTGGCGCCCACTACCTCATCCCATACTTCGCTCCCGGCATGGTCGAGTTCGGTGGACACCTAGGGCTGGTCTCCGCCGACAAGCGAGCGCTTGCAGCCTGGACCGACACGCGGATGTCCTTCGGCACTGTCACACCGCGGCTGAATGTCGGGCCGGCCGCCCAGGGAATCTACGCCGCCGAGATCAACTTTGCCCACGGCAGCGCACAGAGTTCACCGTGACACCTGGTCTAACTAAGGGTTGGGGAACTCTATCGGGCCCCGCCTCGGTCGACCGCGATGTCGGAGTACTAAACAACATAACGGACGTTCTCCAACAAGAGGAAGTGAGGGATCCAGTATGAGTAAAACACGCGCGCGTAAAGGCCTAGCAGTGATGGCGATGGCCCTGATCACGGGCCTTGCGGGAGCAAGTGCCGCACCTGTGGAAGCGGCGGTCGGGACCATTACGGAGTTCTCCGACGGCACTACGCCGATCGGCATCACAAACGGCCCAGACAACCAGCTGTACATTGCCGAGCACACAGTCAACATGATCGGCAAGATGGCGTACGACGGAAGCTTCCCCACGCCGCCGTTTCCTGTGCCGACCCGAGGGGACGGCCCCTTCCACATCACGACCGGCTTCGACAACAACCTGTGGTACACCGAGCTCTTGAGCGGTACGGTCGGCCGTGTCACGGCGACTGGACAGGTGTTGCGCGACATCACATTGACGCCTAGCAGCGGCGCACTCGACATCCGCCGAGGGGCTGATGGCAGGTCGATGTGGGTGACCGAGAACTTCGCCAATCAGATAGCCCAGATATTCCCGAGTGGGGGCAGGGCATGTGGGATTGACGGTGGCGTCAACCCGGGTTTCTGTGTAGTGGAGTACTCAGTCCCGACTCAGGACAGCGGCCCCGGGGACATCACTGTCGGCCCTGACGGGAACATGTGGTTCGCAGAAACCAACGCCGGCAAGATCGGTCGCGTCAATGTCGGCAGCGGGACCATCAGCGAGTTTGCGCTACCGAATCGCAACAGCCGTCCCGAGGGCATCGTCACCGGTCCAGATGGCAACCTGTGGTTCACCATGCACGACAGCAACAAGATCGGCAAGATGAGTCGCAACGGGACGCTGCTAGCTCAGTATCCTGGCCTCACCGGGGCAGGGCCGACTAACATCATCGTTGGCCCAGACAACGCGCTCTGGTTTCCCGAGGAGTTCAACCCGGGCCCAGACCCCGCAAACCTGCCGCCCGGTAACAAGATCGGGCGCATCACGACGACCGGAGGGCTCACCGAGTACACGACGCCGACGGCCAACAGCCGGCCCGTGATCATCACGACTGGGCACGACGGAAACCTCTGGTTTACCGAGGTGTTTACCGACCAAGTGGGCAGGCTGTCGCTCCGCTGATCCATTGCCTGCCGTCGAGGCCTATGCAGTGCCGGGTAGTCCGCTCGGACTACCCGGCACTGGAATGGAGTGATAGATGAATGCCCGGCGATCAGCTCGGCACATAGTGCGGGTAGCGAGCATCTCCTTGCTTGTCAGCGCCTGTGGCGGAAGCGTCGCTCTCCCTCCGTCGGCGACCGTCATCGACGTCACAATGACGGAGTATCACTACAAGCTCAGGTCCGATGCTCCGGCGGGTAGGGCAGTATTCCGTGTCTTCAATGCAGGCCACCTCGATCACAATTTGACGTTGGAGAGGCTGCCAACGGATTTTCCGCCCATCGACGTGCAACTACACTCCAGCACGCGGCGAGGCGCTCCGGCGGTAGCCATCATGCCCACGCTGCGTCCCGGCCAGTGGACCGCCTTCGCCGCTGATCTGGTCCCTGGCCGGTACGCGATTCTCAGCTCCGTAAAGGGCGGTGACGGGGTGGCAGACCTGCTCAAGGGAATGAGCGCCGAGATCCGAGTGCGGCGACGATGACCTGGGCTGGTTTTGGCGAAGATCCGGGGTTGGGCTGACTTCGCCGG
>JBBQBV010000130.1:0-10624 GCA_038318085.1 Solirubrobacterales bacterium
AGCCGGTAGAACGTCTCGACGAACTCGCCGTAGAGCCCATCCGGGACGGCTTCCGGATCCGCGAGCTTCGCGATCGAGAGGCCGACGCCGAGCTCGCGCATCACGGTGGCGAGATCCTGGGCCGGCATCGGGAGCTGGATCCCGGCGCTGCGCGCGTCCTCGTCGAGCAGCCGCCCTACGGCAAGCCGGACGGCGGCCTGACGCGCTGCGAAGGCGTCCAGCAGCGCCGGGCGGCGCAGGGCATGGGCGAAGAACTCCAGGGCCACGATCAGGAAGGTCGGGTCGGCGGCCTGCCGGGCCGTCCACTGATCGGCGAGCGACCGCGCCCGACGCGCCGGATCGGGTTCGGGCGCGTCGTGGGCGGCGCCGAGCTCGTCGATGCGCGTGGCGGCGAACGCCTCGAACACGGCGAGAAACAGATCGTCCTTGCCGCCGAAGTGGCCGTAGATCGCGCCGGTGGTGTACCCGGCCTCGCGCGCGATCTGCTGCAGCGATGCCCCGAGGAAGCCGTCCCGGGCGAAGACCGTCGCCGCGGCGGCGACCAACTCCGTACGCGTCTCTGCGGTTCGCTCGGCGCGTCGAGACCGGCTACTTGAGTCTCTCATAACGCAAGTATCTTACATAACGTCGTTACGGGGAAGCGATGACTCGTCGGCTTCTCGTTGATCCCTGGCTCGCTCGGCCGAGCCAGGTGCGACGTGGGGCACGCCGTCTGCGGGCTGCTTCCTTCACGGGTGGCTCAGCCAGCGCCGGATCTCGTCGCCGTGCTCATCGAGCGCCGGCGGGGCGCGGCGGACGGGCGGGCGCTCGCCATCGAGGCGCAGCGGCGGCGCGGGGACGGGCAGGCCGTCGACGTCGGCGATCGGCTGCAGCCCGAGCGCGACGGCGAGCTCCCACGCCTCGGGCACGTCGTTGACCGGCCCGGCGGGCACGCTCGCGGCCTGCAGGTCGCAGACCCAGTCGGCGGCCGGGCGCGTCTTGAAGATCTCATCAAGGCGCCGCGCCAGTTCGTCGCGGTGCTCGACGCGACCCTGATTCGTCGTGAAGCGCTCGTCGGGGGCCAGCCCGACGGCCAGCGACAGGCGTGCGAAGAGCCGGTCGTTGCCGACGGCGACGGCGATCGGGCGGTCGGCGGTCGCGAAGCTCTCGTAGGGGGCGATGCTCGGGTGCCGGTTGCCCAGCCGGTGCGGTGACGCGCCCCCGAACACCCAGGCGGAGCCCTGGTTGAGCAGGGAGGCGAGCGCGGCGTCCATCAGCGAGGTCTCGACGTGGCGGCCGCGGCCCGTGGCCTCGCGCTCGCGCAGCGCGGCCAGGATGCCGATCGCCGACAGCAGCCCGCAGACGAGGTCCACGACGGCGGCACCGACCTTCAGCGGCGGGCCGTCCTCCTCGCCCGTCACGTGCATGAGCCCGCCGACGGCCTGGGCGAGGAAGTCATAGCCCGGCAGAGCGCCGGCCGCCTCGCCGGTGCCGAAGGCGGTCACCGAGCACGACACGAGGCCCGGGTTGCCGTTCGCGCGCAGGCTGTCGCCGTCGAGCTGCCAGCCGGTCATCAGCCGGGGGCGGAAGCTCTCGACGAGCACGTCCGCGCGCAGCCCCAGCCGGCGCGCCAGCTCGACGCCCGCGGGGTCGGCGAGATCGAGGACGACCGAGCGCTTGTTGCGGTTCAGCCCGAGGTAGTAGGTCGCGTTCTCGCCGCGCCAGGGCGGCCCCCACGCGCGCGTGTCGTCGCCGGTGCCGGGACGCTCGACCTTGATCACGTCCGCGCCGAGATCACCCAGCAGCATGGTCGCGTACGGGCCCGCGAGGACGCGCGAGAAGTCGGCGACGAGGAGGCCGTCGAGCGGGGCGGCGGACACGGGGCGGAGGCTAGCCTCAGCGGGTGCGAACGCTCGTCGTCTCCGATCTGCACATCGGCGCCTCGAGTGGCGTCGACCTCGTACGCCGGGCCGCGTTGCGCGGCCCGCTGATCGACCGGCTGCGCGACGGGATCGACCGGCTCGTGATCCTCGGCGACACGCTCGAGCTGCGCGAGGTGCCGGTGCGGTCCGCCACCCACCACGCCGGTCCGTTTCTCGCCGAGGTGGGGGAGGCGCTGGGGCCGCAGGGCGAGCTCGTCCTCGTGGGCGGCAACCACGACCACAACCTCGTCGCCGGCTGGACCGAGACGCACCTGATGCAGGACGCGCCGCACACCATGGGGCTCGACCACCGCATCGAGCCCGGCGACGCCGGTCCGATCCCGGCGCAGCTCGCCGCGGCCGCCGCCCCGGCGGCGGTCGGCTTCGCCTACCCCGGCCTGTGGCTGCGCGACGACGTCTACGCGCTGCACGGGCATTACCTCGACCTCCACACCAGGGTGCCCACGATGGAGCGGATCGCCGCCGGGGCGATGTCGCGCTTCGTCGCCCCGATCCCGGCCGACCACGCCACGCCGGACGACTACGAGGCCGTGCTCGCGCCGCTGTACGCCTGGATGTTCGCCCTCGCCCAGCGCTCTGCCGACGGCGTCGTGCGGGCGAGCTCGCGCTCCTCGGCGCGCGCGTGGGTCGCGCTCGCGGGGGCGGGCCGGCGCGAGCACCCGTTCCGTGCCGTCGCGCTCGGCAGCGGCCTCTACGCCGCGGTGAAGGCGCTCAACCTCACCGGCGTCGGCCCCCTGCGGCCCCAGCTCTCCGGCGCCTCGCTGCGCAGTGGCAGCCTGTTCGGCCTCGGGGAGGCTCTGCGCCGGCTCGGCGTCGACGCGCCCCACGTGCTGTTCGGCCACACGCACCGCTCGGGCCCCTGGCCGGGCGACGACCTCGCCGAGTGGCGCGCCCCGACGGGCTCCCAGCTGATCAACACCGGCAGCTGGGTCTACCAGCGCCACTTCCTCTCCGACCGCGCGGGCGCGGGCCCGTACTGGCCGGGCGTGGCGGTGATCGTCGACGACAGCGGCCCGCCGCGTCTCGAGCGCCTGCTCGCCGACCGCAGCCACGAGGAGCTCGCGCCCCGACCTACGCCAGCGCCGGGGTGAAGCAGGTGGCGAGCACCTCGACGCCGGCGCCGGCGAGGATCTCGAGCTCGCCCACGGTGTGACGGGCGTGCTTGATCACCGTGTAGACGCCGCAGCCGTCGACGCTGACGGCGCGGTCGCCGGCGCGGACCTCGCCCGTGCCGGCGCAGACCAGGTGCACCCCGCCGGCCTCGTAGGGCCCGCTGTAGGCGCCCTTGCAGTCGGCGGTCTGCGCGGGTAGCTCGACACCGGGGACGTCCTCGGGGCGGACGGGCGGCAGCGGGTCGACCTCGAGTCCGAGCAGCTCGCCGATCTCACGCTCGGTCTCCTCGTAGGCGCCCTCGCCGTAGTGCAGCGAGTAGAGCGTCTGCTCCGGGTGCCACAGGTAGCGCGCCGGCCAGCCCGCGTTGCCGTAGTAGTCCCACACCTCGAGCCCGGAGTCGATGACGACGGGATACTCGATGCCCAGTCGCGCGACGGCGGCGGCGATCGCCTCGGGCTCGCGTGAGCAGGCGAAGCCGCCCGTGTGCACGCCGATGACGCGCAGGCCGTGCTCGGCGTAGCGCGCGTGCCAGGCCTTGAGGTAGGGCAGCGTCCGCAGCGAGTTGATCCGGCAGAAGTCCCAGAACTCGACGAGCACGGGGCGGCCGCGCTGCTGGTCTGCGCGCAGCGAGGCGACGTTCAGCCACGGCAGTCCGCGGGGGAACGGCGGCAGCGTGATTTCGCTCTCAGACGTGCGCATGACGCGCCGTCACGCTAGGCGACCTCGACTGCGCCCGCAAACCTCTGGGTATGCGTCGGGTGAGGTCACAGATGACCAAGCCTGCACCCACACGCCTCCGCAGTCCGGCCGGCTCCTCCCACGCGGTGGTCGCACGCCGACGCGACTACGACGAGCTGTTCGCCATCTGGGGCGCCGCCCAGGCCGAGGCGAACGTCGCCTCCGACAGCTGGCACGCCACCGGCGGCGCCGAGGCCTACGCCGCCTTCCGTGCCGCCGAGGATCGTGCGGACGCCGCGCAGGACGCGCTCGCCGCCCTCGCGGCCTGACACATCCGGTCGGACGTTATGACCGTACTCGTGGTCGGGTAGTCAAGGGACTCCCCGCTGCAACCGACATGACCTTGAGATGAGCGCACACGAGCTGAAGGAGCTGCTGGACCAGGTCGCGGACACCCGCGAGCTCATCCTGCACCGCTCGCCCGGCCAGGGCCCGGAGTGGAACGCGCTCTACGCCGCCTGGAGCGACGCGCACGCCGAGGCCGAGGACGCGTACCGCTTCTGGCGCTGCCGCGGCGGCACTCCGCGGTACGCGGCCTACCGCGCCGCGCAGGACCGCGAGGACGCGGCCCAGGACGCGCTGGCGCTCGCGTCGTAGGTCAGGCTCAGGCGCCCAGCCGGCGCAGGTCGCGCTCGAGCCCGTCGACGGTGAGCTTGCTCACCGGATAGCCGAGGCGCTGGCGGCCCTGGCCGTCGACGACCACGACCGAGGCGCTGTGGTCGCCGCCCCGGGTCTGCGGGGCGATCCCGAACGCCCGCCACACCGGCGCCAGGTCCGCCCGGGTGCCCATCAGAAAGCGCATGCGCCCAGTCATGCGCTGCTCGGTCACGAACGCGCGGGCGCTGTCGCGCGTGTCGCCGGCCGGGTCGACGGAGACGCCCACGACGGGCAGGTCGTGTCCGAGGCGATCCAGCGCGCCGCGGATCTGGTTGACCTCGAGCGGGCAGGTGTCGCGGCAGTGCGAGTAGATGAACGCGTAGACGGCCCACCTGCCGCGCGCGGCCGCGCGCGTCGCCTGCCTGCCGTCCTGATCGGTGAGCTCGAAGGCCGGCACGCGCGCGCCGGGCGGGCGGATGTAGCCGGAGAAGCCGACCGACGGGTCGGGCGTGAGGCGGCTGTAGCCCGCCTGCCTGTACGCGGCGAGCCACACTCCAGCCAGGGCGGCGAAGAGGCACAGGAAGGCGGCGATGAGGACGAGACGAACCCGTTGGGGCACGCCGACAGCCTATTTCGGCGCACGCCCGTCGCAGGGCCGGCGTCACGCCTCGATGAAGCCCCGGCGGATCGCGTACCGCACCAGCTCCACGCGGTCGCGCATCCCGAGCTTGCGCAGGATGTTGGCGCGGTGGGACTCGACGGTCTTCTCTGCCAGGTGCAGCGTGGCGGCGATCTCCTTGTTGGTGTGCGCCTCGGAGATCAGCTTGAGCACCTCCTGCTCGCGCGGCGACAGCGGGTCCACGGGGCCGCCGGAGCCATCCGCCATCCACGAGCGGATCATCGAGCGCTCGACGGCGTCGGTGACGAAGGCCTCGCCGCGGCGCACGGCGCGGATCGCGTCGAGCAGCGCGTCGTCGACGTCGCGCTTGAGCACGTAGCCGGACGCGCCGGCCTTCAGGGCGTCGAAGACGTAGCGCTGGTCGTCGTGCATGGAGAGCATCAGCACCTGGGTGTCGGGCAGGTGCGCCTTGATCTGGCGCGCGGCCTGCAGGCCGGTCAGCCGCGGCATGGACACGTCCATCACGCAGAGGTTCGGCCGCGATTGCAGCGCGCGCTCGAAGGCCTGGACGCCGTCCTCGGCCTCGGCCACGACCTGCATGTCGGACTGGAGGTCGATCAGGAGCTTCAGGCCCGCACGCACGATGCCGTGGTCGTCGGCGATCAGGATTCTCATGTGGCTCCCATGGTCAACTCGATGGTCGTGCCTTGCCCCGGCTGCGAGAAGATCGACAGGTTGCCTCCGACCAGCAGGGCGCGCTCGCGCATCCCGTTGAGCCCCAGGCCGCCGGGGCGCGCGCGGAGCTTGCCGTTGCGGTTGGCCTGCAGCGCGGCGAACCCGCGGCCGTCGTCGGCCACCTTCAGGACGGTCGCGCCGGTGAAGGACAAGACGACGTCGACGTGCCTGGCGCCCGCGTGGTGGACGACGTTTGAGAGCGACTCCTGCGTGACGCGGTAGATCACGAGCTGCTCCTCGTCTGAGAGTTGGGTGAGCTCTCCGTGCCGGCGGAACTCCGTCTCGATGCCGGTGCGCTCGCCGAAGTCGACGACCTGCGAGCGCAGGGCGGAGATCAGTCCGTGGTCGTCGAGCGCGGTCGGGCGCAGCTCGTGCGCGATCGTGAGCAGCTCGTCCATCGCGCGGTCGACGAGGCCCTTGGTCTCCTTGAGCTCGCGCTGGAGGCTGTCGGGCGCCATCTGCATGGTCGCCGACAGGCGCAGCTTGATCGCGGTGAGCGCCTGGTTGACCTCGTCGTGGAGGTCCTGGGCGATCTTCTGGCGCTCCTGCTCCTGGGCGCGCACGACCGCGCGGCCGGCGCAGCGGCGCTCCTCCTCGAGGCGGTCGAGCATCTCGTTGAAGCTCGAGGTCAAATGCCGGACCTCGCGCGCCGAGTGCGGCGAGGGCAGCGCGCGCCGGCCCGGCGCGGCGAGGTCGATCTCGTCCATCGTCTTGACCAGCCGGTCCAGTGGCTCGAGCCGGTGGCGCAGCAGCAGGGAGTTCAGCAGGATCACTGCGAGCACCGCGATGACCAGCAGGCTCACGCCCGGGATGCTCGCGGCGTCCTGGAGGCGGGCGCGCGTGAGCACGGCGGCCAGGGCCGCCGTGACGGCCACCAGGAGGGCGTTGACGGCCAACACCTGGGTCAAGAGCGTGCGAGAGCGCATTCCTGCAGCATCTATCGGCATCCGAGCGGCCACGCTGGACCAAGATCGACCGCATCCCCGCGGTCGCTATCATTTGTGAAGCATTGGAATCCCGGTCAACAACGAGGCATTTGACGCCATGAGCCCATCCGGCGCAGAGCTGATCCGCCAGGTCAAGAACCAGATCGACGAGGTCGACCCCTCCGAGGTCAACACGAGCATCGCGTCCTCCAACGGGGAGGGCCGCGGCTTCGTGCTCGTCGACGTGCGCGAGACCGACGAGTGGGACGCCGGTCACCTGCCCGGCGCCAAGCACGTCCCGCGCGGCCACCTCGAGTCGCGCATCGAGGGCGCAGCCCCGGACCGCGACACGCGCGTCGTGTTGTATTGCGCCTCGGGCAACCGCTCGGCGCTTGCCGCGCGCACCCTGAGTGAGGACCTCGGCTACGGGCACGTCGAGTCCATGACCGGCGGCTACACGCTGTGGAAGGACCGCGGCTACGGCGTCGAGATCCCTCGCGCGATGAGCAAGGAGCAGCGTGAGCGCTACAGCCGTCACGTGCTCGTCCCGGAGATCGGGATGGAGGGTCAGACCAAGCTGCTCGACGCCAAGGTGCTGCTGCTGGGCGCCGGTGGCCTCGGCTCGCCGATCGCGCTCTACCTCGCCGCCGCCGGCGTGGGGACCATCGGTCTCGTCGACGACGACGTGGTGGACCTCTCGAACCTCCAGCGCCAGGTCATCCACACCACGGACGGCATCGGCACGCCGAAGGTCGACTCCGCCGAGCGGGCGATCAAGGACCTCAACCCCGACGTCGAGGTCATCAAGTACCAGATGCGCCTGGACGCCTCCAACATCATGGAGATCATCACGGGCTACGACGTGATCGTCGACGGCGTGGACAACTTCCCGACGCGCTACCTGCTCAACGACGCGACGGTGCGCCTGCAGATCCCCGTCGTCTCGGCCTCGATCCTGGGCTTCGACGGCCAGATCTCGGTCTTCAAGCCCTACGACGGCCCGTGCTACCGCTGCCTGTACCCCGTGCCGCCGCCGGCCGAGCTGGCGCCGTCCTGCGGCGCCAACGGCGTCCTCGGCGTGCTGCCGGGAACGATGGGCCTGCTGCAGGCGACCGAGGTCGTCAAGCTCATCACCGGCGCCGGGGAGCCGCTCGTCGGGCGGCTCCTGCTCTACGAGGCCCTCGCGGCGTCGTTCACCGAGCTCAAGGTCCGTCGCGACCCGGAGTGCCCGATCTGCTCGCGCCCGCCCGAGGAGATCTCCGACGAGGAGATGGGCGTGTTCCCCGACTACGAGGCGTTCTGCGCTGCCGCGGGATGATGGAGCCGTTTCATCGCGTCACCGCACGGATGCCCTTGACGGGGTAACTATTCCGTCATGGCCACTGTGAAGATCCCGCCCGTCCTGCGCCCGTCCGTGGGCGGGGAGAAAGAAGTCCAGGCCGCCGGCGGCAACGTCGGCGAGGTGCTCAAGAGCCTCGCGGGCGACCATCCCGCGACCGAGTCCCAGCTCTTCTCCGGCGACGGACAGCTCAACCGGTACGTCAACGTCTACCTCAACGACGAGGACGTGCGGGTCCTGAAAGGTCTCGAGACCGACGTCGCCGACGGCGACACGCTCGTGATCCTGCCGGCCATGGCCGGCGGCGCGAGCTAGCCGCGGCGCACGAACAGGCCCTTGACGAAGCCGCGCACCTCCGCGAGAAAGGGCCGGCTGGGTCCGCCGTCGTACTCGCCGCGGCGCACGCAGGGCCACTCCGCGGCAAACTCCGCCCCGAGCAGTGCCACGAACGCCGCGACGTAGACGAACACCAAAAACGCGACCACCGAGCCCAGCGAGGCGTACACGGCGCCGTAGTCGGCGAAGTTCGCCAGATAGATCGTGAAGCCCGTCTTGGCGAGCTCGTAGCCGATCGAGGCGACGAGCACGCCGGGCCAGATGTCGCGCACGCGCGGGCGCTTGGCCGGCACGAAGCGAAACAGGGCGGTGAAGAGCAGCACGGCAAGCAGCAGCGGGACGACGTGGCCGAGGCTCACGAGCACGTCGGCGATCACGCCCCCGGCGCCCTGGACGACGTCGTCGGCGCTCTGGCGCAGAGAGGACTGGATCTCGTCGAACAGCGTGAGGCCGAAGGACGCCGTCACCAGCAGCCCGAAGAGGAAGACCATCACGAGGTCCCACAGCTTCGCCTGCGCCGGCGGCCGCTCGTCCCGGACGCGGAAGGCCGCGTTGAGGGCCTGGCGGATCGAGCCCATCACGTTCGAGGCGGCGAAGAAGAGCGTGACGAGGCCGAGGATCCCGAGGCCCGCACCCTGGCTCGTGACCTTCAGCAGCACCCGCTCGAGGTCCCGGCCCTGCGCGATCGTCAGGGGCAGGTTGTCGAGCAGGAACCCCACGACCTGCCGGCGGACGGTCGCGTCGTTGGCTACGAGCCCGAGCGCCGCCACGCTGAGGATGGCGAGCGGGAAGATCGAGAACAGCGCGTAGAAGGAGATGGCCGCGGCGCGCTGCGTGCACCCGTCGCGGAAGAAGTTGGTGACGCTGTGCTCGATGAGCTGGCCGGCGCGCTGGACGACGCGCGCGAGGCGAGGCTCCGCGCCTTCGCTCGCGGCGTCATGTTGCATCTCTGCACGCTACCCACAGGCGCGATCCGTCTAGCTATACTTTTGAAAGCTATGGCAGGAGAGTTGAGGAACCGCCCCTGCGGCGGCCGCTACGGAGACATCGTGCAGGCCATCGGCAACACGCCGCTGGTCGAGCTCAAGCGGCTCTCGCCCAAGCCCGGCGTCCGCATCTGGGCCAAGCTCGAGTCGCACAATCCCACCGGCTCGGTCAAGGACCGCGTGGCCCGCGCGATGGTCGAGGACGCCGAGGAGCGCGGCGCGATCGCGCCGGGACAGACCATCCTCGAGCCGACCTCGGGCAACACCGGCATCAGCCTCGCGATGATCTGCCGCCGCAAGGGCTACCCCCTGAAGGTCGTCATGCCGGACAACGTGACGCCCGAGCGCACGCAGCTGCTGCAGATGTACGGGGCGGAGATCGTGTCCTCCCCGGGGGACCAGGGCTCCAACGGCGCCGTGGCCATGGCCCTCGACATGGCCGAGAACGAGTCCAGCTACTACATGCCCTACCAGTACGGCAACCCGGCGAACCCGGCGGCGCACTACAACGGCACGGCGCTCGAGATCCTCGAGGAGCTCGACGAGATCTCCGCCTTCGTGGCCGGGCTGGGCACCGGCGGCACGCTCATGGGCAACGGCCGGCGCCTGAAGGAGGAGCTCGGCGACGCCGTGAAGATCGTGGCCGCCGAGCCGATGCAGGGCGAGCCGGTCCAGGGCCTGCGCTCCCTCGACGACGGCTTCATCCCGCCGATCATCGACCTGTCGGTGCTCGACCGCAAGATCTTCGTCACCAACCGCGACGCGATCGTCTGGACGCGCAAGCTGCTGGCGGAGGAGGGCATCTTCGCCGGGGTCTCCAGCGGGGCCATCGCCTCCATCGCCGTGCGCATCGCCAACGAGATGGAGGACGGCAACATCGTCTTCGTCGTCTGCGACGACGGCTGGAAGTACCTCTCGAGCGGCCTTTACACGAAGCCGGTCGACGAGCTCGAGCAGCTCGAGTCCACGCTCTGGTGGTAAGGGCTCGCGGCGACATTCGTCCGATCCCGCAGGACTTTCGACGCGAGCCCTGAGGGCCGACCGCCGGGCGCTGCTGCTCGGCGGGCTGGCCTGCGTCGGGCTCGCCGGATGCGGCGGGAAGGCGTCGCCGGCGCCGACCGCCACCACAACCACTCCCACCGCGGCCGGGACCCCGACGCCCGGCGCCGACCCGGACGCCGTCGAGCTGCTCGGCCTGCTCGAGCTCAAGCGCACGGCGGCTGCGCAGCTCGCGCGCTCGCCGCGGCTGCGGGTGCCTGCGCGCCAGGAGCGCGAGCACGTCTCCGAGCTCGAGGCGGCCATCCAGGCGCGTA
>JBBQBV010000131.1:0-10611 GCA_038318085.1 Solirubrobacterales bacterium
CCGCGGACGTCATTGACGCATCAGCCACTCGGCCAGGAAGGGCTCGGAGATGACGGCGTAGCCGCGCCGCCGCCCGACCAGCTCGTCGCGCTCGAGCTTGTCGAGCGCCTTCTGCACGCTGGAGGCCGCGGGCAGCCCGTGCCGGGCGCGGTACTCGGCCCCCAGCGCGTGCCCCGGCTCCCGCGCGAGCGCCTGCAGCAGCGAGCGCTGGACGCCCGACGCCTGAGACCACGCGAGGCTGAAGTGCGCGTGCTCGGAGCGCAGCACGCCCTCCAGCGCGCTCGCGACCCGCGCCGCGTCGGCCTTGCCCCGCGCCGGCGTCGCCTGCCAGGTGAAGTAGCAGAGCTCCTGGGTCGCGTAGGGGTGGCCGTGCGTGATGGCGAGGATCGCATCGAGTCCCGAGTCGTCCGTGCGCCGGCCCGTCTGGGCGAAGCGCGCGGCGATGTGCGCGCGGAAGTGCGCGGGGGCGATCACGTCGAGCTCGAGCTGCTTGGCGCTGCGCCAGAAGGGCTCGTTGGCGTCGGAGAAGATGCGGCGCACCATGTGGCGGCGGCTGCCGAGGTAGAGGTGGGCGACCTCGGGCTGCTGCTGGAAGACGGCGCGCATGAGCTTGGGCAGCGAGTCGTCGATGTCGATCACCTCCTGGAACTCGTCGAGGATCAGCACGATCCGGCGTCTGCGCTCGGCCGCGAGCCGTCCCGGCAGCTCGAGCAGGCGCTCGATCGTGTCGTCGAGATCCTCGCGGCCGCCGGAGGCCGAGAAGGAGAAGCTCACAGACCCGTCGTCGGGGTCGATCGTCACCCTCGGGGTGACGCGCAGGCCGCTGAACACGCGCAGCCGCTCCTTGGCGCGAAACAGCGGGGTCGCCAGGTCGTCGTGGATCGTCTTAGCCAGCTTCTCGGCCAGCTTGGCGCGGGTCGGCGTCGTCATCAGGTCGACCTGGGCGACCAGGACACGCGCGGAGATCAGCTCCTGGGCGACCTTCCACAGCAGCGACGACTTGCCGTAGCGGCGTGGGGCGAAGAGCACGACGTCCTGGCCGTTGCGCGCGTCCGCCATGAGCTCGGCGACCTCCGCCTCACGGTCGATAAACGCCTCGTCGAGCGCGAGGGCGCCGTAGCGGAAGGGATTGGCTGTCGGGGGCGCCATCGGTCCGAAGTATACGGAACCGCGTAACGCTAACAAGCGTTACGCTATGTGGGATAGCGACAGGATGCCGCGGAGCGGACCACAGCGCTGACCGCGGGCTCGCCCGGCGCCCGCTCGGCAACCCTTCAGACCCGCAGCCCGTAGAGCTTCTGCTCGTAGTCGCGCAGCATGCGGCTGGCCGAGAACTGCGGGCCGTTGGTCTTCATCGACGCGCGGACCTTCTGCAGCCACGCGTGCGGGATGCCGTCCTCGCCGCGGTCGTAGAAGGTCGGGATGACCTCCTCCTCGAGCAGCCGGTAGAGCTCATGCGCGTGGGCGTGGTCCTGGGCGCCGTGGTCGTCGTCGACGGAGCCGTCGAGCGCCCAGCCGTTCGAGCCGTCATAGCCCTCCGCCCACCAGCCGTCGAGCACGCTGAGCTGCAGACCGCCGTTGAGCGCGTTCTTCATCCCGGAGGTGCCGCTGGCCTCGAGCGGGGGGCGCGGCACGTTGACCCAGACGTCGCACCCGCGCACAAGGCGCGCCGCAGTGCCGAGGTCGTAGTCCTCGAGGAAGACCACGCGTTCAAGCGCTCCGGGCCGGCTCTTGAGGGCAAAGAGCTCCTGGACGAGCTTCTTGCCCTCGTCGTCCTTCGGGTGGGCCTTGCCGGAGACCAGAAACTGCACCGGCCGGTCGCCTGTGAGCAGGCCGATCGCCCGCTCGGGGTCGCGGAAGAGCAGGTCCAGTCGCTTGTAGGTCGCGACCCGGCGGGCGAAGCCGATCGTCAACAGATCGGGGTCGAAGGCGTGCTCGGCGGCCTGGACGCGATCGCGCGCGTCGCCGCGCGAGAGGCGGTCCAGCACGCTGCGCTCGCGCACGAAATGGACAAGGCGGTCGCGCTGCTCGCTGCGCACGGCCCACAGCTCCTCGTCGCTCGCCTCGTCGAGGCCGGCCCAGGTGCCCGGGTCGTCGGTGCGCAGCGGCCAGCCCTCGGGCAGGTGGCGGTCGAGCAGCCGGCGCATCGGCTCGCCCAGCCACGACGGGACGTGCACGCCGTTGGTGACGTGCGTGATCGGCACGTCGTCCTGGTCGCGGTCGGGCCACAGCGCGTTCCACATCCCGCGGGCGACCTCGCCGTGCCGCCGGCTGACGCCGTTGGCGTCGCGGCTGTTGCGCAGCGCGAACTGCGTCACGCCGAAGGGTTCGCCCTCGTCGTCCGGATGGGTGCGCCCGCGGCGCACCACGGCGTCGGTGTCGATGCCGAGCCCCGCGGCGAACTGCCGCAGGGTGTGCTTGAGCTGATCCGGCGGATAGGTGTCGTTGCCGGCCGGGACGGGCGTGTGCGACGTGAAGATGGTGCGGCTGCGCGCCGCCTCCAGCGCCTCGTCGACGCCGAGCCCGTCGCGCTCGGTGAACCGCTTCGCCAGCGCCAGGGAGGCAAACGCGGCGTGGCCCTCGTTGAGGTGCACGACGCCGGGGTCGATGTCCATGGCCTCGAGGGCGGCGACGCCGCCGAGGCCGAGCAGGGCGTACTGCGCGAGCCGGGTGTCCGGGTCTGAGTCATACAGCCGCGACGTGATCCATCGCGTGACGCCGTCGTTCTCGGGCAGCTCGGTGTCGAGCAGCAGCAGCGGCACGCGGCCGACGTCGACGCGCCAGATCTGCGCCTGGACGCCGACCTCCGCGCAGGGGACGAAGATCCGCAGCGGCCGCCCGTCGTCGCCGGTGACCAGGGCGGCGGGCAGGCGCTCGGGGTCGGTCAGGATCCAGTATTCCTGCTGCCAGCCGGAGTGGTCGATGCGCTGGCGGAAGTAGCCGCGGCGGTACATCAGGCCGACGGCCACCAGCGGCAGAGCGCGGTCGGACGCCTCCTTGAGGATGTCGCCCGCGAGCGCGCCGAGGCCGCCGGAATACACCGGCAGCGACTGGTGCACGGCGTACTCCGCGCAGAAGAAGGCGATCGGGTGCTCGGGATCGACAGGGCCCGCCGGGTCGCGCGCGAGATCCTCGCGGACCTGCTCCTCCAGCGAGGTGGCGAGGGCGATGAGCTCGGGGTCGTCGGCCGCGCGGGCGAGCGCGTCCGAGGACGCCTCCTGCAGGAAGCGGACGGGGTTGCCCGCGACCATGCGCCAGCGGCGCGCGTCGATGGAGCGAAAGAGCTCGGAGCCGCCGGGCAGCCAGGCCCAGCGGTAGTTGTAGGCCAGCCGGGCAAGCACGGCGAGCGGCTCGGGGAGCCGCCAGGCCAGCGCTTCGGCCGCACGTCGCAGGTCGGCGTCTCCTTGCACGGAACGCATCATCCCAGCGTTCCCAGGATGGTGTCGCCCAATCATCCTTGAGGAGGACGACGCGCGACGCGCGCGATGGGACCCTTCTCCTCGTGCCGATCGACGTCGCGACCCCCGACCTGCGCGCCGTGTTGAAGCGCGTGCGCATTCCCGCACTGGTGGCGACGGTCGTCGTGGCCGTGGCGCTGCTCGCCGGCGGACCGGCCGAGACCTTCCTCGACGGGCTGCGGCGCGTCTTCAGCGCCGACCCCGGCTGGGCACTCGCGGCGGCGGGCTTCGAGATCCTCTCCTTCGGCGGCTACATCGCGCTGCTGTGGCACGTGGCCGGCGGCAAGTCCGAGCGCTTCGGCCTGCTCGAGAGCTACCGCACGACGCTCGGCGGCGCCGCCGCCACGCGGCTGCTGCCCACCGCCGGCGCCGGCGGCGCCGCGCTGACGCTGTGGGTCCTGCGCAAGAGCGGCGCCGGGGGCACCCGCACGCTGCTGACCTTCCTCGTGCTCCTGTACTCCGTCTTCCTCGGCGCGATGCTGGTCGCCGGCGTGGCCGCGGCCGGGCATGGCGCGCTGGCGCTGATTCCCGCCGGCTTCGCCGCGCTCGCGATCCTCGTCGCCGTCGGGCTGACCGTCCGCCCGCTGGGCCGGACGCGCGTGCTCGGCGAGGCGATCCGCGACGCGCTCGGGATCCTGCGCCACCCGCATCCGCGCCTGCTCGGCGCGCTCGCCTGGTGGGGCTTTGACTGCGCCGTGCTGTGGGCGACCTTCCGCGCCGTCGGCGCGGCGCCGCCGGTCGGGGTCCTGATCCTCGGCTACTTCCTCGGCCAGGTGGCCAACACGGTGCCGGTGCCGGGCGCGGCCAGCGGCGGCATGATCGGCGTCTTCATCGCCTTCGGCGTGGCGGGCGGCGCGGCCCTCGCCGCCGTCCTCGCCTACCGCGCGATCGCGATCTGGCTCCCCGCGCCGGCCGGCCTGCACGCCCTCGCGGGCCTCCGGCGCTCCTCCGTTCGCTGGGCACGCCCCGAGGTGGTCGTCGACTGCCACGCGCCGCAGCCGCTCGCGGCTTGAGCGCCCGCACACCGAGGGTCTAGAATGAGCCTGTTGTCACAAGCCATTGCGGAGGTTGTATGCCGGTAGAGGAGAAGGTCGAGTTCGAGGGTGAAGTCACCGAGGCGCTGCCCAGCCTGATGTTCCGCGTCAAGCTGGACAACGGCCACGAGGTGCTCGGCCACCTGGCCGGGAAGATGCGTCGCTTCCGCATCCGCGTGCTGCCGGGCGACCGCGTGCGCGTCGAGGTCTCGCCGTACGACCTCAGCCGCGGCCGCATCACGTACCGCTTCAAGTAGGGACCTTTTGACCGCGGCTCCGGCCGATGCGCGTGGTCGGCCGGCGCGCCCGACACTAGCCTTGCGGCCTTGACAGACCCGCTTCTCGACGACCTGCTCGACTGGCTGAGAATCCCGTCGATCTCGACCGGAGGTGGGCTGCCGGAGGATCTCCAGCGCGCCGCCCGCTGGGTGTGCGACCGGGTCGACGCCGCGGGAGGGGAGGCGAAGCTGCTCATCACCCGCGGGAACCCCATCGCCTACGGCGAGCTGCGCGCAGCCCACCCCGACGCGCCGACGGTCCTGATCTACGGCCACTACGACGTCCAGGCGGTCGGCGACCCCGATGCCTGGACCTCGCCGCCGTTTCAGCCGGAGGTCCGCGACGGGCGCGTCTACGCGCGCGGCGCCTCCGACGACAAGGGCAACTTCCTGCCGCTGCTGCACGCGGCCTGCTCGCTGGCGCGCGCCGGTGAGCTGCCCGTCCACGTGCGCGTGCTCGTCGAGGGGGAGGAGGAGGCCGGGGGAGCGGCCGTCCAGGACTGGATCCGCGCGGACGAGCGGGGGGCCGACGTGGCCGTCGTGTTTGACTCCGGAATGGCCGAGCCCGCCACGCCCGCGATCACCGTCGGCCTGCGCGGGATGGTCATGGCCGACGTGGGCGTGCGCGTCGGCCGGCGCGACCTGCACTCCGGGATGTACGGCGGCAGCGTGCTCAACGCCGCGCACGTGCTCGTCGGCATGCTCGCGGCCGTCCTGCCCGGAGCCGACGGCGTCCCGCGCGCCGAGCTGCGCGCCGGCGTCGAGCCGCCCGCCCAGGTCGAGCGCGACTCGTGGGCGCAGCTGCAGCCCGGCGACGAGGTCATCGCCGACGTCGGCGGCCGGGCGGTCTCGCCGGACGCGGGCGCCCGCTACTACGAGCGCAACGGCGCCGATACGTCGGTCGAGGTCAACGAGATCGTCGTCGGCGAGCCGCGCACGATCGTCCCGGCGACGGCGCGCGCCACGGTGTCGGTGCGGCTCGCGCCCGGCCAGGACCCGGGCGAGATCGCGGCGACGCTCGAGCGCCTGCTGCGCGCGGCGGCGCCGGCCGGCGCCGAGGTCACCTTTGACGCCCAGCTCGCCTCGCCCGCGCTGTTCGCCGTCGGCTCCCCGGCCATGCGGCTCGCCGCCGAGGCCATCGAGCGCGCCTGCGGCGGCGCCCCCGTCTTCGTGCGCTCGGGCGGTTCGATCCCGATCGTCGCCGAGTTCGCGCGCAGGGGGATCACGACGATCGTCAGCGGCTTCGCGCACGCCGACGACGACATCCACGCGCCCAACGAGTCCTACCGGCTCGAAAGCCTGCGCCTCGGGGAGGCTGCCTCGCGCGAGCTCCTGCGCTCGCTCGCACAGCTGACCTGATGGCCGCGCCGGGCCGCGTCCTGTTCACGCGCGCCGGGCTCACCGAGAGCGCCCACACGCTCGTGTGGTGCGTGACCGGCCCGGATGGCGCCGTGATCGAGCGCAGCGAGGAGGATGCGGCCGAGCTGCGCGTGTTCCCGCGCTCGGCCGTCAAGCCGTTTCAGGCGCTGCCAGCCGTGCGCGACGACGTGATCGAGGGCTTCGGGCTCGCCGACCGCCACCTGGCGCTGGCCTGCGCCTCCCACGGCGGGACGCCCCAGCACCTCGCGGTGGTCAGCGAGGTGCTCGCCGCCTGCGGGCTCGCCGAGCACCATCTGGGCTGCGGCGCGCTCGACCCCCGAGATCCCGCCGCGGCGATGGCCCGCCGCGCACGTGGCGAGCTGCCGGCGCGGATCGTCCACAACTGCTCGGGCAAGCACGCGCTGGCGCTCGCGCGCTGCGTGCACCGGGGCTGGGCCGTGGAGGGGTACCTCGACGAGGGCCATCCGATCCAGCGCGGCATGCACGCGGCGGTGGCGACGGCGGCGGGTCTCGCGCCCGCCAGCGTCCCCTACGGCGGCGACGGCTGCGGGATGCTCGCCTTCCAGCTGCCGCTCGGCGCCGTGGCCCGCGCGTTCGGGCGCCTCGCCGCGGGCGAGCTCGGGCCGGGCGGCGACCGGGTGGCGGACGCCATGCGCGCCCACCCCGGCCTCGTCGCCTTCGAGGGGGCGCTCGACACGGAGCTGATGCTCGCCGAGGACGGGCTGGTGGCCAAGATCGGGGCCGAAGGCGTGCTCGGCGTCGGGCTCCCGGACGGTCGGGGCCTCGCGGTCAAGGTGGCCGACGGCGCCATGCGGGCGCTCGATCCCGCCGGGGTAGGGCTCGTCCGCGAGGCGCTCGGCCTGCGCGCCGGCGGTCCGGCGCTGGACGGGCTGGCGCAGCCGGTAATGGTCAACTCGCGCGGCGAGGTCGTCGGAGCGGGTAGAGCCACCGAATGAGCACATCAGCCACATCGGCCCGCAGCCTCGGCCGCGAGGCCGGCGCCTCCAACGCCAGCCCAGCTCGACTTTCACGGCGCCGCCCGGGCGCGATCAGCTCTCGTGATCGAGGCTCCTGACCCATGACGCTGCGCCTCTGGCAGATCCCGTTCTCCACGAACGTCGAACGCGTCGCGTTGGCGCTCGCCACAAGGGGCTCGACGCCGAGCCGGTGCTCGTCTATCCCGCCGACCGCACGTCTGTGCGGCGTCTCTCGGGTCAGGACCTCGTGCCGGCTCGAGCACGACGGCACCGTGATCGCCGATTCCCGCCGGATCCTGGCGCACCTGGAGGAGCGCTTCCCCGAGGCGCCGTTGTACCCCGCAGATCCGGCTCGCCGCGAGGAAGGTGCTGGTCTTCTTGGACTGGTTCGACTTCGTGTGGAAGCGCGCGCCGAACCGGCTGGCCGGCGGCCGCGACGCCGGCCGCGACGCCACAGAGCCCCAGATGGCGGCCTGGGCGGCCGGGCTGCGGGGGTCGCTGGATCGCTTCGAGCGCCTGCTGGCCGACCGGGATTTCCTGCTCACGCCGTCCGTCGGCGTCGCTGACCTGGCGGCGTTCCCCTTTCTTCGGTACGGTGTAGGACTCGATAGCGAGGATGAAGAGACGTTTCATCGAATCCTTGCCGAGCACCTCCGTCCTGAGCGGCAGCACCCGCGCCTGCGAGCGTGGACAGCACGCTGTGATGCGCTGCCCCGGGCCGGGATAGACCAGTCTTGAGCCGGGGCTTAGTCCACTCCGGCAGCATTCTGCAGCCCCAGCCTCGTCCGCCTTTGACCGGGTGGTTGCGCCGACAACGAAGATGGCGTAAAATCCGACTTACGAAGTTGGTATTCCGCGAAAGAAGGACGTATTGAAGAGCATCACCCCCACGACCCAGCTGCTTGAACCCGACGAGATCCTCCTCGAGCCTCTTGAGCAGCTTCTGCGCGAAGCTGGCCGCTTCCGCCTGCTCGAGCCCCACGAGGAGATCGAACTGGCGCAGCGGATCGAGCGCGGTGACCTGTCCGCCAAGGACCGGCTGATCAACTGCAACCTGCGGCTCGTCGTGTCCGTGGCCCGCAAGTACCAGGGCCAGGGCCTGTCGATGAACGACCTGGTCCAGGAGGGCATGCTCGGCCTCATCCGTGCGGCCGAGAAGTTCGACTGGCGCAAGGGCTTCCGCTTCTCCACCTACGCGACGATCTGGATCCGCCAGGCGCTTCAGCGCGGCCTCGACAACACGGGCCGCACGATCCGGCTGCCGGCCCACGTCGCGCAGCGCGCTCGCAAGGTCGAGCGCGCCGAGCGTGAGCTGGCCGTCAAGCTCGGCGAGGAGCCGACGCTCGATCAGCTGGCGACCGAGACCGGGCTGACCGTGGAGGAAGTCGATCTGCTGCGCTCGCACGCGCGCACGCTCGCTAGCCTCGACGCCGGTGTCGGCGAGGACGGCGACACGCCGCTCGGCGCCCTCATCCCGATCGAGGGAGAGAGCACCGCCGACGAGGTCGAGCGCACGATGTCCCAGCGCACGGTCCGCGAGGCGCTCGACGCCCTGCCGGCCGACGAGTCCGCCGTCATCCACCTGCGCTTCGGCACGGGCGACGAGGGCGAGCACTCGATCGAGCAGACCGCCCGCCGTCTGGGCGTCCCGGTCCGCGAGGCCCGCGCCGCCGAGCAGCGCGCACTGGCCAAGCTCTCGCAGCTGCCAGGCCTCGAGGCGCTCCGCGCCGCCGCCTGACCCTTCGGCCGCCCCGGATCTCGGGGCGGTCGTCGTTAAGGGGACGACGGCTCGATCCGCCCGGCCGCCTTCGCGGCCTCTTCGGCCGCGGTGAGCTGGCGCTCGACGAGGTCCAGCCCGCGGTCCCAGAAGCCGGGATCGGCGAGGTCGACGCCGACGATGGCGCCGAGCTGCTGCGGCGAGCGCGAGCCGCCGGCCCGCAGCAGGTCGAGGTAGGCGGGGACGAAGGCATCGCCCTCCTGCTCGTAGCGCGCGTAGACCGACAGCGCGAGCAGCTGGCCGTACGCGTAGGCGTAGACGTAGCCGGGCGTCGAGATGAAGTGCGGCACGTAGGACCACCAGCTCTTGTAGTCCTCGGTGACCTCCACGGCGTCGCCGAGCATCTCGGTCTGCGACTGCGCCCACAGCTCGTTGAAGCGCTCGACGGGCAGCTCGCCCTCCGCGCGCCGGCTGGTGTGGACGAGGTGCTCGAAGCGGTTCATCGCGACCTGGCGGAAGACGGTGGCGATCGAGCCCTCGACGCTCGAGGCGAGCAGGTCCAGGCGCGACTCCGGCGTCGCGGCACGCTCGAGCAGGCGCCCGAAGACGATCTCCTCCGCGAAGACCGACGCGGTCTCGGCCAAGGTCAGCGGCGTGGCCATGTGGAAGATCCCCTGGCCGGCGCCGAGCGCGGCGTGGACGCCGTGCCCGAGCTCGTGCGCGAGCGTCAGCACGTCCCGGCGCCTGGCCGTGTAGTTGAGCATCACGTAGGGATGCACGGACGGGACCGTGTAGGAGCAGAACGCGCCGCCGCGCTTGCCCGGGCGGACCGGGCCGTCGACCCAGGCCTCGTCGAAGAAGCGCCTCACGAGGCCACCCAGCTCGCCCGAGAAGCCGTCGAAGCAGTCCTGCACCATGCCGCGCGCCTCAGACCACGGCACGGTCTCCTCGACGTCGGACACGGCGGCCATGCGGTCGTAGTCCGCGATCCGGTCGACGCCCAGCAGCTGCGCCTTCAGGCGGTACCAGCGGCGCGCGATCTCGTAGCGAGCCTGGACGGCGCCGACCAGCGCCTGGACGGACTCGTCGGAGGCCTCGTTGGCGAGGTTGCGCGCCGACAGCCACGTCGGGTGGTGGCGCAGCCGGTCGTCGAGGTTCTTGTCGGCGAGCAGCGTGTTGAAGATGTAGGCGCGCGTGCGCAGGCCCGGCCGCAGCGTCTCGGTGACCGCCTCCGCGGACGCCTGGCGGATCTCGCGGTCCGGGGAGGACAGGCGCGAGAGCGCTTGATCGAGCGCCACCGGCTCGTCGAGGTCTCCCAGCTTGACCTGCAGCGCCGAGGTCTGCTCCTCGAACAGGCGGCCCCAGGCGCTCGAACCGGTGACGGCCTTCTCGCTCATGAGCTGCTCTTCGGGCTCGGTCAGCAGGTGCGGGCGGTAGCGGCGAGCCGCCTCGAGGTGATGGCGGGCGAAGTCCAGCGCGTCGCCTGCGAGCAGCGCGTCAGCCTGCTCGTCGGGCAGCCCGGCCCACTCGAGGTCCCAGAACACGAGCAGGGTCGACGTGCTGGTCGTCTGCTCCTGCACGCGCTGCAACAGCGCGCCGCGGGCCGGGTCGGCGGTGTTGGCCGCGAACGCCAGTGCGGCGTAGGAGTACGCGCGGCCGACGGCGTCCTCGATCTCGGCGAGCCCGCGCATGGCCGCCGCGAGGCCGGCGGCATCGATCGACTCGAGCTGTCCCCTGTATCGCGCGGCGAACGCCTCCGCCCGCTCG
>JBBQBV010000132.1:0-10413 GCA_038318085.1 Solirubrobacterales bacterium
CGAGGCGCTGCTGATGCCGGCGCACGTGCGCACGGGCGCTGAGGGCCCCCGATTCTGGTCGGTCTACCGGGCGACGACCGCCGACATCGCCCCGCGCGGCAACCTCGTCCCTGACGCCCACCTCGCCGCGCTCATGCGCCAGCACGGCGTCGGGATGATCTGGACTCGGGATCGGGGCTTTCGCCAGTTCGAGGGCATTCGAGTCATCGACCCGTTCAGCTGAGCCTCAATCTGGGCGCGCTTGCAGCGATTGCGCCGCACCCGCCGCGGTAATACGATCCGGGTCTCGACAGACCGGTCGCACGCGACCGTACGAAACGCCAGCAGACCTGCCTCTTTTGACGAAACTGAAACCCTGATTCTCGCCAGTGACGGCATCCCGCACACCCGCGACGGGCGCACCAGCCCGCAACACCCGCCAGCACCCAGCACCCAAAGCCGCCATCTGACGCGGCGGCCATCCGGGCCGCCGACCGCACGCTGGTCGCACGCGCGAGTCGCTCGTGCCCGGCTGTCGATCCAATCTGAGAACTGATCCTGGAGCGGGCGCCGCTCGGCCCGGGACATGACAGACCGCAGCGGCCGCCCGGTCGCTGGGAGAGGATCGTTATGAGCTTCGGAGTAGCGGTGGTCGTCCTGGCCGGGGCCACGGTGCTGGCCGGCGGGATCCTCGGGGGCGTCGCGATCCTCGTCCGCCGGCTGGGGACGGTGACCTCGCCGAGCGTCGCCCCGGTCGCGCCCGATCCCACCTCCGACGGAGCGCCGACCGCCCAGCAGCGCTCCGATCTGGCTCGTGCCGAGGAGCGGCTGATGGCCCGCGAGGACAAGCTCGACCGCATCAAGAGCGAGCTCTCCGAGCGCGCGCGGGTGCTGACGGACCGCGAGCTGGCCGTCGAGGATCTGCGCGAGCAGCGCATCCGCGCGCTCGAGGCCATCGCCGGCCTCGGCGTCTCACAGGCCAAGTCGATGCTGCTCAAGGATCTCGAGGACGGCCTGCGCCACGACCAGGCCCGGCTCGTGCGCCAGATCGATCACGAGACCAAGCGTGACGCCGACCGCCGGGTGCGCAACATCCTCTCTGTCGTCATGCAGCGCATGGCCGCCGGGCATGCCGCCGAGACGACGGTGTCGGTCGTGCAGCTGCCCAGCGACGACATGAAGGGCCGCATCATCGGCCGGGAGGGCCGCAACATCCGCACCCTGGAGCACCTCACGGGGGTCGACTTCATCATCGACGACACCCCGAACGCGGTCATCCTCTCGGGCTTCGACGGCGTGCGACGCGAGGTCGCCCGTCTCACGCTCGAAAAGCTCCTCCAGGACGGGCGCATCCACCCGGCGCGCATCGAGGAGGCCTTCTTCCAGGCCAAGTCCGAGCTCGATGAGCACATCGTCAAGTCGGGCGAGGAGGCGGCCTTCGAGGCCAACGTCGCCGGCCTCGATCCCGAGCTCATCCGGCTGCTCGGTCGGCTGCGCTACCGCACCAGCTACGGCCAGAACGTGCTTGCGCACTCCGTCGAGTGCGCGCACCTGGCCGCGATGATGGCCGACGAGCTCGGCGCGAGCGCCAAGACGGCCCGCCGCGCGGCCCTCCTGCACGACATCGGCAAGGCCGTCTCCCACGAGGTGGAGGGACCGCACGCGCTGGTCGGCGGCGACTTCGCCCGCAGGCACGCCGAGGCCGAGGCCGTCGCCCACGCCATGGAGGCACACCACAACGAGGTCGAGCCCCAGACCGTGGAGGCCGTGATCGTCCAGGCGGCCGACGCGCTCTCGGGCGCGCGGCCGGGCGCTCGCGGGGAGTCGCTCGAGCACTACGTCAAGCGCCTGCGCGACCTCGAGCACATCGCCACGCGCCATGACGGCGTCGACCGGGTCTACGCCATGCAGGCCGGCCGCGAGATCCGGGTCATGCTCGATCCCGGCGCGCTCGACGACGACGGCGCCGTGCTGCTCTCCCACGAGATCGCCCGCGAGATCGAGAAGGAGCTCGACTACCCGGGCCAGATCAAGGTGACCGTGATCCGCGAATCGCGGTCGACGGACTACGCACGGTGATGTGGGAGCGGCGGTGTGTTGCGCGGTGCTCGCAGTCGGTGCCCTGATCCCTCTCTGGTGGGCCTCGGGGGTCGGGCTCCTCTCGATCGCCATCGGGGCCCAGATGCCGGACGCGTCCGTCCCGGACGGTGATCCCTGCTGCGGGCATCCCGACACCTGGGGTCAGTCGGTCCAGTACCTGGGGGCGGGACTCGTGCTCGTCGTGATCGCGGTCGGGCTGTTCCTCGGTATCGGCCTGCTCGCGCGGTACGCGGCGATCGGGCGCGCCACTCGGGTCACGAAGCGACTTGTCGCGGCGAGCGCCGCAGCCTGGCTGGCCGTGATGGCGGGGCTGTGGATCGCGCTGGCGGGCTGAGTACCCTCCTAACCGCCGTGAAGACGTTCCACGTCACCACCTTCGGCTGCCAGATGAACGAGCACGACTCGGAGCGCATGAAGGGCATGCTCGAGTCGCTCGGCTACGCGGAGACGGCCGAGCGCGCCGAGGCGGACCTGATGCTGTTCAACACGTGCTCGATCCGCGAGAAGGCCGACGAGCGCTTCGTCGATCGGCTGCGCGAGGCGGCGGCCGTCAAGCGGCGCCACCCGGAGCGGATGATCGGCGTCGGCGGCTGCTGGGCGCAGTCGGTCAAGGAGGACGTCTTCCGCCAGTTCCCGTACGTCGACGTCGCCTTCGGGCCCGGTCAGGTCAACAAGCTGGCCGAGTTTCTCACCAGCGACTCGCTGACGGCGCAGGGCTTTTTCGAGTTCGAGGGCTTCACCGGGCATCTGCCGGCCAAGCGCGCGCGGGACTTTCAGGGCTGGGTGCAGATCTCCGCCGGGTGCAACATGGTCTGCTCGTACTGCATCGTCCCCTCCACGCGGGGCCTCGAGGTGTCGCGGCCGCTGGAGGAGCTCGTCGACGAAGTGTGCGGGCTCGCCGCTGACGGGGTCCGCGAAGTGACGCTGCTCGGCCAGAACGTCAACTCCTACGGGACGCGGCTGCGCCCGCGCAAGCGCTCGTTCGCCGAGCTGCTGCGCGCGGTCGACGCCGTCGAGGGGATCGACCGGATCCGCTACACGAGCCCGCACCCGTCGCACATGGGCGAGGACGTCGTCCGCTGCCACGCGGAGCTCGCAGCGCTGTGCGAGCACATCCACCTGCCGCTGCAGGCCGGCTCGTCACGGCTGCTCAAGCGCATGCGGCGCACCTACGACCGCGGGCGCTTCTGCGACCGCGTCGCGCTGATCCGCGAGCACGTGCCGGACTGCGCGATCACGACGGACATCATCGTCGGCTTCCCGGGGGAGACCGAGGCGGACTTCCGCGAGACGCTCGAGGTCGCCGAGGAGGTGGGCTTCGACGGCGCGTTCACCTTCATCTACTCGCCGCGGTGGGGAACCGAGGCGGCGAGGTTCACGGACGAGTTCGTCGCGCACGAGGTCTCCCTGGAGCGCATGGAACGGCTCGTCGAGGTGATCCAGCGCCGCGCGCGCGAGCGCTCGCAGCGCTTCGTCGGCCGGACGCTCGACGTGCTCGTGGAGGGGACGTCGCGCAAGGATCCCGCCAAGCTGCGCGGCCGCTCGCGCCACAACAAGGTCGTCAACTTCGCGGGGCTGGCCTCGCCGGGGGAGACCGTCCCGGTGACGATCACCTCCGCGACGTCGCAGACCCTGGCGGGCGAGGCCGACCTGTTCGCCGCGGCGCTGTCCTGAGCCGTCAGAGACCGGTCTTGAGCGCCGGCGTGTGGCGGTCCATCCAGGCGACCATCTCGGCGAAGACGGCCGCCGCCTTCGCCCGCCCACCGGCGGCGTGGCCGTCGCGGGCGCGGCGGAAGCGGGCGGCGATCTCGTCCACCACGGCAATCGGGTCGTCCCAGCCGTAGACGTCGCACATCAGGCGCACCTTGCGCGCCTGCTCGCGCACGTCGACCGCGGCCTCGCACACGTCGGCACAGCACCACACGGCATGGGCGAAGTCGACGAGCCGCGGTCCGGGCGCGACCGCGTCGTCCCAGTCGATGATGCCGACCGCAGTGTCCGCGTCGAAGACGATGTTGTGCGGGCCGAGGTCGCCATGGCTCACCACCTCCTGGTCGCCGGCGAGCGGGGTCGCGGCCGTCGCGTCGTGGAAGCGCCGGATCAGCCGGGCCGCGCTCACGATCCGCGCGTCGCTCACGCGCGCCGGCGACCGCGGGACGACCTCTCCGGGCAGGTAGCCGAGCACCTCGCGGCCCTGGTCGTCGAGGCCGAGCAGCCGCGGCGCGCCGTCGAAGCCGACCGCGGCCAGATGCTCGAGCACCGCGTGCACGAAGTCCGACCGGGCGTGCAACGGCCGGCGCACGGTGTCGCCGACGCGCACCACGCCATCCGTCTGGCGTCCGCCGGCGAGCGCCTGTCCAGCGGGATCGTCCACCACGCCAGCTTAGATCCGGGCGGCCGCCGCGCATCCGTCCGGCGACTGTGGGAACGTGTGTTCGTGCGCTGGCATGAGCAGATGGCCGAGAAGGACCGCGAGACCCGGTTACCGGGCTTCGCTGACGGGGTCGCGCGGACCTTCGACGCTCCGGAGGCGCTCCAAACCCGCTTTCACGAAATCCACGCCAAGTCCGCGCTGAACCGCGTCCCGGGCGGTTCGAAGCTGCCGTTCGGCTGGACGGTCAACCCGTACCGCGGCTGCGCTCACAGCTGTGTGTACTGCAGCTGGGGCGAAACGCCGATCTTGATGGCAAACGGCCGAGCCCGCCGGATGGCCGATCTGAGGATCGACGACGAGATCTACGGCACAGTCGTGCGCGGGAGCTATCGCCGCTACGTCAAGACGAGAGTGCTCGACCACTGGTCCTCAATCAAGCCGGCGTTCAGGACCACGCTCGCCGACGGCACCGAGCTGGTCACGAGCGGGGACCACCGGCTGCTGACCGAGCGTGGCTGGAAGCACGTCACGGGCGCCATGACCGGCCCTGGCCAACGTCCGTACCTGACGCTCAACAACAAGCTCCTGGGCACCGGGGGGTTCGCAGAGCCGCCAGTTGAGAACGCCGACTACCGGCAGGGCTACCTCTGCGGGATGGTGCGTGGCGAGGCGAACTGCTCCACGTACTACTGCAACCGTCCCGGACGAGCGCACGGCACGGTGCGCCGATTCCGGCTTGCTCTGACAAACATCGAGGCGCTCGATCGGAGCGCGGAGTACCTCGAGAGGGAGGGCGTGATCACGCAGCAGTTCGCGTTTTCGGCGGCGACGGCAACTCATCGCCCAGCGACGGCGATCCGGACGTCTTGGGAGGCCAACGTGGAGCGGGTGCGCGCGATCGCGAGGTGGCCGTCATCGCCAACCGACAGCTGGCGCAAGGGTTTCCTCGCCGGCATTTTCGACGCTGAGGGCTCGTGTTCGCCTGTCAGCGCGCTGCGTGTCGCGAACATCGACCCGCAGATCCTCTCGTGGACGGAGGAGTGCTTGCGGCGGTTCGGCTTCGATATCCGACTCGAGGACTACGGCCTGGCGAATGGCCTGCGGCCCATCCGGCTCTGCGGCGGGCTGAGAGAGCAACTGCGCTTCTTCCACATGACCGATCCTGCGATCACGCGCAAGCGCGACATCGAGGGGCTGGCGCTGAAGACCGACGCGGATCTGCGCGTCGTGTCGATCGTCCCGCTCGGAGAGGCCATGCGTCTCTACGACATCACGACCGGAACGGGGGACTTCATCGGTGACGGCGTCGTGCATCACAACTGCTTTGCCCGTCCCACGCACGAGTACCTCGGCTTCGACGCCGGCAAGGACTTCGATCAGCAGATCATCGTCAAGGTCAACGCGCCCGAGGTGCTGCGCGTCGAGCTGGCGAGGCCGACGTGGAAGCGCGAGCATGTCGCGCTGGGGACCAACACCGACCCGTATCAGTGGGTGGAGAAGCGCTACGGGCTGACGCGGGCGATCCTCGAGGCGCTGCGCGACGCGCGCAACCCGTGCTCCGTGCTGACCAAGTCGCCCCTGCTGCTGCGCGACCTCGAGCTGTTCAGAGAGCTCGTCGAGGTCACCGAGTTCAGCTGCTGTCTGTCGATCCCGACGCTCGACGAGCAGGCCTGGCGCGCGACGGAGCCGCACACGCCGCACCTGCGCAAGCGACTCGAGGCCGTGGCGACGCTGAACGCCGCCGGCATCCCGACAGGCGTGCTCGTCGCGCCGCTGATGCCTCACATCAACGACGCCCCGGAGCAGGTCGAGGCAGTGGTGGCCGCCTGCGAGGAGGTCGGCGCGACCCGGATCGGCGGGCAGGCGCTCTTCCTGCGCGGTGCGACCAGGGACGTGTTCATGGGATGGCTGCGCTTGCAGCGGCCCGACCTGGTGCCGCTGTACGAGCGCCTGTACGGCAGCCGCTCCTATCTGCCCGATCCCGAGAAGCGCAAGACCGAGGCGCGGCTGCGCGCGCTCACCGGCCGGCGGCCGGCGAAGCCCGAGCTGGCCAGGCGCTTCCAGCGGGGCGCGGCGCCCGACGGGGATCTGTCGCTGGCCGGGCTCGGGCAGCGCTGGGAGCGCGAGGGGGCGGATGGGGCCGACGATCGCTTAGCACCCGCTAAGCAGGAATCGCTTTTCTGATGCGGGGTATCCGGTAGGGGCCTTCATGAGAGAGATGCTCTTCCACAAGGACAACGCGATGCGCCCCGGTGCGCGGGCCCTGACGCTGCAGGCGCTGCACGCGTCCAAGCGCGCGCGCCGCGAGCTGCTCGTGGTCGTTCCGCTGACCGTCGCGGTGCTCGTCGTCTACGCCAACCGCGCCGAATGGTTCTCCAGAGATCTGCGCGAGCCGATCCGCTACGCCGTCGCCCTGACGATGCTCGGCCTCGGCTGGCGGCTGGCGCGCGACTTTGGGCGGTCGGTGACGCCTTGGCTGTTCCAGCGCATGGACGCCGCGACGGCCGGCACCATGGGGTTCTTCGCCCGGCTGGTCATCCTGCTCGCCACGGTGCTCGCCGTGCTGCGCGTCGCGGGCATCGACACCGGCTCGCTCGCCGTCGGCGGCGCCGTGTTCGCGGTCGTCTTCGGCCTGGGCGCCCAGCAGACGATCGGCAACGTGATCGCCGGGCTCGTCCTGATCTCGGCGCAGCCGTTCCGGGTCGGCGACCGGGTGCGGCTGCAGGCGGGCGGCGTCGCCGGGCGGATCGAGGGCGTCGTCGCGTCGCACGGGCTGCTCTACACCACCTTCGCCCAGGGCGCGGAATCGATCATGGTGCCCAACAACGTCGTCCTGTCCTCCGCGGTCGTTCCGCTGCGCGAGCCGTCGGGCATCGACCTGCGCGCCCGACTGCGGCCGGACGTCAAGCCGACCGACGTGCAGACGATCATCGAGGAGCACGTCCGCACGCCCACGCGCGGTGAGCCGCGGATCGACCTCGAGGAGGTCGACGCGGACGAGGTCGTCGTGCGGATCACCGCCACCCCGGAGAGCGAGGGCGACGGCCCGCGGCTGGCCGACGAGATTCTCGCGGCGATCGCCTCGCTGGCCCAAGAGGGATTCACCGACGAGCGCAAGGTCGCGCGGCTGCCCGACCCCGCGTCCGGCGACGGTCGCCAGCTCTAGTGGCCACTGAGTACCGCGGCTCTCGGGAACGCCTGCTCGAAGGGCTGCGCGACCGGACGCGCGCGATGCTGGCCGACATCCCCGAGATGCAGACCGCGACGTGTACGCCCTCGGGTTCGAATGCTGGAGGACGAGGAGGAGCTGTCGGCACCGCACATGACGTTGAGCTGGAACACCGCCGAGCAGCTCACCTCCGTTGACCAAGCAGCCGGCGGGCGTCTCTATCTCGACAGCCGGTGGAACCTCGGCACCTGGGTGGCTTCGGGGATAGACATAGAAGACGACGAGATCCGAAGCCTGGCGGATGCGGCGTTACACGAGTGCGGCATACTCGGCGCCGGCTCGCTGCCAGACCTCGATTCAGACGACGCGGTTCACGGCACGCACCCAGCGCCTTCGCGACCGCTCTGGCCGGGGCACGCTGTGGGCGACTGCCATCGCCGCCGATCAACTGCCAGGCCGGATCGTGGCCGGCAGTGGGGGGAGCGATCGGACGATCACCGAGTTGGAGACGTTGAAAGGCATTTGCTGATGGGCGTGAGGGCCGCGTGCGCCGCATTTATCGTGATCGTCCTGTGCGGTGGCGTCTCAGGCTGCGGCGATGCGCGCGAGGCCAGGTCGCGGCCAGCCGCCATCAGCAGCGTCGCCGTAGGCCCCTCCGTCGAGCCTGTCGGTCTCACCAGTGACGAAGTGGTGGCCCTCGATGGTCGCGGCATCGTACGCATCCAGGGCCACCGTCGCCAGCGTTTGGTGACGCGCGGCGACCTCCTCGCGGCGACGGCCTCCGAGCAGCGTCTTGCGGTCATCGTCGGTCGCCGGGCCACCCGAGCGCGGTATCGGAGCGACTTCGTGCCGGCCGACGAAGCTGATCGCTATGCGGATGGGCCCGGAACCGGGCGCACGCGAGTGCTCGCCGGTACCCTCGGGGGCCGGCTGCGTGAGGTAGCAGACTGCGCGGCCACCAGGCGCGCCGTCGTCGCTCCAGCGGTGGCGGGCGCCACGGTTGCCTGGCGGGGGTGCGATGGGCACACGGTCGAAGTCGACCAGGACGGGCGGCGATCGGCGCTTGTTGCCGGCGGCACGCCCGTGGCGCTCGCTGCCGCCGGGCGACTCGTGGGGTGGATCGCAGCTCGCGGCCGCCACCAGCCCGCAGTCGTCAAGGTCGCCGATCTCGATACGGGGACAACGGTCTCCGCGGGGGAAGTGCCCGCAGTGTCGCCGCTGTCAACTGCGGGCCTTGCGCTGACGGCCGCTGGACGATCGCGAGCCATGATCGCGCAGGTCGACGATCAGGCCAACGCCTACTGCGAGGCGTTCTCTGCGGAGCCCGGACGGCCGCTTGAAGACCGCGGACGTGTGGTGTGTGCCCCCGCAGCCCTGACCGAAGCCGGTGCGATCACGCTGCGCCCGGGTGCGACCGGATCCGTCGAGCTGACCCTCAGCGACGACGATGGCAGGCACAATGTCCCGGTCGCGAGTTCTCACGACGCGTCGCGGATACGCTTCGTCGCTGAAGATCGTCGGATTGCCTACACGCGCCCGACGTGCACCCAGCAGACACTTACGGTCGCCTCGATCGACCAGTTGCCCACGCTTGCGCCGGTGCCCCGCTGCCCGCTGAAGATCACGACCCGCCGCGCCCGGGCAAGCTCAGCCGGTCAGGTCCACATCCGGGTAGCCTGCTCGCGCGGCTGCCGCCTCGACCCTGGGGCCGGCATGCTCATTCTCGGACAAGCAAGCGTGGCGCTCAGTAACGGACGGAGCGTGGTTCGAAGGCCCGGCGGACACGTCCGCCTCGCATTTACGCTGAGCGCACGAGCCCGACATCTGCTGAAGGCCCAGCAGCAGATCCGAGCGACCGTCACGCTCACCGGCCTTGAGGGAACGCAAGCCTCCGCCGTACTTCACATGCGCCGATAGTCGCTCCACGAACCTTCAGGTCGCTGGCAGATCGCGCTACGCGACCACGGGCCCGTCCGACGACGGTCGCTAGCCCTAGCGCTTCGAGCGCTGTCCGTCGGACATCTGCGCGGCGATCTTCTGCGCGCCGAGCCGGCGTTGGACGGCGTTGACCGGCCCGGGGAGCAGGCCCGCCAGGGCGGCACCGGCTCGCAGCGTGACCGGGGCGACGCTCAGCTCGGCCCGGTTGCGCTCGATCGCCTGCACGACCGCGTCCGCGACGGCCTCGGGCGGGCGGGTCCCCGCAAAGGCGGGGAGCGTGGTGCCGGACTCCGCGAACATGCCCGCGTCGCGGATGAAGCCGGGGAGGACCACTGAGACGCCGACGCCGGTGCCGACGAGGTCCTGGCGGAAGCCGAGGGCGAACCCGCGCAGGCCGAACTTCGTCGCCGAGTAGACGCCGGAGCCGGGGGAGGCCGCCTTGCCCGACAAGGACGAGATGAAGACCAGATGGCCCGCGCCGCGGGCGACCATCCCCTCGCCCAGGGCGCGGGCGAGCAGCATCGGCGCCCGCAGGTTGACTGCCAGGGCCCGGTCGATCTGGTCGGAGGTGTACTCGAGCACCGGCCCGCTCCCCGGCACGGCCGCGTTGGCCACGAGCACGTCGATGTCTCCCACGTCGGCGAGCAGCTGCGTGACGCCGTCGGGGGTGGAGAGGTCGGCGGCGATGGACTGCGCCCCCAGCTCGGCGGCGAGCGGCTCGAGCACCGCGCTGCGGCGGCCGGTGAGCACCAGCCGGGCGCCGCGTTGCCCCAGGGCGCGAGCGATGGCGTGGCCGATGCCGCCGGTGGCGCCGGTGACGAGGACACGGCGGTCGGAGAGGTTCATAGACCGC
>JBBQBV010000133.1:0-10148 GCA_038318085.1 Solirubrobacterales bacterium
GAACTGGACCGTCTGCGTGCGGTCCGCCCCGCGAATCTCGAGCCGGTAGTGGAAGGTGTCGGCGGCGCCTGACGGCGCGTCCGGACGTTCCGGGAGGTGCGCCAGGTCCACGCGGCCAAGGGCGTCCAGGATGCGCTCGGCCTCTTCGCTTTCGAGCTCCCGCGTGTCGAGCGACGCCACCATGGGCAGACCCGCGAGTCCGCCGGTGCGCCGGAGACCGAGCTCCAGATCCTCGCGTGCCATCACCGCCGTCGGCGCCTCAGAGCGCGATCATCACGGCTTCCCATCCTGCGCGCACGGCGTCGGCCTCCTTGCCCTGGGCGCCAAAGCGCTGCTGAGCCGACCGCAGCGTGGCCTTGGCGAACGCCAGGAAGTCGCAGTTGGGGTGAACCTTGGGGTCACGGAGGGCGTCGTACCAGACGATGCCGGCGGCCTCCCACGCGTTGCCCCCGATCGTGGTGGCCACGACGTAGAACGCGTGGTTGGGGATGCCCGAGTTGGTGTGGACGCCACCGTTGTCCTCGCCCGTGCGCACGAAGTGCTCCATGTCGGCCGGCTGGTCATCGTGCGGATTGGCATCGCCGGGGGCCTTGAGCGAGCGCAGGGCCGGCTGCAGCGCCGGCCCGACGACATCGGCTCCGATGAGCCAGCTCGCCTCGTCGGCGGTCTGGCCCTTGGCGTACTGCTCGACCAGCGAGCCGAAGACGTCGGAGGTCGACTCGTTCAGCGCGCCGGACTGAGCGCGGTAGGCGAGGTTGGCGGTGTACTGCGTGACGCCGTGCGTGAGCTCGTGGCCGATGACGTCGATCGACTTCGTCAGACGCGTGAACAGCTGTCCGTCGCCGTCGCCGAAGAACATGTGGCCCTCGCCGTCCCAGAAGGCGTTGTCGTACTGCTGGCCGTAGTGCACGAGGCCGATGATCGGCATGCCCGCGTCGTCGATCGAGTTGCGCTTGAACACCTCCCAGAACAGCTTGTAGGTGTCCCCGAAGCCGTCATAGGCCTCGTTGACGGCCGGGTCCTTGACCGGCTTCTGGCCCTCGGACCGCGCCAACCGGCCGAGCTCCGTCGCGTCGCTCTCCTGCTGGTCGTAGATGGTGCGGTGCGGCCGGCCGACCGGCGCACAGAGCAGCCGAGGTGGAGTCGGGGAGATGGCATGGCGGGTCGCGTGCTCGACGCGGACCTGACGGAAAGTGTGGTCGAGGCCGAGCGTTCGCAGCGCCGCGTCGCGCTCCTCCGGGCTTCCCGAGCGGGCCACGCGCAGCAGGAGCCCGGGCGGAACGATGCAGTGCAGTGCGCAGCGGTCGGTCATGGCGATTCCCTTTCGTATCCTCGGGGGAGCGACGTCTTCCCGGTAGCGGCCGGTGCGATCGAGGGTCCCGGGCATGCCCTCGCGGATCGTCGAACCGACCCTACGAAAACGGGCACGGCGAGTGCAAGGGCCGCTCGCCACGGCGGCGTGATGGCTCCCGCCGCACCGCCTCGACATGATGCGGCGGCGCCGGTCATGAACTGATCCTGGATCCACCGATCGGCTGGCGAGTGAGCGGATTTTGGTCTTGTGAGGCGATGAGGTCGTGTCGGCGGCGATTGAGGTGGTCGGCTCGGCGTGTGGGGCGCGCTTGGTCGTGTTCGAGGCCGCGTGTGCGGGTGTTGGGCGGCGTCGGCGGGCAGCGGTGATCGCGCCGGGGACGGCGGGACTGCGATTGTGGTCTTCAGGGGCCGGTCGGGTTCTGTCAGGCTGGTGCGGGCAGCGCGCGGAGGCGCTTGAGCGCGGCGGCGAAGTCGTTCTGCCAGGGCCAGCGGGCGGGGAGGTGCAGCGTCCACTTGCGCGCTGTGCGGGTGAGCCGGCCGGGCATTCTGAGCAGTCGGCGGCGCATGGTGCGCGCGACGCGGACGACGGCGCCCGGGAGTCCGAGCAGGGTGGTCCAGCGCAGCATGTTGTGCGCCAGGCAGGCGAGGACGGTCCAGGCGGCGTTGGCGTCGTAGTCGCCGGAGGGGAAGTGCGTGAGGGCCTGGTCTTTGAGGTCGCGGATGACCTGCTCGACGACGGCGTGCTGGCGGTGCTCGGCCTCGACGACCGTGATGTTCTCGCTGCGGTTGGTCGCGAACGGGAAGTGGCGCCACTCACGAAACAGCTCGCCCTGGGCGGGCACGAGGCGGACTCGGCGGACGACCAGCCGGCGGCCACCGAGGACGGTCTCGGCGATCTGCGCCTCACCGCTGTCGGGATAGTCCTCAAGGGCCTGCCAGTCGGTCTCGGGGATCGCGGCGACGAGCTTGGCCACCGGCGCGGTCATCCGGACGCCGATCGAGAACTGCCAGCCCTTCTCGTGCAGGCGGTCGAAGACCTTCGTGTTCCAGAAGCCGGAGTCGGCGCGCAACAGGCACGGGCCCGCCGCGCCGGCCCGGCGGACACGGGCGATCAGCTCATCGCAGAAGCGCAGCATCCCGCGCTGCGTGTTCGCCGAGCCCTTGCGGAAACGGACATGCAGCACCTCCCCGCTGCCGGCCCGGGTGGCGATCAGCGGGTGATAGCCGCGCTTGCCCGTGTACCCGAACGACGCGCCCTGCTTGGCGTAGCCGTGCACCTCACCCACGAACGAGTCGACATCGACGACCAGCCGCTCGCTGCCGGGCCCCGCGCCGGCGGCCCAGGCGCGCGTGAGCGTCTGGGCCAGCAGCCGGTCGAGCTGGCGCACATGGCCGAAGGTGAACGCGCGCAAGAACGTGCCAAGCGTCGACGGGGCCGCCACCCTCGTTCCCAGCAGCTTGCGGGTGCTCCCGCTGCGCAAGATCTCGGTGTCATCGATGCAGTCGGCGCCGAGCACCATCGCATAGACCAAGCTCATCACCTTGCGGCCCGCATTCGCCGCCCCGACGCGATCTCCGAGCCTGACAAAACGACCCGCGAGCGCCTCAATCCCCAGCCTGTCGGCGAGCGTCGCGACGAGCATCACGCCGGCGTCAGAGACCGCCCGCTCATCGTCGAACACCACGGCCACAGCGTTCGGTCCGGCCGGTCGTTCATCGTGCACCATGAAGGTGACCTCCTGCGCGCGGCCCGGATGCCGTCACATCCGTGGAAAACCCCTGCGTAGGAGGTCACTATTCACCACGCTTCGGACAGAACCACCCGCCCGAACGGTGGATCCAGGCTGATGCAGTGCCGAGGTCGATCAACCTGTCCGTGGTCGCAGCGCTGGTGCTCGCCGGGTGCGGTGGTCACCAGCGCCACGTCCGGGCGCCGGCGCAGACCGCCGCTCCTACGAGTCCGATCTGCTGTCGCCCAGGACCTTGCCGGCTTCACTCTCGGGCGCTTCCGATTCCGCCATGTCCTCCTCCTGGTTGCCGCCGGTGACAGCGTCACGGGCGCGCTCCACGAGCCCGCGTCCGCCCCGCAAGCCGGTGATGCGCTGAATGTCGTCCTTGACCCCGACAAGCGTCTCCAGGATGGTTCCCACGTCCTTCGCGAGCGCGACGATCGCTCGTTCGATGCTGACGAGGCGGTCGTCGACCGGCGTCAGGACGTCGGAGAGGACCGCCACCTTGGCTCCGAGCTCCTTAGTGGTGAGATTGAGGTGCGACTCGTCGCTCTCGAGCGCCGTGACCACGTCATGGACGGCGCTGAGCCGGGTGCCGAGCTCCTGCTCGAGGCTCTGAAGCGCCCCCAGCAGATCGGCCAGCGGCTCGGTCTGCTCGCGCACCCGGGTGAGCTCCTGCCGCATCGGCCGCAGCTCTTGGAGCGCCTCCACGGCCCGCTCGGGCAGGCGCAGGGGCGCGAGAAGCCCGGCGAGCACGCCCCCGCCTCCGTCGTCCGATCTCTCGTCTTTGGGCATCTTGCCGTGGAGCGTAGACGCACGGGGGCGCGCTCTCGTATATCACTCGGATATCCGATTGATATTGTGCGCCGTTATGAACCTGCTCAACCCCGCCTGGGACGCCGAGGTCGAGGCCGGAGGCACCGTCCTTCGCGCGGTCCGCCTGGGACAACACGCCGGCACGCAGCGCCTCGCCGCGAATCTGTACGAGCTCGAACCTGGCGCAATCGTCTCCCCCCTGCACTTCCACCACGCCAACGAGGAGCTGTTGTTCGTGCTGTCGGGGACCCCGGGGCTCCGGCGAGGGCTCGACGACGAGCGCGCTCTCGTGCCCGGAGAGGTCGTGGCCTTCCCCGCCGGGCCGGGCGGGACCCACCAGATCGTCAACCGCGCCGAGGAGCCGGCACGCGTGCTCATCTGCGCCACCAACGACCTGCCCGAGGTCGCCGAGCAGGTCGAGACCGACACGCTGGCGGTGGTCACAGCGGACGGCCTGCGGCTCGTGCCCGCATCGGATCCGGTGACCGGCTAGCGTGCCCGCATGAGTCTCTTAGGCGCCCAGGACGCCGGCCGGGTCCAGGGAGTCGTGAAGGTCGAGGTCCTGTACTTCGACGGCTGTCCGAGCCATGTGGCGCTGATGCCGAGGCTTCGCCGGCTGATGTCTGAAGCCGGCGTCGACGCGCCGATCGAGCTCAAGGCGGTCGAGTCCGTCGAGGCGGCTGAACGAGAGCGCTTCCTGGGTTCGCCGACGCTGCGCATCGATGGCCAGGACGTGGATCCGGCAGCGAGCCAACGCAACGACTTTGGCCTGAAGTGTCGGTTGTACCCGAGCGCTGCCGGGCTCCGCGGGACGGTCCCGGACGAGTTCGTGCGCGCGGCCCTGGCGCGCGCGCGGGCACAGCGGCCGGCAGAAGGCTGACCCGCAGGCCCATCAGCCATCCGTTGCGATCAGCGTTGTCCGCACCAGCGGCAGCGCCGCTTGCGCCTCGTCCCTCGTCAAGAGCGTGAGATCGTGCGCGAGTGCCGTGGCGGCAATCCACAGGTCGTTGGTCGGCGAGCGAGCGGAGGCCCCCCGAAGCTCCCCATAGCACTCCGCCACGGCTCCGTCGATAGCGAGTACGAGCGCGACGGAGAGCACGGCGGTCAGACGTCTGAGCCGAGCCGCCCTCGTAGCGGAGCGTTCGGCCAGCAGGACACCGGCGTGCAGCTCACCGATCGCGACCGCGCTGACCGCCCAGCCGCCGTCCGCCGCCGGGCCGAGGATCTCCTCGGCCCGCCCGATCAAGACGCTCGTGTCGACGAGCGTGGTCAGTCCATCCATGGATCTCGAGCGCCGGCGCGATCCTGGTCGCGTGAGCGGCTGAGATCCTCGACCCATCGCCGGTCGACGGGCGTCCGCGACAGCGCCCGGAGCAACTGGGCGGCCGACGCGCCGCGAGCGGTTTGCGTAGGCGGTCCGAGCTCCGCGACGGGCCGACCGGCAACGGTGATCGTGAAGCGCTCCCCCCGCTCCGCACGACGCAGGACGTCACTGACGTTGTTGCGCAGCTCACGCTGAGGGATCGTGCTCATCTCGTCCACCGTAGCAGATTGTCTACGCTCGGCGTTCGCGGTGCGCCAGGCGCCCCGGTGGGCTCGTGCACTCAGCGTGAACGCGAGGCGTACCTGGCCGCCGGACCTCTGTGCGGCGCCACCTCCGTCGTTGAGTACGACACCTGCGCGCCGGAGGATGAGGGTGCTTGTCCCGGGGCCGAGACGGCAGCCGCGCGAGCAGGCCACTCGGACACTCACCTGACCGGATGAGCTTGACCGGACGCGGCGGGTCGTGACCTTCAGTGGACACCGGGGCGCTGGTGCGGACGTGTGCGAAGGGCCGTCTACCGATAGGCTCGACGGAGGGGTCTACGGCGACGCTGCCGACGGCGGCGGGTGGTGAAGTGGCGTCGCGCGCGTCGCCGCAGCCCGAGGCGCCGCCGCACAGGACGACCCATGACAAGCGTGGCGCACGCCGTCCTCAACCCCCTCGTCAACAGATGGCTTGCACCGTCTCCAACTCGGTGATCGTCCGATCGCTTCCAGCGCTGGTGGCCACGATCCGCCCAGGCAGTTGGTCGGCGGCGATGACAGCCGCCCCCAGCATGCCACGGCCGGAGCGGTCGCGAAGATGCACCGACAGCGATCCTCTGCCGAGTCCGCGACCTGGGCGGCTGAGCGCGGCCGAGCTGCGACATGGTGTGGAGTGTGGACGAGGCGCCCCGTTCGGGCCGCGATGACGCGCCGCTCCCGCCTACCACGCGACGGCGTCGCCGGCGGTGCATCCATCGCCGGCGTGCCGCTACGCGTGACGACGACGTTCGGGGTCGTCGCGATCGTGCTGGGCGTCCTGGCGGGAGACAAGGTCGCCTCGACATCGCTCGTCGACCTTCCGAGCTTCTCCAGCGTCGAGGAGGCCCTTCACGCCTACGACCACGGCGGGCCGGTGCTGACGGTGACCAATCCCTCGAGCGGCTGGGTGGTGGCGGCTGGAATGGGTGTGGTGCTGGTCTACGTGCTGTCCGTGTTGGCGCATGAGCTTGGGCACCTCACCGTCGCCCGACTGGTGGGAGTCGACGTCGCGGCCGTCGAGCTTCACGCCGCCGGCGGCTTCGTCGAGATGGACGACGACGACCGGCTCACGGCAGGGCGGCTGGCCGCGATCGCCGGGGCAGGGCCCCTGGTGACAGGCGTCCTCGCGCTCGTCGCCGGCGTCTCGCTGACGGGGCTGGGGTGGCCGCTGGCCGACGTGCCCTCCAGCGAGACGGGCGCCGAGGTGGCCCTCGGACGCGTCCTGTCAGCGGCGTTCACGATCAACTTTTTCGGACTGGTGATGAATCTCCTACCCGTTCGCGCGCTCGACGGTGGGCACCTGCTGGCAGCGGCGCGGCTGTGGCGCTCGCGGCGAGGAGGATGAGCCCACTCCGCGTGCGCAGATCACCGTGGACGTCGGCCACGTGATCGAGCTGTTGCGGCTCGACTGCGAACGGGTACACGCTCGCTCCGGTGCCGCTTGAGATCACCCACTTCACCGACCCCGCGTGCCCGTTCGCGTTCTCGGCCGAGCCGGTGCGCCAGCGCCTGCGCTGGCACTATGGCGACCAGCTGATCTGGCGCACCAGGATGATCGTCCTGACCCTCGAGCCGGGGGAGGCCGAGAAGCTCGCCCAGGGCGCGCCCGGGCTCCAGCGCCGTCACGGGATGCCCATCGACCCGGCCCCGTACGCGCGGCCGGCCTCCTCCGAGCCCGCCTGCCGCGCCGTCGTCGCCGCGCGCCTCCACGCGCGCGCCGCCGAGGAGCCGCTTTTGCGACGCCTGCGCGTCCGGACGATGGCCGGCGGGCTGCTGGACGACCCTGGGCTGATCGCGGCGGCCGCGCGCGACGTCGGGCTCGACCCGGCCGAGCTGGATCGCTGGTGCGCGTCCCCTGCGGTGAAGGGTGCGCTCGCGGCGGACATCGACGCCGCCCGCTCGCCCTCCCCCGCCGCCCGCGCCCTCGATCACAAGCTCGGCGGGCCGGCCTCGCGGCGGCGCTATACGGCGCCGAGCTACGAGATCGCCGATCCGCAGCGGTTGCGCACCCTTGCGGTTCCCGGCTTCAATCCCGTCGAGGCGTACGAGCTGGCGGTCGCAAACCTCGCACCCGAGCTCGTCCGGCGAGCGCCGCCGGCGACGGTCTCAGAGCTCCTGGCCTGGGCGGACGCGCCGCTCGCCACCGCCGAGGTCGCCGCTGTCGCGCAGCTCGACTCGGTACAGGCGCGCGAAGCGCTCGGCCGGGTCGCGCGACCGCTCCCCGCCGGGGCCGACTGCTACTGGGAGGCGCGCCCGCGCTAGCGCGCGCTCACGCGGGGACCCGGTCGGTGCGCGAGCCGTCGGCGCCCAGGGCCACGGAGGCGCGGGCGGTGAGCAGGTGGTACAGGATCAGCAGCTGGACCAGGCCGAGCGAGGCCGAGCGCTCGACCTGCGTGCCGACGACGAACTCGCCGAGTCGCTCCGTGCGCAGATGGCTGGCGAAGTGCATGCGATCCCAGACCGCCTCTTCGATCTCGGCGACGTGCTCCGGGGCCGTCGCCCCGGAGATGACGAGGGTGCTGTCGCCGTTGTCCTCGACGGTCAGGTGCACGTCTCCCCCCTCGGTCAGCGGCCCGAGGTCCGGATGGATCAGGCCCCCGCGCAGCGTCACGCGCGCGTCGAGATGACCCGCGTCGGCGCGCTCTCCGGGCATGAAGGAGATCACGATGTCGGAGTGGGTCTGCTGCGGGCGGATGTAGGCGGCCGAGTCGGGCTCGCGCCGGTCGAGCTCCTCGAGCACCTGGTCGGTGGTGTAGCCGCGACGCGAGCAGTCGCGGTCGACCTTCCACTTGCGGCGCAGGTCCTCGGGCGGGGCCAGGTACACGCGCACGTCGTAGACGTCGCGCAGAGCCTTGGTGTGGTAGCCGAGGAGCCCTTCGACCACGGTGAACTGGCGCGGGGTCACGTACACGGCCGGCCCGAAGGTGCCGGCGCCGTGCTGATAGACGGGCTTGAGGATCGAGCGACCCGCCTTCAACAGCCCGAAGTGGTACTCCATGACATCCATGAAGTTGCACTCCGGGTCCAGCGGCGTGATCGCCCGCTCGGCCCGCTGCTTGCGGTCGTAGCGGTGGTAGTCGTCTGCCGCGACGTGCGTGACGTTGTCGTCGCCCAGCAGCGCCACAAGGCCGCGGGTGATCGTGGTCTTGCCGGCGGCGGAGTCTCCGCACACGCCGAGGATGACGGGGCGCACCATGAGAATCGGTCAGGCTACGTCTCTGAGGGATTGAAAGCAAGCGAAATGACCGGAAAGATCCTGAGGGTTTCACTTATGCTTGTCCCGGCGTGTCGATCACCCTCACCCAGCTGCGCAGCTTCGTTGCCGTCGTCCGCACCGGGTCGGTGACGGCCGCCGCCAACGAGCTCGTCGTGACCCAGCCTTCGGTGTCAGCCGCGATCGCCGGGCTCGCGCGTGAGCTCGGGACCCCGCTGCTGGAGCGCGACGGCCGCGGCGTGCGCCCCACCTCGGCCGGCGAGGCGTTCGCGCCGTTCGCCACCGACGTCATCGGCCTGCTGGACAAGGGCGCGCGGGTGGCCGACGAGGCGGCCGCGAGAACCGGTAGCGGCCTGCGGATCGCCGCGGTCACCACGGCGGCGGAGTCCTTCGTGCCGTCCCTCATGCACGCGTTCGCCGGCGAACACGGCGATGTCCACCTGACGCTGCAGGTCGGCAACCGCGACGAGGTGGTCAACCTCGTCCTCGCCCATGACGCCGACGTCGCCTTCACCGGCCGCCCGCCCCGGGGGGACCGGATCGAGGCCTATCCTCTGTGGTCCAACGATCTGGTGCTCATCACGGTCCCGGACGACGAGCTCGCCGGGCGGGCGGGGGTCCTGCCGGCCGACCTCGCCGACCGCCATTGGCTCCTGCGCGAGCTCGGGTCCGGGACCCGGGCGGTCAACGAGGGGTTCCTCGCCGCCGCGGGCCTGGACGTCCCGACGCTCACCGTCGGCTCCAACGGGGCGATCAAGCAGGCCGTCCGGGCCGGGCTCGGCGTGTCGTTCGTCTCGCGGGATGCCGTCGCTGCCGAGATCGACGCCGACGTCCTGAGGACCATCGACGTCGACTCCGCGCCCACCACCCGCGCCTGGCACGTCATGCGAGCCCGCGTCGGGCCGCGGCGGCCGGTGGTGACCGAATTCGTCGCCTTCGTGCGCGCGGTCGCCGGTACCGCCGACTGAGTCTTAGAGAAGGCTTCTGCGTTGGTAGATAGCCATAGGTGATCGCCTATGTAAGGGCGTCGACCTTTTGCTTGTTATCGATGGGAGAAGCGATATGTTCTTTTCTATGACTGGCAACGGAAAAGACCCTGGCAACGGAAAAGACCGGTGGGCCGCCGGCGTCACTCCCTATGCGGAGATGGGGTTTTACGATGCCGACTACGAGCCCAAGGACACCGACATCCTGTGCGCGTTTCGCATCTCGCCCCAGCCCGGAGTAGATGCGATCGAGGCGGCCGCCGCCGTGGCGGGCGAGTCCTCGACCGCGACGTGGACCGTTGTGTGGACGGATCGTCTGACGCCCTACGAGCACTACCAGGCCAAGGCGTACAGCGTCGAGCCCGTACCGGGTGTCGAAGACCAGTACATCGCCCTGATCGCGTATGACCTCGATCTCTTCGAAGAGGGGTCGATCGCGAATTTAACATCGTCGATCATCGGCAACGTCTTCGGCTTCAAGGCGCTCAAGGCGCTGCGCCTGGAGGACATGCGGATCCCGGC
>JBBQBV010000134.1:0-10086 GCA_038318085.1 Solirubrobacterales bacterium
CCGCGCAGGTGGAGAGCGCGGACAGCACCGAGAGCGCGGCGGCCACCGCGGACGGGACCGCGCCCAGCGCACCGACGGCCGCCGCGGTCACCGGCGGCGGCCCTGTCATCGGCACTGCGACCTGCGGCGTCGCCGCCGGGACGCGCTACGTCAACCTCGCCGGCCGCGCCGCGGTGCCGGTCACGGCGACCATCCCCGCCCCGGAGGCCGGGGAGAGCGTCGTCTTCACCGCGGGCGCGGCCACGAGCACCGTGAGCGCCACCGGGACCTCGGTGCTGTGACCGCCGTACCCGCTCGGCGCGGGGGTGCTCTAGACGCCGCTGGACTCGTGCAGCAGAAAGCCGGCGGCGTCCAGAACGCCGCGATCGCGCAGGCGGCAGAGGCGGTCGTCGTCGAGCTCGGTCTTCCAGATCGCGACGGCCGCGGTGCCCTCCACCTGCGCGAGGCCGTGCCCGTCGGGCTCGTCGATGGCCTGCCGCAACCAGGCCAGATCGTCGGACAGGCGGCGGTGCGGGACTCCCGAGCTGGAGCCGGCCTCGGCGCGCTGCGCGCGCCGCTCGGGCGTACCGGGCGGGCGCTCGAGCGTCCGGCTCAGCGCCTGCGTCCAGTCGGGATCCGGCCTGATCAGCTCGAGAAGGGCCACGCGCCTGTCCTTTCCGTCAGCTCACGCGTCAAACGTGCGCGTCGAGGCACTGGTTGACCAGGGCGTCGGCGTCGGCGTTCTGCGCGCGCTTGACGGGCTTGATCGACCACCCGTCGAAGCCGCGGAGCTTCTCCATCGCCGCATGAAACAACGGCTTCATGTCCGGGTGCTTGACCTTGTAGCGACCGCTGACCTGGTAGGCGATCAGCTCGGAGTCGTTGACGAGCTCCACCTCGGTGGCGCCCAGGGCCTTCGCCCGGTCGAGTCCGAGCAGGAGCCCGCGGTACTCGGCCACGTTGTTGGTCGCGCGCCCGAGGAACTGCGACGCCTCGTCGAGCACCTCGCCGGCCGGGGACGACACGATGGCGCCGGCCGCGGCGGGGCCGGGGTTGCCGCGCGCCCCGCCGTCCACGTGGACGACGACCTTCACACATCTCCTACGCGTCGGCGGCTTCGATGGTCGGAAACTCGCCGGCGACGCGGGTGCGGCGCCGGTCGCGGCGCTCGCGCTGGCCGCCGCCGGTGGACCCGGGAGCCCGGCGGGAGGTCTTGCGGCGGTCCACGATGACCGTGACGTTCGCGTCGTCGTCGTAGTACGTGACGAGCTTGTCGTAGAGCTCGCCGGACAGCTCTTCGGGAACTACGCAGTAGATCACGCCGCGGATGCTACCCAGGTCGCGGGCGCGGCGGCATCGGTCATCCGGCCAGGACCAGGCGGCCGCGCTCGTCCACGGCCGCGTTGACGACCCGCTGGTCGTCGCCGAGCTCGGAGAGCTCGGCGCCCTGGGCCACGCGCCGGGCGCCGCCCGCCTCGTCAGAGAGGTCGACCTCGAAGCGGTACCAGCTGAGCTCCCACATGACGAAGATCGAGACGACGCTCGGCTCCTGCTCGGAGGTCTTCACGGACACCTCCGGCGAGCCCAGCGAGCGCGAGACGCCGGCCACGGTGCGCGGGTGGTCGGAGGTGTTGAAGACCTCGAGCGCCCGCTCCATCTTGAGGTCGGCGTTGGTGGGCACCGCGCGCACGTGGCGCGGCTCGCGGCCGAACTCCGGCATCGGCTCGGGCTCCGGGCGCCGGGGGGTGCGCTCGGTGACGACCGGATGGTTCTCGAGCTCGGCGGCGAGCGCCGGATGCAGCTCAGGCTCGTCCGGCGCGTCGGTCTCGGTCGCGGGCGGGCGCCGGTGGCGCAGGCGGCCGATCAGCGAGCGACCGCGGCCGTCCAGCGGCGCCACGCTCGTGAGCTCGTCGGCGCCCGACTCGCGGATCCAGCCCTCGTGCGTGGCCCGCACCGTGCACAGCTCGCAGACGAGCCGCCGCTGCCCGCCGGCCAGAAACGGCTCGATGCGCTCGCCCCGTAGCAGGGTGCGGCCGCACACGTCGCAGATGACGTCCTGGCGGTTCGTCTTGATGTCACGGGAGCGCAGCGGCACCTCCGCCCGAGACTAGCCGCTGACGGGTCTACGCGTGCACGCTTTCGGTCGCGCTGGCGATCACCTTCTGCGCGAGGTGTGCGGGGACTTCCTCGTAGCGCGCGAAGGCCATCGTGTACTCGCCCTGCCCCCCCGTCAGCGAGCGCAGATCGGGCGCGTAGGTGAGCATCTCGGCCATCGGGACCTCGGCCTTGACCTCGGTCATCCCACTCACCGCCTCGGTGCCTTGCGGACGCCCGCGGCGCGAAGAGAGATCGCCCATCACGTCGCCCACGTGGTCCTCGGGCGTCGACACCTTAACGAGCATGATCGGCTCGAGCAGGACCGGCGAGGCCTGGCCCATCGCCTCCCTCATGGCGACCGAGCCGGCCAGCTTGAAGGCCATCTCCGAGGAGTCCACGGAGTGGTAGGAGCCGTCGAAGAGCCGAACGCGTACGCCGCGCAGCGGGAAGCCCGCGACGACGCCGCCCTGCATCGCCTCGTGCACCCCCTTCTCCACCGCCGGGATGAAGCCGGTCGGGATCACGCCGCCCTTGATCTCGTTGACGAACTCGAAGTCCTCTTCGCACGGCTCGATGCGGATGTGGCAGTCGCCGAACTGCCCGCGGCCGCCTGTCTGCTTCTTGTGCCGGCCGTGCGCGGTGGCCGAGGCCCGGATCGTCTCCTGGTAGGGAACCCGCGGCGGCCTGAGGGTGACCTCGACGCCGAAGCGGCTCTTGAGGCGGTCGACGACGACCTCCACGTGCAGCTGCGAGAGCCCGGCGACGATCTGCTCGCCTGTCTGCGCGTCGCGGTGCAGGTCGATCGTGGGGTCCTCCTCCTGCAGCCGGTGCAGCGAGGTGTAGACCTTCTCCTCGTCGCCCTTGTGGGCCGGCTCGATCGAGAACGCCATCACCGGCGCGGGGAGCTTGATCGAGGGCATGTGGATCGGCTGGTCGCGCGCGGCGAGCCAGTCCCCGGCCTTCGTCTCCTTGAGCTTGGCGACCGCGCCGATGTCGCCCGGGCCGAAGGCCTCCGCCTGGGCGGGCGGCAGCGTGTTGCCGTGCGGGACCAGCAGCTGGCCGATGCGCTCCTTGTGGTGGGTGCGGGTGTTCATCACCTGCGTGTCGTGGTCGAGGTGGCCCTGGTAGACCCGGAAGAGGTTGATCCGGCCGGCGAACGGGTCGGCGCGGGTCTTGAAGACGTAGGCGAACATCTCCGCGTCCTCGGTCGGCTCGAGCGTCATCTCCTCGAGCTCCATCGGCCCCAGCCGCGCCGGCGAGGGCAGATCCTCGACGAGCGCGTCGAGCAGGCGGTCGATGCCGAGGTCCGCCGTGGCGATGCCGCAGGTCACCGGGAAGACGTGGCCGTGCTCGGTGCCCTCCTCGAGCGCGCGGGCGATCTCGTCGTGGGATATCTCCACGCCGTCCAGATAACGCTCCATCAGCGCCTCGGAGTTCTCGGCGACCTCGTCCATGAGCTTCTCGCGGTACTCCGTCGCGAGGCCGGCGAGGTCGTCCGGGATCGGAACCTCCTTGGCGTTGCCCTTGCCGGACCCGTCGTATTCGTAGGCCTTCATGTCGACCAGGTCGATCAGGCCGCGCGTCTCGTGCTCGCGGCCGATCGGAATCTCGGTCGCCACCACGTGCGCACCGAACGCGTCCTTGAGCGCCTCCAGAGTCCGGAAGAAGTCGGCCCGCTCGCGGTCGAGCATGTTCACGTACAGCAGCCGGGCGACCCCGAGCGCGTCGGCACGCTCCCACAGCCGCTGGGTGGAGACCTCCACGCCCATCACGGCGTTGACGACGAAGACGGCGGACTCGCACACGCGCAGGGCGCCGAGGGCGTCGGCGACGAAGGACGGCTCGCCCGGGGTGTCGATCAGGTTGACCTTGACGTCGCGGTACTCAAAGGAGGCGAGGCTCGCGCTGATCGACATCCCGCGCGCCTTCTCGTCGGAGTCGGAGTCCGAGACCGTCGAGCCGTCCAGCACCGATCCGAGTCGCGTGGTCGCCCCGGCCTCGAAGAGCAGCGCCTCCATCAGCGACGTCTTCCCGGAACCTCGGTGACCGACGAGGGCGACGTTGCGGATCCTGTCTGCGGATGCGTGGGGCATGCCAGTGGCTCCTGTGGTGTGGGCTCAATCGCGCAGGTTGTCGCCCTGCAGCCGGCTCTTGAGCCGCAGCACGGCCTTGGTGTGCAGCTGGGAGATGCGGGACTCGGTCACGCCGAGCACCTCGCCGATCTCGCGCAGGGTCAGGTTCTCGTAGTAATACAGGGCGATCACGAGCTTCTCGCGCTCGGGCAGGGCGCTGATGGCGTCCGCGAGGCGGTCCTTGAGCTCGGAGGCGTCGAGCAGCTGCTGCGGGTCCGGGGCGTCGGGGTCGTGCAGCGTGTCCAGCAGCGACACCTGGTCGCCGGAGGCGTCGGAGACCGCCCACAGCTCGTCGAGCGCGACGACGGTCGAGTTGGAGATCTTCACGAGCGCCTCCTGGAACTCGTCGACCGTGATGCCCATCTCCGCGGCCATCTCCTCGTCGGTCGGCGTGCGATGGAGCTTGTGCTCGAGCTTGCCGTGCGTGCGTTCAATTTCCCTCGCGCGGGCGCGCACGCTCCTGGGCACCCAGTCCAGGGCGCGCAGCTCGTCGATGATCGCGCCCTTGACGCGGGTGATCGCGTAGGTCTCGAACTTGATCTCGCGCTCGATGTCGAAGCGCTCGATCGCGTTGATGAGGCCGATCAGCCCGTAGGAGATGAGGTCGGCTTCCTCGACGTGCGCTGGAAGGCCGGAGGACATGCGTCCGGCGACGTACTTCACGAGCGGCGAATAGGCCACGACGAGCTGCTCCCGGGCGCGTTCAGACCCGGACGTCTTGTACGTCCGCCACAGGTCTCTGAGCTCGATCGCTTTGACGTTGGTCTCCAGGGCCGTGCCTTTCGTCCCGGCCTACGCCCGGGGATGGCTACGCGCGTACGCTGCCCGTAGGCGCGCGGAGTCTACGCGAGTGTAGACCTGGGTCGTTGAGATCGTCGCATGTCCCAGGAGCTCCTGGATGGCGCGCAGGTCCGCCCCTCCCTCGAGCAGGTGCGTCGCGAAGGAGTGCCGCAGAGCGTGCGGATGCACGGCGCCCTGCGTGTGGGAGTGGCCCGCCCAGGCCCGCAGCCGCCGCCGGACGTCGCTGGTCGACAGGCGGCGACCGGACTTCGACAAAAACAGCGCCGGCTCGGTGTCGGCTCCCTCGCCCTGCAACGCCCCGCGGCCGCGGTCGAGGTAGTTGCGCACGGCGAGCAGCGCGGGCTCGCCCGCCGGGGCGATGCGGGTCTTCGCACCCTTGCCCTCGACGCGCAGCTGCTCGTTGTCGAAGTCCAGCGCGCAGACGTCGAGCGTGACGAGCTCCTCGGCGCGCAGGCCGCAGCCGTAGGCGATCTCAAACAGGGCGCGGTCACGCAGCTCCAGCGGCGTCGTGGTGGGGATGCTGTCCAGCAGCGCGCCGACGTCGGCCGCGTTGAGCGCGCGCGGCAGCGGCGCGGGCTTGCGCGGCAGCGGCAGCAGCTCGGCGGGGTTGGCGCCCATCTGGCCGTGCTCGACCAGCGACCCGAAGAACTGGCGGCTCGCCGCCAGCTTGCGCGCGATCGTCGTCGCCGCCACCCGCCGGTTGGAGAGGTGTGCGGCGTAGCGGCGCAGCGCCTTGTAGTCGACGTCGGCCGGACCGAGCTCTGCGGAGCCGCACCAAGCCGCGAGCTGGCCGAGGTCGATGCCGTAGGCGCGCCGGGTGCGCTCGGCCGCGCCGCGCCGGCGCAGGTCGGCGTCAAAGAGCGTCAGCGCCTGGCGCCAGGCGGGTCTCAGCCTCAGGGCGTGGCTATGTTGCGCATCAGCGGTGGCCATGTTCTTCATCGATACGACGTCGGGTCAGATCGCCACGGGCAGGCAGCTCGACGAGGCCGGGCTGTCGGATCCGGTCGACGGCCCCGGGGCGCCGTGGCACCGCATCCAGGGAACCAGCGACGCGACCACGCTGTGGTACGCGGTCATGCGCAAGCAGACTCGGGGAGTGCACATCGGTGCCCTGTGCATTCGCCACTCAGACCACCACGCCTCCCTGCTCGGCACAGGTTGGGTGGAGGTCCCGATCGCCGAGATCGGCCCCTAGGAAGCGTCGAGAAACACGTGTGCTCTTGTTGAGCGACGCTTCCTCAGGCCACGTAGACCGGCGTCCCGATGTCGACCCGGTCGAACAGGTCCTGAACGTCGGGGATCGCCATGCGCACGCAGCCGTGCGATGCGGCGGAGCCCAGCGAGCCGATGTCGTCGGTCCCGTGGATGCCGGCGCCGTTGTAGATGCCCATCCAGCGCGACTTGATCGGGTCACTCGGGCCGGGCGGCACGACCGTGCCCGCCAGCGAGCCCGCCCATGCCGAGTTCGGCACGTGCCAGGACGGGTTGACCTGCTTGTCCTGGATGTTGTAGAGGCCCGCGGGGGTCTCCAGCCCGGCCTTCCCGACGGCGATCCGGTAGTCCTTGGCGTCCTTGAGATGCGTGAACAGGTGCAGCGTAAAGGCGCTGCGGTTGATCACGATCACCGACGGATACTTCGACGCGAGCTCGTGCGTGCTGACCTTCGGCTTGACCTTGGTGACGCGCACCGGCACCTCGTGGCGCGCCGTCCTGGAGGTCACCTGGCGCTTCAGCGCGCGGCTCAGCCCGCGCGTGTCCACCGCCAGGCCCCGGTGCGAGCGCTTCGCCGCCACGCCGGAGCCCGAGATGTCGACCTTCGCATCGACCGCGGGCCGCGCGAGCTGCCTGCCGACGCGCGCGACCAGGCGACTGACGGCCCCGCGGTCATAGGCGATGTTCACGTCCAGCCTCGCGTTGACCTTGCCGCCGGTGAGGCCGCGCACGGTCCGGCTCAGGACACCGCCCGCGCGCGAGCGGTCGACGGCGGCCTGCACGGAGCGGTCGATGTCGACGCTCACCCGCGCCTGCTCGGCGGTCAGGGTGAAGCGCCGGCCCCTGTAGCGGGCGGTCACGGACTGCTTGAGCGGCGCCACGATCCGGTGGCGCAGCCGCAGGCGCGCCTTGGCCGCCGTGAGGCCGCCCACGTCCACGCCCCCGATCGAGACGCCCTTGGCGATCTCGTCCTTGCGGCCCGAGTCATAGGCGTAGACGGCGACGACCCCGATCAGCAGGAAGCTGACGATGACCGCCGCGAAGATGAAGGATTTCTTGCCCATGCGTCGACACTGATCCTAAGCGTCAAATACCCGCAATGGGGGGCCTGCACGTGACGCTGCGCATGATCTTGCGCCAACTATCGCGGTACGGTGGTGCGCATGGCTCCCCGCTCCGCCGTGCTCGAGGCGCTGATCGCCAATCCCACTTGGCCTAAACGGCGGCCATCTGAGCCCGGCTACGGCACCCCGGGCCGGCCGGCCTGGCTGGACATCGACTGGCCGGCGCACCGCCACCAGGCGGTGGTCGACGGCGCCAGGATGGAGTACGTCGAGATCGGCTCCGGGCCGCCGATCGTCTTCATCCACGGTCTCGGCGCGTGCTGGCAAACCTGGCTCGAGAACCTCCCGCACTTCGCGCGCGACCACCGCTGCATCGCGATGGACCTCGCCGGCTTCGGGGCCTCCGAGCCGCTCGCGGGCGACGTCACGATCGAGCGCCTCGCGCGCGGCGTGGCGGAGCTGCTGGGCCACCTCGGCGTCGAGCGCGCCGTCGTCGCCGGCAACTCGATGGGGGGCTTCATCGCGCTCGAGCTCGCGGTCCGGCACCCCGCGCTCGCCGAGCGCCTGGTCCTCGTCTCCGCGGCGGTGTTCTGGCAGGAGTACCGCCGCGCGAAGCCGCTGGTCGCCCTCGCGCAGGCCACCGAAAGCACGCTCGGCCGCGTGCTGATCGGCAGCGAGCGCTACCTGATCCGGCGCCCGAAGCTGCGCGCGGCGGCGCTCGGGCTCGGCGGGGTCCGCTTCGGGCACCTGCTCTCCCGCGAGCTGCAGTGCGAGATCCTGCTGACGGCCAAGCGCACGGAGGGCTTCCTGCCGTCCCTGCGGGCGCTCGCCTCCTATCCCCTGCGCGACAAGCTCCAGACCGTCGTCGCTCCCACCCTGATCGTCTGGGGCGCCGACGACGCGCTGGTCGGCGTCGAGCACGCCGCCGAGCTGGAGCGGCTGATGCCCGACGCGCGCAGGTCGATCTACGAGCGCACGGGTCACGTGGTCATGCTCGAGCGTCCCGAGCGCTTCAACCGCGAGGTGTCGGCGTTCGTCGCCGAGGGCAGCGCCTCAGACGTCGTCGGGCCAGCGGCCGTGCTTTAGGAGGTGATCGCGCGCCGCTTCCTCGGCCGCGCGGTCGTCGTGGCCGCGCGACGCGATCCAGACGAGGAAGACGATCAGGCCGATGCCTCCGAGGGCGGCGATGACATTGGCGATCCCGGTGACCATGGCTAGCCCGTGACGGCACCCTCGGCCGCGCTGGAGACAAGCTTGGCGTACTTGCCGAGCACGCCGGTCGTGTGCTGGGGGGTGGGCATTGGATAACTCGCGATGCGCTGGGCGATCTCCTCGTTTGACAATGCCACGTCCATCCGGCGCCGGTCGACGTCGATGGTGATCGTGTCCCCCTCGCGCACGGCGGCGATCGGGCCGCCGCTGACGGCCTCGGGGGCGACGTGACCGGCCATGAAGCCTCGGGTGGCGCCGGAGAAGCGGCCGTCGGTCAGCAGCGCGACGTGCGCGCCCATCCCGTTGCCGGCCAGGGCGGCGGTGACGCCGAGCATCTCGCGCATCCCCGGTCCACCGACCGGGCCCTCGTTGCGGATGACGAGGACGTCGCCCTCGTTGATGGCGCCGGTCTGGACCGCCGCCATCGCCTCCTCCTCGCGCTCGTACACGCGCGCGGGGCCCTGGTGGTAGCGGCGCTCGTGGCCCGAGAGCTTGACCACCGAGCCGTCCGGGGCGAGGTTGCCGCGCAGGATCGCGAGTCCGCCGGTCTGCTTGATCGGCGCGCCGGCGGGCAGGACGACCTCCTGGCCCGCGCGTTCCTCGGCGGCGTCGGCGACCTCCCCGATCGTCTGCCCGGTGACGGTCGGGGCGCTCTCGTGCAGCCGGCCGAGCTCGCGCAGGCGCTTGACGACCAGGGGCACGCCGCCGGCCTCGTAGAGGTCGGAGGCGGTGAAGCGCCCGGTCGGCTTGAGGTCGCAGGTGACCGGTGTCCCCTCGGCGATGCGGTCGAAGTCGTCGAGCTCGAGCTCGACGCCGGTCTCGCGGGCGAGCGCCATCAGGTGGAGCACCGCGTTGGTGGAGCCGCCGCTGGTCGCCACGGCGCCGATCGCATTCTCCATGCTCGCGCGGGTGATGATCTCGCTCGGGCGCTGGCCGCGCGCGAGCACGTCCATGACCAGGCGCCCGGCGGCGCGGGCGACGTCGGGCTTGGCGGCGTTTTCGGCCGGGACCATGCTCGAGCCCATCGGCGACAGGCCCATGACCTCGAAGACCATGCCCATGGTGTTGGCGGTGAACTGCGCCCCGCAGGCGCCCGCCCCGGGCGAGGCGTGCTGCTCGAGGTCGGCGAGATCCTCGTCGGACATCCTGCCCGCCGCGTGGCTGCCGACCGCCTCGAAGACCTCCTGGATCGTCACGTCCTCGCCGCGCCAGCGGCCGGGCATGATCGAGCCGCCGTAGAGCAGGACGCCGGGCACGTCCACCCGCGCCAGCGCCATCGCGCCACCCGGGATCGTCTTGTCGCAGCCGGTGAGCACGATCAGCGCGTCGAAGAGGTGGCCCTCCGCGACGAGCTCGATCGAGTCTGCGATCACCTCGCGCGATACGAGCGAGGTCTTCATCCCGCTCGTGCCCATCGTGATGCCGTCAGAGATGGCGATCGTGTTGAACTCCATCGGCGTGCCGCCGGCCTCGCGGACGCCCTCCTTGACCCGGGCGGCGAGCGCGCGCAGATGAAAGTTGCAGGGCATCGTCTCGATCCAGGTCGAGGCGACCCCGACGATCGGCTTGCTCAGCGCCTCGGCGTCGAA
>JBBQBV010000135.1:0-9862 GCA_038318085.1 Solirubrobacterales bacterium
CGAGACCAACGGCCAGATCAGCTTCCTGACGCGATCGTGAGCAGCACCGCTGGATGGGTCGCGTCCAGCGTGCCGGCGCTGAGCCCTCCGGGATCGATCGGCACCGGCACCGGCGCCCGGTAGCGCAGCATGGTGTAGGTCGCGGCGTCGAGGCGCTCGGCGAGTGCGAGCCCCGGGGCCGGGGGCGCAGGCGTGAGCGGGCGCGGTTTTCCCACCCGCCAGGAGGCGAGCAGCACGACGTCGTCGGACACGGCGGGAAACGTGAGCGTGTGCGCGGCCGGCGCGTACCAGCGCAGCGGCCGGTCGGCGTCGGCAGTCGCAACGAGCGTCACGGGCGCGCCGAAGGCCCGCAGGCGCGCGGCCGCGGCACGCCAGTCCTCGCGCTGCAGCCGCCCGTCGGCGGCGGTGTCGATCGTGAAGGCCACGAAGAGCAGGGCGAGCGCGACGCCGGCGGCCTGCCCCGACCGTCCGAGCCCGGCGAAGCCCGCAGCGGCGACGGCCAGCAGGGGAACCAGGGCCGCGATCAGGTAGCGGTCGAGCACGTAGTCCTGGCCGATCGCCGCCGCCAGCACCGGCAGCGCCAGGGCCGCGCCCGCCGTGCCCACCACGGCCCACGTGGCGCCGGCCCGGCCCCGGCTCAGGGCGAGCCCGACGCCGGCGATCAGCAGGACCAGCGACAGCGCGCCGGCGGCGTCGACCGGAGTCCCGAACTCGCCGGAGGCCCAGTGCTTGGCGACGTCGGCCAGGCGCGTCGAGAGCTGCGCACCGCTCACCCAGTCCACCCGGTTGTCGTGCTGGGCGATCAGCAGCGGCACCAGGGCGAGGCCGGTGACCACCGGCGCCAGCATGCCGGGCAGGGCACGGCGCCCGTGGCGATACAGCAGCACGAGCGCCTGGGGCACGAGCACAAAGACCGCGAAGTAGTGGGTGAGCAGGGCTCCGGCGGCCGCCGCCCCCCAGAGCGCCAGCGGCCGGCGGGCGGGCCCGTCGAGGGCCTGGACGAAGCACAGCGTCGCGGTCGCCGTGAGCAGGCTCAGCAGCGCGTACGGCCGCGCCTCCTGCGCGTACCAGACGAGGAATGGGCTCGTGGCGGCGAAGGCGGCCGCGAGCCATCCGGCGCGCGCCGACAGCCGAGCCCCGAGAGCGTGGGCCACCGGGATCGTGGCGAGGCCGATGACCGCCGAGAGCGACCGCAACCCGGCCTCCCCCACGCCGAACGCGCGCGTCCACAGCCACGCCAGCACGAAGTAGCCCGGCGGCATCCCCTCGAGGTCGCGCACCCCCGCGAGCATGTGGCCGACGGCGCCGTGCAGCTCGAGCGCGGTGGAGGCCTCGTCGCGCCAGAAGGACTGGTCGGCCAGGGTCGGGAAGCGCAGCAGCGCGCCGACGACCACCACCGCGGCGAGCGCGGACGCCCCCCGGCGGACGGTCATCAGCCGCCGCGCGCGCGCGCCCAGTTGGTGAGGGCCGTGGTGCCGCGGATCCCGTCCTCCACCCCGGCTGAGCCCGGCAGCTTCGTGAAGGCCGCCTTAGCCTTCTCGGCCCGGTTGCCGAGGCCCGTGAGCAGCTTGGAGCGGGGGTTGCGCAGCACCGCGTCGACGCCGTCGAGGTAGTCGAACTCGGCCCCGAGGGCGTCCTGGAGCGCCGCGGCGTTGTCGACCTTGTGCTTTTCCGTCCGGCTCCGGCGCAGCGCGGAGACGACCGCCTTGTGGTCGGCATGGACGCGCTTGAGGGCGGTCTTCGCCGCGCGCGGCGAGCGGCCCGGCTTGAGCGCCTCGAGCGTCACGGCGAGCCGCTCCTGGCTCCTGGAGAGCTTGCCGAGCGCGGGAGCGACGACGGAGTCCCTGCTCGACGTGGCGTCCGTGCCGTCGCGGACGATCGCCACGACGGCGTACGTCACGCCCGCGAGAGCCGCGAGCGCCAGCAGGCGCGCGAGCCAGCGGCGCCACCAGGGCTTGCGCACCCATTCATAACTCGCGCGGTCAGACACAAGGCGGCATCATCGGCCCTGGGGGCCGACATGTGAAGGTCAGCCGGCACTCACGACTTCGAGCGCCGCGTCCGCGTAGCGCTGGCGGATGACCTTCTTGTCGAACTTGCCGACGGAGGTCTTCGGCACCTCGTCGATGAAGGTCCACATGTCCGGGAGCTGCCAGTCGGCGACCTGGCCGGCCAGGAAGGCGCGCAGATCCTCCGCCGAAACGTCCTCGCCGTCCTTGATGACGACCGACGCGAGCGGGCGCTCGCCCCAGCGCTCATCGGGGATGCCGACGACCGCCGCCTCGGACACCGCCGGATGGCCCATGATCGCATTCTCGAGCTCCACCGAGGAGATCCACTCCCCGCCGGACTTGATGACGTCCTTGGAGCGGTCGGTGAGCGTCAGGAAGCCGTCGGCCGAGATGCGTCCGATGTCCCCTGTGCGCAGCCAGCCGTCGTGGAACCTCTCGGGGTCGTCGTCGAGGTAGTAGCTCGCCGTGACCCACGGTCCGCGGCACTCGACTTCGCCGACCTCCTCGTCGTCCCAGGGCAGCACGCTGCCGTCGTCGGCGACCAGCCGGGCCTCGACGCCGGCCATGAAGCGCCCCTGCGTCACGCGGTAGCGCCACTCGTCGTCCTGACCCTTCGCGGCGACGGGCGCGCGCGCCACGGAGGCCAGCGGCGAGGTCTCCGTCATCCCCCAGGCGTGGAGGATCTTCACGTCGTAGCGCTCCTGGAAGGCCTTCATCAGCGCCGGCGGGCACGCCGAGCCGCCGACCACGACTTCCTTAAGGGAGGCGAGGGCGTCGCCGTCCTGCGCCGCGTCGAGCAGGCCGAGCATACCCTGCCAGATCGTCGGGACGGCTCCGGCGAAGTCGGGCCGCTCCGCCCGGATCATCTCCAGCAGCGGCTCGGGCTGCAGGAAGCGCTCGGGCAGGATCAGCGAGGCGCCGACGAGCATCGCCGCGTACGGCAGGCCCCAGGCCATCGCGTGGAACTGCGGGACGATGACGAGCACCTTGCTCGAGGGACTCAGGCCCATCGCGTCGCCCATGCAGGCCGCCATCGAGTGCAGGACGATCGAGCGGTGGCTGTAGACGACGCCCTTCGGGTTGCCGGTCGTCCCGCTCGTGTAGCACATCGCCGCGGCGTCGTTCTCCCCCACCTCGACCCAGTCGAAGCTGTCGGGCTCGGCTGCCAGCAGCGCCTCGTAGGAGTGGATCTCGGCGCCGAAGCCCTCGAGCGCGGAGGCGTCCGTGTCCTCCCCCGTGACGAGCACGTGCTCGACGGTCTCGAGGCCCCCCAGAACCTGGCTCAGGGGCTCGATCAGCGACGGATCGACGATCACGACCTTGTCCTCGGCGTGGTTGGCGATGTAAGCGACCTGCTCTGAGAACAGCCGCACGTTGAGCGTGTGCAGGACGGCGCCCATGGCCGGGACCGCCAGGTAGGCCTCGAAGTGCTCCTGGTCGTTCCACTGGTAGGTCGCGACGCGCTGGTCGGCGTCGATGCCGAGCTTGCGCAGCGCGTTGGCCAGCTGCGCCGCGCGGGCGCCGACCTGCGCGTAGGTCGCGCGCCGGAAGCCGTCACCGGTCCAGGTGAGGACCTCGCTGGCGCCGTGTGCGACCGTGCCGTGGCGCACCAGCCGGGCGACGGACAGCGGGGCGTCCTGCATGGTGCTGCGCACGTCTTCGAGCCTCCTCGTCTCAGGTCCCGAGGGGAAGTTCTATCCGCATCGCGGCAGCCACGCCACCGCCGAGGACATGAACCGACCCCCCGACCCGCACCGTCAGCGGCCCGCCGAAGGGCTGCTTCTCGAGCACCTCGATCCCGTCCCCCGGCCGCACGGCGCGCTCGGCCAGCCAGCGCAGCATGTCCGGGTCCGCGTCCGAGACGCGCAAGAAGCGGCCCGCGGCCCCGGCCTCGAGGTCCTGCAGCCGGACGCCCCGGCGCTCCTCGCAGAGCTCGAGCTCCGCGGTCGGGATCGGGTCGCCGTGCGGGTCGGCGGTCGGATGGCCGAGCTTTGCCGCGATCAGGTCCTCGAGCTCCTCGGAGATGACGTGCTCGAGGACCTCGGCCTCGTCGTGCACCCGGTCCCACGGCATGTCGAGCACCTCGGCGAGGAAGAGCTCGATCAGGCGGTGGTGGCGGATGACCTCGAGCGCGACGCGCCGGCCCCGGGCCGTGAGCGTGACGCCGCGGTAGGGCTCGTGGGCGACCAGCCCCGCGGCGTCGAGCTTCTTGAGCATCGCCGACACCGAGCCCGCGGTGAGCCCGAGCCGCTCGGCCACGGCCGTCGTCGTGACGACGCCTTCGTCCGCGCGCTCCTGCAGCGCGTAGATCGCCTTGGCGTAGTCCTCGATGGCCGCGGTCGACGAGGTCATCCGAGAAAGGTCTGGTAGATCAGGAAGCCGTTGAGCGCGATCACCACCGCGGCCACGAGACTTGCGGCGGCCGTCGTCAGCCGCGTGTTGACGAAGGCGCCCATCACGTCGCGCCGGCGGGTGAGCACGATCATCGGCACGAGCGCGAACGGGATGCCGAAGGACAGGACGACCTGGGAGATGACCAGCGTGGACGTCGCGTCGAAGCCGAGGGCGAGCACGACCAGCGACGGCGCCATCGTCACGACGCGACGCAAGAACAGCGGGATCTGGCGCCTGATGAACCCCTGCATGACCACCTGGCCGGCGTAGGTGCCCACGCTCGAGCTCGACAGCCCGGACGCCAGCAGCGCGATGCCGAAGGCGAGGGCCGCGCTCGGGCCGAGCAGCGACTTGAAGCCGGCGTAGGCGCCCTCGATCGAGTCGACGCCCGTCAGGCCGCTCTTATGAAACAGGGCGGCGGCCACGATCAGCATCGTGAGGTTGATCACGCCGGCGATGCCGAGGGCGATCAGCACGTCGACGCGCTGGAAGCGCAGCAGGGTCCGGCGCTCGCCGTCGTCCTCGGCCACGATGCGGCGCTGGGTGAGCGCCGAGTGCAGGTAGACGACGTGCGGCATGACGGTGGCGCCGATGATGCCGACGGCCAACAGGACGGTGCCTGACCCGTCGAAGTGCGGGATCAGCCCGGCGGCGGCCGCGCCGGTGTCGACGCTCACCTGCGCGAGGTCGACCAGGAAGCCGATCAGCACGATCGCGAGCATGCCGCCGATGACGAGCTCGAAGCGGCGGTAGCCGCGGCTCTGCAACCCGAGGATGCCGAGCGCCACGACGGCGGTGATCAGGCCCGAGGTAAACGGCGGCAGGCCGAAGAGCAGGTTCAGCGCGATGGCCGCCCCGACGAACTCCGCGAGGTCGGTGGCGATCGCGATCACCTCGGCCTGGACCCACAGGCCCCACGTGACCGGGCGCGGGAAGTGCGCACGGCAGAGCTCGGGCAGGTTGTTGCCGGTCGCGATCCCCGTCTTGGCCGACAGGTACTGGACCAGCATCGCCATCAGGTTGGCCAGGACGATGACCCAGACCAGCAGGTAGCCGTACTTCGCGCCGCCCGAGATGTTGGTGGCGAAGTTCCCGGGATCGATGTAGGCGACGGCCGCGACGAAGGCCGGCCCCAGCAGGGCGAGGCGGCCCCGGATGCGCCCGCGGCTGCGCAGCTCGCGCAGCGGCGAGACGCGGAGCGGGAGGGTCGGCTCAGGAGCGGGAGTTGTGGTGGTCGCGGCTTCCATCTTTGGCGAGCCATAACTCTAGCGTGGATACGGCTAACTGGAGCGCACGTCGCTCACACCTGGCGCGTCTGGACGCCAGCCCGGCCCCTTGAGCAGGACGCGCGCCTTGTCCCGGAAGCCGCGGGCGCGCATGAGGTCGTGCCAGATCGCGATGTACTCGTGGAAGGCGACCCGGACCGGGTTGAACGTGCGGATGTTCTTGGTCAGCCCGTAGCGGACCCGCTCCGTCTCCTCCTGGAAGCTGCCGAACAGGCGGTCCCAGACGATCAGGATGCCGCCGTAGTTGCGGTCAAGGTAGAGGTCGTTGGAGCCGTGGTGGACGCGGTGGTGCGACGGCGTGTTGAGCACGAGCTCGAGGTGGCGCGGCAGCCGGCGCACCCGCTCGGTGTGGATCCAGAACTGGTAGATCAGACTCCAGGCCTGCGCCAGCAGGACCATCCAGACCGGGAAGCCGACGAGCGGCAGCCACAGCCAGAACGGGAAGTAGGTCATCGGCACCCACGTCTGGCGCAGGGCGGTCGAGAGGTTGTAGTGCTCGCTTGAGTGGTGGACGACGTGGCTGGCCCAGAACACGCGGCTCTCGTGCGACACGCGGTGAAACCAGTAGTAGGAGAGGTCGTCGGCGACGAACAGCAGCACCCAGACCCACCAGTCGTCGGGGCTCAGGCGCTGCGGCGTCAGCTCGTACAGCGCGGCGTACACGACGACCACGATCGCCTTCCAGCCGAAGTTGACGACCACGTTGCCGATGCCCATGGTCAGCGACGTGCGCGAGTCGCGCAGCTCGTAGCCGACGAGGTCGTCATCGTCCCGCAGATGCCGGAAGGACAGGGCCTCCGCGATCAGCAGGAGCACGAAGAACGGGATCGCGTAGTAGAGGACCGCGCTCATCCGTAGCGCATCTCGGCGATGTCGAGCAGCGCGCGGCGCTCCTCTGCGAACGCCTCGTTTCGGGTGCGTTCTGACGGCAGCGCGTCGCCGGGGGCGAGGCGGCCGGCGAGAACGTCGGAGAGCAGCGAGTCGTAGACGGCCCCGGAGACGAGCCGGCGCTGAACGGGTTCGATCTGCGCGGCCACTGGCCCACTGGTTGTACCAGTTGGGCGACGGGACTCAAGCGTTATGGGGCTTTCAGGCGCTTACCGCTGGGCTGGGTGGGGGTGGGATCCCCCGGGGGGATCCCACCGTGAGCACGAGATGGCGCCCCCGGATCCCCGGATCCCGCGCCCGACCCCTACCGCTCCGCCCCCGCCGCCCGTAGCCCGTCAGCCAGCCGGCCAGCGGCGGCCCTCCAGCACGCCGCCGACGCCGACCCAGGCGACGTCCATGATGCGCCCGGCCATGTCCTCGCGGCTGAGCTCGGGGTGGTCGATCCACCAGGCCGCGAGGGACTCGCCGGCGCCGACGAAGCCGTGGGCGAGCGCGTCAGCGAGCACCGCGTCGAGGTTCTGCGCCAGCAGCGCGGCCATGCGCCTGACGATCGCGGCTCGGACGCGGGCCACGTCGGCCGCCACCCGCCCGGCGCCGGAGGCCAGCTCGCGCTGCATCGCGGCCCAGCCCGGCCGGTGCTGCTCGACGAAGCCGAGAAACGCGGACATCGACGCCCAGACCTGGTCCCCGGGGGCCAGCGCCGGGTCCACGGCGGCGTCCATCGCGGCCAGCAGGTCCGCGCCCTGGCGATCCATGTAGGCGGAGTACAGGCCGTCCTTGGAGCCGAAGTACGCGTACAGCATCGGCTTGGAGATGTCGGCGCGCTCGGCGATCTCGTCCATCGACGCCGGATGGAAGCCGCGCTCGGCGAACACGTCGCCCGCGACCTGGAGCATCTGCTCCTCGCGCGCGGCGCGCGGCATGCGGCGGGTGCCGGCCCGCCGTTTTGCAGATGACCCCATCCCGCGCCGGAGTTTACTCGCGAGTAGGTTTGCGGTTCAGCCGGCCGCGGCGGCCAGCCGGCGCGCCGCCGAGCGCGGCGAGGCCGCCGCCGCGCCGAGCTGCGCCCAGGGATCCCCCCCGTGCCCGAGCCGCTCTGCGATCGTGCGCAGCGTCCAGCCGCGGGGGCGCAGCGCCGGGTCCTGGAGCTCCTCCCAGCGCAGCGGCGTGGCAACGGGCGCGCCGTCGCGCGCCCGCACCGCGTAGGGAGCAACCACGGTCTGCGCAGGGCGGTTGCGCAGCACGTCGACGAAGATGCGGCCCCCGCGCTCGTCCTTGGAGAAGGCGGTGGTGAACGCCTCCGGCCGCGCCTCGACGATGGCCGCCGCGAGGTCCGTCGCCATCGCCCGCACGGCCTCGTAGGAGGACTCGCGGCGCAGCGGCGCGACGACGTGCAGGCCGCGGGAGCCCGTCGTCATCGCGAAGGGCTCCAGGCCGGCGTCGCGCAGCAGGGCGCCTGCGCGCCGCGCGCCCTCCACGACGTCCGGCCAGTCCCGCTCGTTCTCCGGGTCGAAGTCGACCACCAGGCGGTCCGGCCGGTCGGGGCGATCGAGCCGCGCGGTCGGCACGTGCGGGGTGATCGCGTTGTGCTGGGCGAGGATCTGAAGGGTGTCGGCGTCCTGGGCGACGACGTGGGTGACCGTCCCGCCGCGCTTGGGCAGCTCGACACGGCCTACCCAGTCGGGGAAGTAGTCCGGGATCTGCTTCATGAAGTGCCCGGGACGCCCGATCCCGCCAGGGAACACCTGCAGGCTGAGCGGCCGATCGCGGATGTGCGGGAGCATCGTCGCCGCGATCGACGCGTAGTACGCGGCGAGGTCCGCCTTCGTGATCCCGTCCTTTCCGAACAGCACCTTGTCGGGGTGGGTGAGCTCGACGCGCGCCATGCCTGCCAGGATCCCAGGCGTGGGCGAGCATCGCGAATACGAGTCGCCGGCGCTCGACGTGTCAGACCTCGACGCCGACCCGATCGCGCAGTTCGGCGTCTGGTTCGAGGCGGCCCGCGCGGCGCTGCTCGTCGAACCGGAGGCGATGGTCGTCTCGACCCCCGGGCCCGAGTCGCGCTACGCGCTCCTGCGCGGCGTCGACGAGCGCGGCTTTCGCTTCTTCACCAACTACGCGTCAGCCAAGGGTCGCCAGATCACGGCTGACCCCGCCGTGGCGCTGACCTTCGGGTGGCTGGCGATGCACCGCTCCGTGCGCGTGACCGGCACCGCGGAGCGGTTGCCCGCGGCCGAGAGCGACGCCTACTTCGCCTCACGCCCGCGCGCGAGCCAGATCGCCGCCTGGGCGTCCCCCCAGAGCGAGGCCCTCCCGGACCGCGCCGCGCTGGACCGGCGCGTGGCGCAGGCCGAGGCGCGCTTCGCCGGCGGGGAGGACGTCCCCCGCCCGCCGCACTGGGGCGGCTACCTGGTCCGCCCGGGCGCGATCGAGTTCTGGCAGGGCCGGCCGAATCGCCTGCACGACCGCCTGCGCTACCGGCGCGACGGAGGCGGCTGGGTCATCGAGCGGCTGGCGCCGTAGCCAGGCTGCCGCCGCCGATCGACCGGCTGGCGTGGGGGCGTGCGCACCTGAGACCGCCGCACGAGGGGGACGTCATCGGGCTGCGCATACGGCTGGACGACTGACGCTGCCTCGGTTAGGAAGCGTTGAGAGACACGTGTGCGGTTTGGGCCCCTGATCCGTGGATGCCAGGATCAGTGGTGTCATGGCGCTGCAGGCCGAGTCAGGCGTCGTCGGCCGGGCATCGGCTGGGTGGGCCCTTCGGGTGCCCGGCCGGCGGCGCCTGGCGACCGCATGCGGCGTCGTGACGCCGCCGGGATCGGTGGATCCAGGCTCAGGCTGCCCGCGACGCCTCTCTAGACGCAGGGGTCAGGCGACCGCGGCGGTGGCGGTGGCGGTCGCCTTGAGCTCGCTCAGCCACGTCGTGCGCAGGGGGTAGGACTGCATCCACTGCTCGAAGCGGTCCACCGGCAGCGGGCGTGAGATGTAGTAGCCCTGCGCCACGTCGCAGCCGAGCTCGGTCAGGCGCGTGAGCAGGTTCTGGTCCTCCACGCCCTCGGCGACCGCGCGCAGGCCGAGGTTGTGGGCGAGGTCGATGATCGAGCGCACGATCGACTCGCCGGATCGGTCGCCGGCCATCTCGAGCACGAAGGAGCGATCGATCTTGATCTCGTCGACTGGCAGCTCCCGCAGGTAGGCGAGCGAGGAGTAGCCCGTCCCGAAGTCGTCGATGGCGAGGGAGACCCCGAGCTCGTCGAGCCGCTCGAGCACGCTGCGGGC
>JBBQBV010000136.1:0-9753 GCA_038318085.1 Solirubrobacterales bacterium
CGGTCGCGGGCGGCTTCGGAGCCTGTGAGCGGCGGCGCGGGGCTGGCTTGTCGTCCGACTCGGACCCCTCCGACTGCGCCGGTGCGACCCCGTTGGAAGCTGCGGCCGCGGGCTTCTTGGCTCGCGAGCGGCGGCGCGGGATCGGCCTGTCGTCGGGGGAGGGCGACGGCTCGAGCTCCTGGGCCTCCGCCGTCGTGGGACCGACGACCGGCTCGGCCGCCTCGGCGGGCTTGGAGCGACGCGAGCGCCGGCGGCCGGAGCGCGCGGGCTTGGGCTCGACGGCCGTCTCGGCGGGCTCGGCGCCCGCGTCGCGATCCGGATCCAGGTTGACATTGGACCCCGCCGCGACCTGCACCTCGGCCGGTCCCTTGCGCTTCTTGCTGCGCCGCCGCTTGCCCTTGCCCGACTTGGGCAGGTTGCGCAGCAGCTCCCGGGCGAGCGCGCCGGGCTTGCGGGACATGCGCATGCGCGCGCCGTTGATGACCTCGCCGGCCTCCGCGGTGTGCGGGAGGGCGGCGGCGAGCAGGGCCGCTGCGAGGCGGCGATCGTGCTGGCGCGCGGCCTGGACGAGCCGGCGCGCGTTGCGCGCGTGGGCCCCGCCGGAGGAGTTCACGAGCAGGCCGAGCAGGCGCTTGGTCTCCGGCCAGCGCTGCACGGCGTACTCCTCGTGCAGCTCGCGCGTGTACTCCGCGCAGCGCCAGATCCAGTTGTTGGCCTGGTCGCGCCGGCCGAGCTTGCGCTCCGCCAGGGCGAGCAGCAGGGCCTTGACGCCCTCGCGCTTCTCCTCGCGCGGCCAGTCGCCGATCAGCTCGACGGCCTGGTCGAAGGCCTCGTCGTCGCGTGCGGCGGCGATCTCCTGCAGGGCGCGCAGCCGCAGCTGCGGGTTCTTGTTGCGCTGCAGGGCCGTGATCAAGAAGGTGCGCTTGAGCTCGCCCTGCTGGTCGAAGTGCAGCATCGCGCGAGCCTTGCGCCAGCCCGTCGGCGCGACGCGCGCCCCGGCGAGCGCGGACCACTGGATCTGCTCGCCGTAGTCGAGGTGCTCGACGGCGATGCGCCACAGCTCGCGCTCGAAGACCTCGATGCGGCGGTTCTCGTCCGCGCACACCGGCAGGACGCGCCGCTCGACGCGCAGTCGGCGCCCGCGGCCCCGGCGCACCGGGCCGACGACGATGGCGCCGCCGCGGTAGACGTCGCGGTCCAGCAGCGAGTGCAGCGTGACGACGGGGTCGTCGTGCTTGGTCGCCGGGTGCACGAAGTCGATCACGATGCCGGCTTCCTTGCCGGGATGGCGGCGGGTGACGCGGCCCACGCGCTGCTGGTAGATGCGCCGCGACGCCGTCGGCGCCAGGTGCATGCAGACGGTGGCGCGCGGCGAGTTCCAGCCCTCGGCGAGCAGCTGGGCGTTGACGAGCACGTCGACCTCCCCGCGCTCGTAGGCGGCGAGGATCTCGGCGAGCTCGCGCTTGGGCGTCTCGCCCGACACCCCCTGGGCCTTCATGCCGAGCGCGCGGAACGCCTCGGCGACGTGCATCGCGTGCCGGACCCCGGCGGCGTAGACGACGCCGGGCACGCCGTTGAAGCGGGTCTTGTAGAGGTCGGCGATCGCCATGTTGAACGGCATCTGGTCGAGCAGCTCGGCCAGCATCTCCTGGTCGAACTCCATGTCGACGTCGCCCTTGCGCAGCGGCACCTTGGCGATCGTGCGGACGCCGGGACCGGGCGGGATGCGGACGCAGCGCAGCGGCGAGATGACGCCGCGGCGGGCAGCCTGGGCGAGGTCGAAGCGCGACGTCTGCGTCGGGAAGAGATCGGTGACGTGGCGGGCGATCAGCGCGCCCGTGGCGGTCATGCCCACGAAGACGGGCTCGGCCCAGTTGCGGATCGCCGCGGAGGTCTTCTCGCCCAGCGCGGTGTGGGCCTCGTCGCAGATCACGATCGCGTAGGCGTCGGAGACGTTGCCGGCGTTGCGCACGAACCACTGGTAGGTCTCGACCGTGACGACCCCCACCGCCCCGATCGCGGAGTCCTGGCCGCGCAGCAGCGGCCCGTGGATGCGCGCCTTGTACCCGCGGTCGCGCAGCTCGCCCAGGAACTGGTCGACGAGGTTGCGCCGGTGGGTGAGGATGAGCACGCCGCCGGTGCGGGAGGCCTCGACGAAGCCGAGCGCCGCTACCGTCTTGCCGGCGCCCGTGGCGTGCTCGAACCAGAAGCGCTTGCCCGCGTTGACATCCTCCGGCTGCTCGGGAAGCTGCGCCTCGTCGGCGTCGGCGCCCGCGTCCTGCTCCGCCCAGTCCTGCGGCTCCTCCTCGGCGTCCTCCTCCTCGATGTCCTCCTCGCCCGGGATCGCGGAGGACGCGAGCGCGATCGGCTCGCCGGAGGTCGCGGTGAGCGACCCGTTGCCGTTGCCCGTGCGCTGGGCCTCGGCGAGCAGCGCGGTCAGCGTGCCCGATAGGGCGTCGACCTGGTGGGCGGAGAGGGTCGTGCCGTCGACGAGCGCCGGCTCGTCCTCGTCGAGCACCCGCTCGAGGCCCAGGAGCAGCGACCACGTGCGCCGCCAGGCGACCGACGGCGTGCGCGCCCCGGTGTCGAGCTCGGCCAGCGCCTCGTCGAACGCCATGCGGCGGGCGGATCCCGGCGCGAGCGCGACCGCGACCGACTCCCCTTCGAGCACGAAGGACTCACGGGTGAACTTCTGCACCCGTTCGAGATCGCCCGAAGGCGGCAGGAACGTGGCCTCGTCGGCCACTGCTGTGGGATCAGCCAAAGAAGGCTCGGAATCAGACGTCGTGCGTCGCCGCGCAGTCGACCTCGCACGGCGATCAGGGAGCGCGGCCCTTCGGCGTGGATCAGGTGAGAGCCCTGCCGGTACGGCCTGCGCGCACCTCCTATTGAAGCAGATCGGCGCGCAGGCCGGTCGCAGTGCGTCCTAGGCTCTGGTTCGTGAGGCGCGCGCTTCCGGTCCTGCTCGCCGTCGCGGTGGCGGTGGTCGTCGTCGTCGGCCTGACCCAGGCCGGCGGCCGGTCGACCACCGCGAAGCTCGCCCCGAAGGATCCCGGCTACGACCCGCAGGCCGCCCTGCGGGCGCTCAAGGGCGCTCCGGCCCCGCTCGCGGCGCTGCACGGCCAGGCCAACGCCCTGCTCGGCGGCGACCTTCCCGCCTTCCGCGCGCGCCTTCGGGGCCTGCGGGGGCACCCCGTGGTGGTCAACAAGTGGGGTTCGTGGTGCGGGCCCTGCCGGGCGGAGTTTCCCGTCTTCCAGCGCGTCGGCGCCGAGCGCGGACGCACCGTGGCGTTCGTGGGCATCGACGGCCACGACAACCGCGGCGAGGCCAAGGCCTTCCTGGGACGGTTCCCGGTCACCTATCCGTCCTACGTGGACGCAGACGAGAACATCGCCCGCTTCCTCGGCGCCCCCAACAACTATCCGGTCACGATCTTCGTGGACCCCGGTGGCCGCGTCGTCATGCGCCACGCAGGCCCCTACGAGAGCCCCCAGGAGCTCGGCCAGGACATCAAGCGATACCTCGGTGCCTGAGGTCCGCGTCGACCCGCTCACCGGGCTGCGCTCGATCGTCGCCGTCCACCGCGCCGACCGGCCGGGTGCGGCGTTCGAGATCACGCCCGAACCGGCGCCGGCGCCCGCCGACGACCCCTTCGCCGAGGGCCACGAGGACCGGACCCCGCCCGAGCTGCACGCGCTGCGGCCGGGCGGCGGTGCCCCCGACACCCCGGGCTGGACGGTGCGCGTGGTCCCGAACCGCTACCCGCTGCTGGCCTGGGACGCCGAGGATCCGCCGCTGCAGGTCCCCGCGGACCTGTTCACCGCGCTGCCCGCGCGCGGCGCCAGCGAGGTGATCGTCAACTCCGCGCAGCCGGTGAGGACCCTCGCGCAGCTGCCGGCCGAGCAGGTCGTCGCGGCGGCCGGGGTCTGGCGCGAGCGGATGCGCCATCACACCGAGGCGGGCGCGGCCTGCGTGCACCTGGTCGTCAACGAGGGCCGCGAGGCCGGCGCCTCCCTCTCGCACACGCACGCGCAGCTGTTCGCGCTGGACTTCGTCCCCGCCGCGATCGCCCGCGAGCGCGAGCGCTTCGGCGCCTACGCCGTGCGGACGCAGGGTCAGAACCTGCTCGGCGACCTCGTACAGGAGGAGGTCCGCCGGCGCGACCGCCTCGTGGCCGTCGACGACGACGCCGTCGTCTTCGCGCCCTACGCCTCGCGCTCCCCCTACCAGCTGGCGCTCGCTCCCCGGCGCACCCGGCGGCGCTTCGAGGACGACGGCCCGACCGGCGCGCGGCTGCTGCACGACGTCCTCAATCGCCTCGGCCGCGTGCTCGGCGCCCCACCCCCGCTGAACCTCTGGGTCCGCACCGCACCCCGCGGCGCCGATGCCTTCTGCTGGCGGATCGACGTCCTGCCCCGCCTGACGCGCGTCGCCGGGATCGAGCTCGGGGCCGGCCTGAACGTGTGCACGGTGGCCCCGGAGCACGCCGCCGCGCAGCTGCGCGCGGCCTGACGCGTCCACCAGTGGCCCATCCCCGCAAATCCGCACATGCTTGGATCGCCCGCTGATCACTGCCTGAGCATGCACGGACTTGCGGGACGAACCACTAGGGTCCGCGACATGCCGCCCGAGCCGCGTTTCGTCGTCCGGTTTGCCGCCGAGCCGCCGCAGGAGATGCTCCCGAGCGGCCGCTGGGCCGAGACCCTCCAGGCCGAGTTCCTGGCCGCCTGCCTGCGCCTCCACGACGACACCGAGGCGGGCGAGGAGCTGGGCGAGGTCGGCGAGCTCAACTACCACCCGGACCGCACGTGGGCGGGGCGCACCTTCATCCCGGTGACCGCCCGGACCTCCACCGGCCTCGACGTCTTCGGCTACGTCTCCTTCGTCCCGCCCGACCCGGACTCCGAGGACTCCGACGAGCGGGAGCCGAGCGGCTTCTTCGCGACCGCCGACTTCACCGACGAGACCGCCGAGACCCACCCCGAGTGGCGCCTGGACCTGTGCGACGAGGTCATCGGCGGCTGGCGCGGCGAGCACGGGCGCGTGGCGGCGATGACCCTCGTCTGGGGCGTCGCCCTCACCGGCGGCGGCGCCACGGTGACCGCGGAGCTCGCGGACCTCGCCGTCGACCAGTGCGCCCTCGTGGATGCGCGCTTCACGCTGATCGCGCCGGACAACTACAAGTCCGACTACCTGGAGATCCACCTGTGGGACTCGAGGGGAGCCGAGCTCGCGCGCGAGTCCCTCTACGAGGACGACGACGATCCCGAAGGAGCTACTTCAGCGACGTGAAGGTCAGGTCCCAGATGCCGTCGTAGGGGTTCATCACGGCCTGGACGTTGTGCGACTCGAGCTGGAACTCGTCGTCCCAGACGTAGGGGATGGCGGGCGCCTGCTCGACGATCAGCTTGTTGACCGCCGCGAAGGCCTTGTCGCGCTCCGTGTCTGACAGCGTCGAGGCCGCGTCGATCGCGTCGTTGATCTTCTTGTTGTCGAGCTGGGAGAAGTTGGAGTTGTTTGAGGGCATGATCGCGTGGCCGTCGAACGTCGAGCGGACCGTCGCCTCGGGGTCGTAGAAGTCCGGCTCCCATCCCGCGTTCGGGCAGATGGCCACCGCGGCCCTCGGCACGCCGCAGTACTTCGTGTACAGCACGTCCTGTGGGACCTTGCGGACGTCGAGCTTGAAGCCGAGCCGCTCGAACTCCGAGGCGGCGACCTCGGCCGTCTTGAGGCCCGGCTGGGCGTTGGTGGTGATCATCAGGAGCTTGCGGTTGCCGGCGTAGGCGCCGTCTGCGACCGGCACGCCCTGCTTGCCCGCGGCGTCGAAGTACTTCTTCGCCAGACCGGGGTCCCCGTCGGGATGCTGCATCCAGTCGAGATCGGTGAAGCCCTTGTCGCCGCCGGACTCGTCGTGGCCCGGGATCGGCGGCGCGATGTAGGACTGAGCCATCGGCCCGACGAACTCCCCGCCGCGCGTGCGCCGCAGCTCGCTGCGGTCGAAGCCCGCGATCACGGCCTTGCGCAGGTTGAGGTTGTCAAACGGCTTGATCGTCGTGTTCATCGCGATCCAGCGGACACCGGCCCCCGCGGTCCGGCCGAGCTGGTTCTTGTTGCGTGTCAGCGCCTGCCGCAGGATGGTGGTCGGCGGCTGGGAGGAGTCGCAGCAGATCAGGCTGTCGCCGCTGAGCGTCCGGCGCGCGGCCACGACCTGCTCGTCGTTGCCCTCCTGGATGTGGATCCTGTCCAAGAACGCGGGCCGGAAGTCCGCGGACTTGACCCAGTTGGGGTTGCGGACGAGCTCGATCTTCCGTCGCGGCCTGTGGCCGGTGAGCTTGCCCGTCTTGCGGTCGTTGACGACCATGTAGGGCCCGGTGAACGCGGCGTACTGGTCGTACGTCGTCGGGCTGTCGGCGTCGAACTTCGCCGCGTAGTTCTCGGGGACGGGAACGGTGATCGGCATCACGAGCGCGGCGGCGACCAGCGGGGCGGACGGCTTCGTGAGCTTGATCACCAGGGTGGCGTCGTCCGGGGTCTGCAGGCCCGAGAACGGCTTCAGCGCGGAGATGGCGACGGGCTTGGCCGGCGCGCCCTCGATGTCGCCGAAGTAGGCCCTGGCGTAGGGGCTGGTGACATTCGTCGTGAAGGCGCGCTCGATCGCGTACTTGACGTCCTGGGCCTTGACCGCGCGGTTGACAGGGGGTGCGTACATGACGCCGGCGCGCAGATGCACGGTGATCGTCTTTGCGTCCTGGGAGATCTCGGGCTGGCCGTCGGCCAGGTCGGGTACCGCGTCCGTGCCGCTCTGGGGGCTGAACGAGTACAGCGCCCGGTTGACCGTGCGCTGGAGCGCGATGCCCAACCGGGAGTAGGTCTGGCCCGGGTCGAGGTGATCGATGTCGGCCGACCACAGGTACGTGAGCTCTCCACCCTGCTTGCCCGCGCCGACCTCGGCGCCGCCGGGGGCTCCGGAGCTGCTGCCGCACCCGGCGGCGATGAGCGCCCAGCCTGCGATCAGTGCCGGCAGCAGCCGGCGCAGAGAGGTGGAGTGCATGCGCCGTCTGTTCGTCGAGGTCCTGATCACTTCTCGCCCCGGGCTCCTCCGCTGCCGGCCGGCGCGTCCGTTGTGCTTGAGCATGGCCGAAGATGCGATGTCATGTCGCGACGCTCCGGGCCTTCCGGCGAGCCGCGGTGCGCTCAGCGCGCCGGCCGGAACATCGCGAGCACGTTCGCGAGCTCGAGCAGACGGGCCACCGGGCCGTCCTGCGTGTAGGCCAGAGCCAGCTCGTGACCCTCGCCGTCGGCCTGGTTGCGCGCCTCAAGCAGGGCCCGCAGACCGGTGGAGTCCATGAACGAGACCTCGCGGACGTCGACGAGCACCTCTCCCTCGGCATCCAGCGCCCCGGCCAGGGCGGCGGCGAACCGCGGCGCCGTGAGCAGATCGATCTCGCCGGCCACGCGCAGCGTCACGCCGGCCCCGTCGCGCTCGAGGGCGATCTGAAGCTCGGGTGGGGGCAGGTCGAGGGCCATGGACGGTCGCTTTCCGCCTGGGCGTTCCGCCGCATCGATCCGCTTGCGGACATCTCCCTCGCATCGATCCGAGCGCCCTGTCCCCGCGGCATCCCCCGCGCCCGGATCGCCGAGCCGCAGCGGGCAACTGCCGAGACCGCGACATTCAACCACACAACCGCAGCGCCCCGGGCAGGACTTGAACCTGCGACCTACCGCTTAGGAGGCGGTCGCTCTATCCGCTGAGCTACCGGGGCTCGCGAGAGCGAAGGGTACGCGGCGGCGCGGGAGGCCGGGGAGGGAGGGGAGGGAGGGCCCAGTATCCGAGCAGCTTGCCGCGCCAGCCGAGCCCGATGGCCAGCTCGCGCCGGAAGGCCGCGCGCTGCTCGCGGCTCGGCTCGGGCGCCCCGGGCCGGTAGCGCGCCGCCCGCAGGGCGCGCAGGTAGCCGTCCCCGGGGATGCCGAGGCGGCGCTCGAGCTGGCTGAGCGTCATCCCCGCCGGGGCCGCGCGCCCCGTGCGCCGCAGCGCGCGCTCGAGCTCGGCGAGCGCCGCCTCGGTCGTGCTCGGCCACCACGCGCCGGCGCGCCGGCGCGCCCGCACGGCCAGCGCGAGAGCGCTGAGGAGCAGGGCGCCCAGCACGCCGAAGCCGGCGAGCAGCCAGACCGAAGGCCCCCCCGACGGGCGGATCCGCCCCGGCGCGCCCAGAGGCGCGCTCGGCGGCCCCTCGGGGCGGCGCTTGGGGAAGGCCGACGGCGCCGAGCGGCTCGCGCCCCGGCCGCCCGCCTTGGGCGGGTTGATCGCCGCGATCTGCGACCGGGCGGGCGTCTGCGGGGGAGTGGGATCAAAGGTGACCCACCCGAGGCCGTCGAACCACGCCTCCACCCACGAGTGCGCATCCGTATCGCGCACGACCCACTCGTCGCTGGCGCTGCGCAGCCCGCCCGGCGAGAAGCCCGCCGCGACCCGCGCCGGGATGCCGCCCATGCGCAGCAGCAGCACCATCGCGCCCGAGAACTGCTGGCAGTAGCCGCGCTTGGAGTTCGAGCAGGAACGACTCCAGCGGCGCCTCCGCGCCGCTCGGCGGCGGCACCTCGGTGTACTTGAAGTCCGCGCCGAGCAGGTAGGCGTTGACGCGCAGCAGGTAGTCGTAGGGCGAGGTCGACGGCGCGCGCAGCGACTGCGAGAGCGCCCACGTGCGGTCATAGAAGGAGCTGCGCAGTGCCCGGGCCCCCGACCCCGTGACGCCGATGCGGCTGTAGTCGGCCACGGGCCGGCCGCCGCTCTCATACGGGGCGTTCGGCACGTTGACGCTCACGGTGTAGGAGTCGCCCCTGGAGAGGTCCCGCGTGCCCGCGGTCGTCCACTGGCCGGGCTCGACGTCCTCGCGGACGGGCTGGGTCGAGCCCGTCACCGCCAGGATCGTGCCGGCCCCCACCAGGGTCGGCGTCTTCAGCCGCCGCAGGGCGACGCTGAACCGCGTGTCCCACTCGCGATGCGCGCGGCCGTCGAAGTGTTGAGCGTCAGCGCCTTCCAGTCGTGCGGCGCCCGGGACCTCACCCGGAAGAGCTCGACGCCGTCGCGCGTCCAGTCGATGGGTCCGTAGTCGTGGTCCCAGTCGTAGGTCACGGGCGCCGAGCGGGACGGCGACCAGCGCCGTCGCGACCGCGAGCACCGCCAAGGCCGAGCCCCGGCCGCCGCGCGAGTCGCTCGAGCCACGCTCGGCCTTGTAGTCGAGCCATGCGTCCCTGGCCTTCGCAGAATCGTGTCGCGCCTCGTAATAGCTCTCACGAGCGCGCTCGTAAGCAGCGGCCGCGCGATAGGGAACGCCAATCCTGCCGGGGGCACTGTCCGGCTCCGAACCATCTCGCGAAAGAATTGTGCTCTGAAGTCCGTTTTCTGACAAATGGACGTTTAGGACCCAACTTTGGAGTCTCGTTCGCGTCCTAAGCGCCAGAGACCAAGGTCAACAGAGGAACAGGAGATCATCGTGATCAGGCATCAAGTTGGGACGGACCGCATGGCACGCCGGGCTCGGATGGCGTTCGCCGGGCTGATGGTGAGCGCCGGGTTCGTCGTCATCGCGCCGTCAGAGGCCGCCGCGCCCAACAGCTGGGGCGCCGTCATGTCCGGCGGGGCGGCGAAGTTTGTGCCGGCGGACAGCCCGTCTCAGGACGCTCCGGGCTCGGGCAACGCCGACAACGGTCGCAAGATCCGCTGACGGCGGATGGGCGGGGGCTGGAGGGGC
>JBBQBV010000137.1:0-9678 GCA_038318085.1 Solirubrobacterales bacterium
CTCGCCGAGAAGGGCGTGGTCATCCGCCACCTTGCCGGGACGCCCTACGTGCGCGCCTCCGTGGGCGCCTGGAACGACGAGACCGACCTGCAGCGCCTGCTGGAGGCCCTGTGAGCGAGCGGCTCGCCCGCGTGAACACCGACGTCGAGCTGTGCTTCGAGACGTTCGATGATCCCGCGCAGAAGACGATCCTGCTCGTGATGGCCTGGCGACGCAGATATCGCGTGGGACGAGGCATTCTGCGCGATGCTCGTGGAGCGCGGCTTTCACGTCGTGCGCTACGACAGCCGCGACGTCGGCCGCTCGTCGCGCCTGCACGGCCGCCCGCCGACCCTGAGCCAGACGCTGTGCGCGACAAGCGCGCTGCGAGCTACACGCTGTCGGACATGGCCGACGACGCCGTCGGGCTGCTCGACCACCTGGGCGTCGCCGGCGCGCACGTCGTCGGCGCCTCGTGGGCGGGATGGTCGCCCACGACGATCGCGATCGAGTACCCCGAGCGCGTGCGCTCGCTCATGTCGACCATGTCCAACGAGAGCGGGCGGCTCAACGGCCAGCCGGCGCCCGCCGTCTATGGGTCACGACCTGCCGCTGGGCGCCTGGCCGCGGATCGTCGAGAACGCGTCGTGCGCACGCGATCAGCGCAGCGCCGCGATGAGCACGACCACGATCACCACGAGCGCCAGTACGCCGAATCCCGCGAACAGCGGACGCTGATCGCGCCAGAAGTCTGGCTTGGCCCGGTCGCGCGTGTAGTGCCCCTCCGGAGGGGTCCCGACCCAGTCGTCGTCATCGTCGGCCATGCGTCCGGCGTACCCCCGCTCGACCCGGGGCACGCGGCAGCCAACGGGGCGCTTGATTGATCGGGTCCGGCTGCCGATCTGGACACCAAGATGCGCAACCGCCAGATCCCGCCCGAGGCCCAGCTCTACGCGGCCGCGTTCGACGCCTACCTGCGCGCCCCTCCCGACGGCCGCCAGGAGCAGGAGGCCACAGATCGCATGACGGCCACGCTCAACGTCCTCGCCGATGCCCGCCTCTCCCGCGAGCCCGTCCGGGCCTTCGTGTCAAAAGACCATCGCGACCTCGACACCCAGGCGATCGGCCGCCGCCGATCTTCGGCCCGCGGGACATAGGTCGAGGGAGGAGGCTGCCGCAGACTGCATGGTGTCACCCCAGCGCAGGAGGTCCTCCCCACGAATCATTGAGCCGTACTTTCTCCCTCTTCGTCGCCGCCCCGCCACGGCCCGGCGGGGCGGCGGCGTCACCGGTCCCCGGTGGCTACGCTGCCGCGCGGATGCCCGACCACCTCGCCGCATGAGCGGCTTCGACCCTGAGCGGATCGGGCGGCACTTCTCCGCCTACGTCGACGACGGCCGGCTCGCCGGCGTCCACGTGACCGTCGCGCGCGCCGGCGAGGTCGCCTACGACCCATGCACGGCGAGCGCGACCGCGAGGCCGGCCTGCCCGTCGAGCCGGACACGCTGTGGCAGATGATCTACCAGGCCCAAGCGCGTGCGGACTTACAGGATGGGCCGCAAGGGCCGATGCGTCAGCTCGCGGCTATCAGCTGAGCTTGACCACGCGCAGGCGCCGGGTCCCGCGCGGGGTCTCGAAGTCCACGACGTCGTCGAGGCGCTTGCCCAGCAGCGCCCGCGCGATCGGGGACTCGATGCTCAACCGCCCCGTGGCCGGATCGGCCTCGGTCGCCCCGACGAGCTCGTAGGTCGTCTCGCGCGCCTTCTCCTCGTCGAGCACGGTGACGGTGGAGCCCATCCGCGCCGAGCCGTCGCCGGCGCTGGGCTGCACGACGATCGCGTTGCGCCGGCGGTCCTGCAGGCGCAGGATCTTCGTCTCCAGGTGCGCCTGCGAGTTCTTGGCGTCGTGGTACTCGGCGTTCTCCTTGAGGTCGCCCCACGCCCGCGCGGTCCGGATGCGCTCGGCCATCTCGGTGCGGGCCTCGCCCTCGAGCTGGGCGATCTCGCGCTCCAAGGCGGCCAGGGCCTGCGGTGTGATCTCGTAGGACCTGTCGGAGGACACTGACTGCGACCCTAGACGGTCGCTGCCGGGCGCACCCAAGGGAAGCGGGCCTCACCACGCCATCTGCGCCTGGCAGGCCAGGGCGGCGGCGGCGTAGAGCTGCGCCCGGGCCACGTATCCGTCGGCCGTCGGATGCACGCGGTCCGCGCTCGTCCACCGCGGGTGGCGCCGGGCGGCGGCCGCCCAGTCGACGATCAGCAGGCGCCCGGCCAGCTCAGGGTCCGCGCCCAGCGCGCGCAGCCGCTCGTTGGCGGCGTTGTAGGAGACCCCGCCGACCTTCGGGCGCGCGATCGTCGCCCAGATCGCGCAGTCCTGCGGCCCGAGGCGCTTCAGGCTCGCACGCACCGCCGCCTCGAGGCGCGCCGTGCCCGTCGGCTCGTCGTTGGTGAACAGGCTGAACGCGAGCGCGAGCGGCGTGGCGGGCAGCGGCGTCGCGGCCAGCATCGCCATGCCCTCGGCCAGCGGCCGGCTGACGCGCCCGTCCGTGGTGACCTTCCAGCCCGGCAGGGCCGCGCGCAGCGGCGCGTCCGTGCCGACGGCGAGCGAGTCGCCGACGACCGCGAGCTGCGGGGCCGGGGCGTCGTCGGCGTAGGGCGAGACGCCGGCGTAGGCGGGCAGCTGAAGCGCGTAGGTGCCGGCGACCTCCTCCCCCGTGGCCGCGGCGAGGGCGCGGATGCGCACGTGGCGGCGCCCGTGCGCGAGCACGACCTCCAGTCGCGCCGCCCAGCGGCCGTGCCGGTTGGCGACCGCGGTGGTCTGGCACGTGCTCAGCGCGCACGTGCTGCGCAGCTCGACCGTGATGCCGCGGCGCGCCCGGCCACGCAGGGTGATCTCGGCGGCGAGGCTCGACACGTGCGGGTGCGCGGGCACGGCGCTCCCGGGCGCCGGGGTCGTGACCCGCAGGCGCACCTTCGCCGCCACGGCGCCGGGGACGAGCAGCGCCAGCAGGAGCGGGAGGGCGATCAGCCGCCGCACGTCTGGATCGCCTGGGCGTAGAGGTTGGCGCGGGCCTGGTAGCCGGCGGGCGTCCCGTGGACGTGGTCGGGCCCAACGAGGCTCGGGTCCTGAGCGACCGCCGCCGCCCACGGCACGACGACGAGCCGGTCGGCGAGCTCACCCGCCAGCGCGCGCAGGCGGGCGTTGGCGGCGTGGTAGCTGACGCCGCCGACCGGCGGGCGGACGATCGTCGCCCAGACCGCGCAGCCGTCCGGGCCGACGCTCGCCAGCGAGCGGCGCACGGCCGCCTCCAGGCCGCTCACGTGGCGCGGATCGTCGTTTGTGAACAGGCTGACCGCCAGCGCCGTCGGCTGCGCGCGCAGGTCGAGCCCGTCGATGATCCGCATGCCGGCGGCCAGCGGGCGGCCCGTGAGGGCGTCCGTGCGCACCTGCATGCCTTCCAGCCGCGCGGGCAGCAGGTCCCGGGTCCCGACCGCCAGCGAGTCGCCGACCATCACGACGCGCTTCGGCGTCGGGCGCGGGGCGCTCGTCGGGGCGGGCGCCGGGCGCTCCGGCGCGGGCGCGCGGGCTGGGGCCTGCACGCGGACCCTGACCGCGTCGAGCACGTCGGACTCCGGCGTGGAGGCCTCGATCCGGGCGTGGGAGCCGTACACGCGCAACGTCGTCTTCCAGCGTCCGTCGCGGTCCGCGCGGGCGAGCGCCTGGCAGCCCTGCCGGAAGCACCCCCCGGAGAGCAGCACGGTGGCGTCCGGAGTGGCGCGGCCGGCGACCCCGACCGGAGCGCCAGCCTTGACGGTCGCCTGGCCGCGCGGGGTGGTGATCGAGACCTTCACGCGCTGCGGAGCCGCCGGAGCCGCCGGAGCCGCCGGAGCCGCAGGCGTCGCGGTGGCGGGCCGCGTTGCCGCGGTGGACCCGCAGCCCGCCAGCGCGACGACCGCCACCAGCGCCACCGGGGCGACGGACCTGGTCAACACCGATACGATGCGCCGATGCTTCGTCGCGCCCTGCTCGTCAGCCTGCTCACTCTGCTGGCCCTGCCGATCGCCGCGGGCGCCCGCCCGACGGCCGCCGCCGCCAGGACATGCTCGCTCACCAGCGCGGAGAAGAAGACGGCGCTGGGCCCGACCTACACGCTCAAGCTGAAGGCCAGGGGCACCTCCTGCGGCAGGGCCAAGCGGGTGGTCAAGGCGTTTCACGCCTGCCGGCACGCTCACGGCAAGGCGGGCAAGTGCTCCAAGAAGGCGAGGGGCTATCGCTGCTCGGAGAAGCGCGCAGACGTGATCCCGACGCAGTACGACGCGCACGTCATCTGCAAGAAGGGCTCCAGGCGCGTGACGACCGACTACGAGCAGTTCACCTAGCTCAGCCACCGGGCACGTCCCTGAAGTCCTGTCCCACGGCGCGCAGGACCGCGCCGGCGGCGAGCTCTGAGCCCGCCTCGTTGAGGTGGACGCCGTCCGCCTCGCGCACGAGCCGGTTCTCACCGCCGATCGGCATGTTCGAGCGGTAACGCCCACCGGGCGTGAACAGCGCGCTCATGTCGAGCACCCGCACCTGCGCGCGATAGGGCTGGGCCGCCGCGCGGACGGCCGCGTTGACCGCGCGGGCGATCACCTGGCGGCGCGGGTCGCGCGGCAACGGCAGCGTGAGCCAGTACACGCGCGCCGCCCCCCGGCGCCGGTAGGTGTTCATCATCGTCCGCACCCGGGTCCCGTAGGCGGCGGCCCACGCGGCGCCGCAGCAGTCCTGGCCCGCGAGCGGGAAGCCCTCGTTGGCCCCGATGAAGACGACGACGGCGTCCGGCGTGTCCCGGCCGGCCTGGCGGATGGAGAGCTTGCCCCAGTCCACGATGGCGCTCTTTGAGATCCCGGTCCCGACGTGCGGGTCGCGGATGACCTGGGTCGCGTTGCCGCCGGCCAGCCGCCTCGCGACCACGGCGTCGAGCGGCATCGCCATCGAGTCGCCCGTGACCAGCAGCGTGCGCAGCCCGCGCCTGGGACCGGGCCGGGCGCCGAGGTCGGTCGCCGGGTCAAAGGCGTCCGGCGTGACCGGCGGCACGCCGCGCGCGCTGGAGACGGCCTCCGAGAAGCCGCCCTTGGCGGTTGACAGATTCTCGTCGGGCGACAGGAACGCCGTCACCGAATGCACCGCGTCTGCGAACGGGAGCCGGTCCCCGAGCCAGCCGGCGGGCCTGCCGACGCTCAGCACCGCGAAGCGGATCGGGCCGGGGTCCAGCCGCTCCCCGGTGCGCCGGATCGACGGGCCCTGGGCGATCAACAGGATCAGCGCGGCGACGCCGACCGCCATCAGGGCCTCGCGCGCGCCGCGGCGGCGGGTGGCGGGAGAGATGGGTGGGACGATCTCGGGCTCGGACATCGGCAGGTCGCAGCTAGAACTGGAAGTAGATGAAGGGCGGCACGCCCTGGCTGGGAACGGTGGCGGCCACGAGCATGACGACGATCGCGAGGCCGACGCCGAGCGCTGCGGGCCCGAGGCTCTCCACCCGCAGGCGGAACGCCTCGATCGGCCGCTCCGGGACGAGCTGCAGGCCGATCACGGCCACGACGGCCAGCACGACGGGCACGGTCCAGAGGGTCGCGGGGCCGAAGTCGGTCAGCTGGCCCAGCACGTCACCGGCGATGCCCAGGCTCGGGCTGCGAAAGAGGATCCACCCGAGCACGACCAGGTGGAAGGTGACCACCCAGCGCAGCCACGCCGGCGTGCGCAGGCGGCCGCCGATCAGGCGCTCCGCGACGAGCCCTGAGCCGTGAAGGCCGCCCCACAGCACGAACGTCCAGGCGGCGCCGTGCCAGAGCCCGCCGAGGAGCATGGTCAGCATCACGTTGCGCGCGGTGAAGAGCCTGCCGCCGCGGCTGCCCCCGAGCGGGATGTACAGGAAGTCGCGCAGAAAGCGCGAGAGCGTCATGTGCCAGCGCCGCCAGAACTGCTGAAAGCCGAGCGCGCCGTAGGGCCGGCGGAAGTTCTGCGGGAACACGAAGCCGCACAGCAGCGCGACGCCGATCGCGATGTCGGTGTAGCCGGAGAAGTCGCAGAAGATCTGCGCGGCGTAGGCGTACCCGGCGAGCGCCACGTCGGGCGCGTGGTAGGCCTGCGGCACCGAGAAGACCGGGTCGACCACCGCGCGGGCGAGGTAGTCGGCGATCGCCACCTTCTTGATCAGCCCGAGCGCGATCAGCCCGACCGCCGCGCCGACGGGCACGTCGCGGGGGTCGCGGGGCGTGGCGAGCTGGGGCAGGAACTCTCGTGCGCGCACGATCGGCCCCGCCACCACGTGCGGGAAGAAGCTGAGGTACAGCGCGACGTCGAGGAAGCGGCCCGGCTCGATCGTCCGGCGGTACACGTCGACCGTGTAAGAGATCGCCTGGAAGGTGAAGAAGGAGACGCCGAGCGGGATCGCCAGCGCCACGAGCGGGGCCGAGAGGCCGAGGCCGACGCGGTCGAGCACCCCGTTGATCTCCTGGGCGAAGAAGCCGTAGTACTTGAACAGCGCGAGGACGCCGAGATCGAGCGCGACGGCGGCGACCATCACGTGCCTGCGCCCCGCCTCGGTCCGCGCCCGGGCGATCAGCCGCGCCGCCAGGTGGTTGCCGATCGTGATCCCGGCCAGCAGCAGGCAGAACGTCCACCCGGCCGCGCCGTAGAAGGCGTAGCTTGCCACGAGCATGACGGGCTTCCACAGCGCCGGACGCGACATCAGCGCCCACGAGAGCGCAAGGACCACTGGGAAGAAGATGGCGAACTGGACCGTCGGGAAGATCATCGGCGCTCAGCTCGCGGCGCTCGCCTGCGCGGCCGTCGCGCCCGCGCCCGCGGGCGCGCTCGGCGCCTGCGACGCCCAGAAGCGGCTGCATCCCGAGCATCGGCGCGGCGCCGGCCGGCCCGCCCTCGCGCTCGGGGACTCGGTGATGCTCGGCGCCGCGCCGGCGCTGGCGCAGGCGGGCTTCGAGGTCGACGCTCGCGGCTGCCGCCAGATGAAGGCGGGGATCGCCGTCCTCGCCCACCGCCGCCGCGCGCACAGGCTGCCGCGCGTCGTCGTCGTGGCCCTGGGCACCAACCTCGACGTCACGCGCGGCGACATCCGCCGTGCGCTGCGTGTGCTCGGCCGGCAGCGCCTGCTCATCCTCGTCACGCCGAACGAGGACGGTGGCGGCGGCGGGTCCGACGCCGCCGTCATCCGGCGCGCCGGCCGGCGCCACCGCGCCCGCCTCGCGGTCGCCGACTGGGTGAGGGCCTCCGCGGGGCACGACGGCTGGACCGGCGGTGACGGCATCCACCTCGGGCCGGCCGGCATCCGCGCATTCGTGCGGGTGCTGCGGCCGTACGTGCACGCCCGCCCGCACCAGCCGCTGCGCTGCCGCTGGCGCGCGCTCATGCTCAGAGCACGCCGTCCCGGTGCATCTGGCGGATGATCAGGGTGGCGGCGATCGACGCACCCTCGGCGTTGAGGTGCACGCCGTCGTCCTGGCGGACGCTGACGGTGCTTGCATGCCAGCGGATGGTCTGGCGGAAGCGGTAACCGGGCGTGAACGTCTTCGGCAGATCCACCAGCCGAAACAGTCCCGGATGGCGCCGCGCGGCGATCCGCAGCGCGTGGTTGACGGCGACGAAGACGCGGCGGAACCTCGCGCCCCGCGGCGCCGGCAGCAGGTTCCAGTAGACGCTGCCCGCGCCGTGGCGGGCGTAGGTGGCCATCATGGCGCTGGCCCGGCGCGCGTAGGCCTTCACCCAGGCGCCGCCGCAGCACTGCGTCGAGCCGAACGGGAAGCCGTCGTTGGCGCCGATGAACATCACGGTCACGTCGGGATGCAGCGACCGCGCCTGCGCCTTGGCGTGGCGAGGCCAGTCGAACATGGACGGCTTGCTCAGGCCGGTCGAGATGCGCGCGTCCGAGCGTACGCCGACCTTGTCCGAGGCCAGCCGGCGCTTGAGGAAGCCGTCGACGATCTGGATCATCGAGTCGCCCGTGGCGAGCAGCGACCGGTGCCGATCCGGGGGCCTGACGCGCACCCGCTCGCGCGCGCGGCGCCTGCCGCCGACCTCGACGGCGAGGCGCCAGGCCCCGGCGCGCGGCAGGCGCAGCCGGACCGCGGCGCGCGTCTCGTCCTCGCGCAGCCGCAGGCGCCCGCAGCGCCGCACGCGCGCCGGGCCGCGCGCGCAGGCCGTCGCGCGCACGCCCCCGAGGCGGAAGGTGTCGGTGACATGCACGGTGACCGGCCGCCCCACGCGCGGGTGCACGGGCCGCACGGCCGCGCGGTAGCGGTCCGCGCAGCCGGGCGTGCGCACCGCGGCGTCGGCCGCGAGGCCGTCGGCGCCCTCGGCGTGGAAGCGCCGGGTGCGCTCTGAGCAGCGCCAGTCGGCGGCGCGCGGGACGGTCGCCTGCCCTGCGGCGTCGAGCGTCACCACGCCGACCGCCGTCGGCACGCCGGTCACCTCGCTCAGCGTCACGACGGTCGCGGGCGGACCGGCCACCACGAGCGCGATGCGCCCGGGGTGATCGTCGGTCGCCTGCAGGAGCAGGCCGGGCGCCTGTGCGCGCGCGGGGGCCACGGCCAGCGCTCCGACGACGAAGAGCGGAAGAAGCAGGCGCTTCACGGGGCGGAAGGTAGCCGACGCGGCGGGACAGCGGTGAGACTTGCCGCGGGGCTTTCGGCCTCTGGCCCTCAGTGGTCGGTACTGGGCTCGAAGTCGGTTCTTCCTGCCTTCCTCCGCTCTGCACAGCCACTCTGAGTTGTTTCCAGTTCGCTTCAGTTCGCTCCGTCGCGCTCAAATTGGTAGGCGAATTGGTAGGCACCGAGCCGGAAGCGGCGCCGATCCTCGCCGCATCCTGCGCCGCGGGCACGCAGCGCACATAGCGCTGATGGCGGACAGCCGCTGCTCTATCTCGGGATCGAACACAGCGATGTTGAGGGTGCAAGTGGGAGATCGGCTCGATCATGTTGCACAGGAGGACAGCATGCCCGAGCTCGCCCAGCTAGATGAGTAGTTCCACGGCCCGTGGCGCTTGGGCCGGGTTGCAGGGGACATAAGCAGTCAGGTCGAAGTCGGCGGTGCTTGCCCGCACCGACGACCCGAAGGAGCCTCGATGCTCGCCGACCTCGACCTGCTGCTCATCTCGGTGTTCTGCACCGCTGACGATTTCCTGCCCAAACCGGACAAGAACACCCGGCGAAGTCTGACCGATGCGGAGGTCGTCACGTTGTGCGTGGCGCAGGCGATCATGGGCATCCCCTCTGACGAGCGCTTCATCAAGACGGCCGTCAAGCGCCTCGGACATCTGTTTCCGACGCTGACGCGGCGCTCGGGATTTCACAAGCGCCGCGACCGGCTGGCGAACACGATCGAAGCGCTGATCGCGCAGTGCGCCGCGCAAAGCCCGGGCTGGCACGACGACCTGCTGCTCGTCGACTCGACCCCGGTCGAGTGCGCCCGCAGCCGAGAGACCGTCAAGCGCGGCGGCGCCAGCGGCCTCCCCAACGCGCTCAGCGACGCCGCCGACTACGGCTACTGCGCGAGTCACTCCCGCTACTTCTGGGGCTTTAGGCTGCACGCGCTGATGGCCCCGGATGGCACGCCGCGCGCGATCGCGCTGACCAGCCCCAAGACCAGCGAACGCGACGTCTGCCTCGGCCTGCTTGAGCGCGTCAACCGCCACGGCCCGCT
>JBBQBV010000138.1:0-9643 GCA_038318085.1 Solirubrobacterales bacterium
ATGAAGCCGAAGGCGACCGCGTTGACGTTGATCTTGAACTGGCCCCACTCCTTGGCGAGCGTCCGGGTGAGGCCGACCACGCCGTTCTTGGCCGCGGAGTAGTTGGCCTGGCCGGCGTTGCCGAACGTGCCCGAGGTCGAGGAGACGTTGACGATCTTGCGGAAGACCTCGATGCCCGCCTCGCGCTCGGCCTTGGCGGGCTCGCGCAGATGCGGCGCGGCGGCGCGGACGACCCGGAACGGGACGACCAGGTGGATGTCGAGCATCCGCTGAAACCACTCGTCGCTCATCTTGTGCACGGGCGCGTCGAGCGTGTAGCCCGCGTTGTTGACGATGATGTCGATCCTGCCGAAGGCGTCGATCGCCGTCCTGACGAGCTCGTCCGGCACGCCGGGCGTGGTCAGGTCACCCGAGTGGGTGGTGCCCTCGGTGGGGAGTGCCTGCTGGGTCTCGGCGGCCACGTCGGCGTCGAGGTCGTTGACCACCACCCGCGCGCCGTGCTCGGCGAGCAGCTCTGCCGTGGCCCGTCCGATGCCGCGGCCGGAGCCGGTGATGATCGCCACCTGGTCGTCGAGCACGCCCATCCCATGACCTCCGCAGTTAGTGCATCCCGGCCGCCCCGGCCATGCTGCCAGGTACTGTCCGCTCATGGCGATCCCCCGCTCCGAGACCGAGCAACGGGTCACCAACCTCGAGCTCTTCTTCGACCTGGTCTTCGTCTTCGCGATCACCCAAGTGACCGCCCTGATGGCCAAGGAGCCGACATGGGCCGGGCTCGGCAAGGGGATGCTCGTGCTGGCGGCGCTGTGGTTTGCCTGGGCCTCCTTCGCCTGGCTGACCAACACGCTGAACCCGGAGGAGGGCGCGATCCGGCTCGGGATCTTCCTCACGATGGCGGCGCTGCTGGTCTGCTCGCTCGCGGTCCCGCACGCATTCGGCGACGACGGCGTGATCTTCGGCGTCGCATACCTGATCGTGCGGGGCATGCACATCGCGCTGTACGCCCTGGCGGCGCGCACCGACAGCTCCCTGCGGGGCGTCGTCCGCCACCTCGCCGGGCCGATGCTCACGGGCGCGCTGCTGATCCTGATCGCCGGCTTTGTCGGCGGCGGCGCGCGCTACGGGCTCTGGGGGCTGGCGCTCGCCGTCGAGATCGGCGGGCCGATCGTGCGCGGCGTCGGCGGGTGGCGCCTGCACCCGGCCCACTTCGCCGAGCGCCACGGCCTGATCGTGATCATCGCGATCGGCGAGTCGATCGTCGCCGTCGGCGTCGGCATCACCGGGCAGCCGCTGACGGCGCCCCTGATCGCGGCCGCATTGATGGGGACCGCGATCGCCTGCGCGCTGTGGTGGGCCTACTTCGACGTCGTCGCGCTCGTCGCCGAGCGCAAGCTGCGGGAGGCGCAGGGGGAGGCGCGGGCGCGCATGGCGCGCGACTCCTACACCTTCCTGCACCTGCCGATGGTCGCGGGCATCGTCCTCTTCGCGCTCGGGATGAAGAAGACGCTCGCGCACGTCGACGCGCCGCTGTCCACCGTCTCGGCGGCGGCCCTGTGCGGCGGCCTGGCCATCTACCTGCTCGCGCTGGCGCTCCTGCGCCGACGCAACATCGGCAGCTTCAACCGGCAGCGGCTCGTGACGGCGGCCATCCTTCTCGCCCTGATCCCGGTCGCGCACGCGCTCGACGCGCTCGCGGCGCTCGCCATCACCACGCTCGCGTGCTGCGGGCTGATCGCCTACGAGGCGCTGCGCTACCGCAGCTTGCGCGACCGGATCCGTCACCCTCAGGAGGTCGCCGTCTGAGCGCCGCCGTGAGGGGAGGAGGCGTCCAGGCTCGTGTTCATCCTCGCCGGCTCCTGGCCGTCGACGCGTCCAGCAGGAGCCGCACCGTCCCTACGGCGCCGGGCAGCGTCTCCTCGGTGATGCGCACGATCTGGATCCCCGCCAGCGCGTAGGCCGTCTGCTTGCGCCGGTCGCGCTCGAAGGCGCGCCGCTCGCCGTGCGTGGAGTAGTCGTCGATCTCCACGACCAGGGCGTGGGCCGGCCAGTACAGGTCGGCCTCGAAGCCGTGCATCTCGTGGTTGGTCGACGGCAGCGCGATGTCCCCCGCGGCGCGGATGTCGGCGAGGAAGCGGCGCTCGATCTGGCTGCGCGTCATCCGCTGGCCGAGGCGGAGCACGGCCCCGAGGCCCTTGCGCCCGGGGTGGTGCGCGCGCAGCTCGCTGCGCTCGAGCAGGCCGAGCCGGTGGCACTCCGACAGCGCCGCGTCGACCTCGCCGGTCGTGCACACGTCGGCGAGGTCGACGAGCGTGCGCTGCGGCGACGTGACCCGGACGCCCCACCAGATGCGGACGTCGCCCGCGGCGAAGCGGCTCTGATGCAGGTGCAGACCGCGCCGCGACCGGCGGCTCTTCGGGTGCGTCACGTGGGCCGGGCCGGGCCGCGGGCTCGCGATGCCCCAGAGCACGGCTGCGGAGCGGTGGCTCAGGACGGCTCCGGGCCCACAGGCGAGCACCGCGGCCATGAAGCGCCCCGGCTGCGAGACGTTGCGGTGCCCGACCGCGTAGACGCCGCGGTACACGCGGTGCAGCCGGCCGGCTGCGACGGCGCGCTCCACGAACGACTCGCTGAGGCCGAGCGACCGGATCTGGGCGAAGCTCACCACGCCGTGCTGGCGTCCGGCGAGCCCGGCGAGCCGCACCTCCTGACGTTGTCCGTCATATACGGGGAAAGAGTCAGGCACCTCCGCCATAGGCGGGGGCGGCGTGCGACTCGCCCCTCAGGAAGGCGTCTGCGCCCGCGCCCACTCGGCCTTATGGATGCGCTTGGCCGCCTGGTAGTCCGCCAGCGCCTGTGGAGAATCGACGTCGCCGAGGGTCGGATGCCACGGCACGAGCTCGCGGGCGGCGGCGACGCCGAAGTGCTTGGCCAGGACAGCGCCGATCGCCTTGATCTTCATCTCGCCGAATCCCGGCAGCGCGAGGAGGTTGGCGCGCAGCGCGCCGGCATCCGCGGCGTCCGTCCAGACCCGCGCCGCATCTCCGTCGTAGCGGTCGCGCACGTGCACGGCCAGCGCCTGCACGCGCTTGGCCATCGACCCGGGGTAGCGATGGACCGCCGGGACCTGACGGAACACCGGTTCGAGGTCGGCGGACGCGAGCGTCTGGGCGTCGATCGCGCCGAGCCGTTCCCGCAGCGCCAGCGGGCCCGCGAACGCCTTCTGCACGGTGACCTGCTGGTCGAGCACGAAGCCGATCAGCAACGCCATCGGATCCGTGGCGATCAGCGCGTTGGCCTCGTCGGAGTCCGTGAAGTGCAGCCGGTCGACCACGCGCCGATCCTACCCGGCCCCGTGGTCAGAGACGGTTGCGCAGCATCCCGAGCACGCCCCGTCCGAGCTCGACCACGCCTACAGGCCGTAGCTGCGCCCGATGACGTCGAGCATGATCTCGTCCGTCCCGGCGCCGATGCGGTTCAGCCGCGCGTCGCGCCACACGCGCTCGATCCCGTACTCGACCATGTAGCCCGCGCCCCCGTGGATCTGCAGGCACTCGTCGGCGACTTCGCAGAACATGCGCGACGCGTAGAGCTTGGCCATCGAGATTTCGCGCACGGGGTAGTCGCCGGTGGAGACCCGCCAGGCCGTCGCGTAGGTGAGCTGGCGGGAGGCCTCGATCTTGGTCGCCATGTCGGCGAACTTGTGGCGGATGGCCTGGAACCTGCCGATCGAGCGTCCGAAGGCCTGGCGCTCCATGGCGTACTGCAAGGTGCGGTCGAAGCATATCTGCGCGCCCGAGTTGCAGCCGGCCGCCGCGATCAGGCGCTCGCCCTGCAGCTCCCACATGATGTTGTAAAAGCCCTTGCCGAGCTCGCCGAGGCGCGCCGAGTCCGGCACGCGCACGTCCTGGAAGGCCAGCAGGGCGGTGTCGGATGCGTGCATGCCGAGCTTTTTGAGCGTGGCCTCGCGGATCACGCCCGGCGCGTCCATCGGCACGAGGAACAGCGTGAAGCCGTCGTAGCCCGCGCCCGGGTCGGTCCTCGTGACGAGCACGATCATGTCGGCGCGGTGCCCGTTGGTGATGTAGGTCTTGGAGCCGTTGATCACCCACTCGTCCCCGTCGCGGACCGCGCGCGTCTTGATGGCGGCCACGTCTGACCCGGCGTCGGGCTCGGTGATCCCCAGGCAGAGGATCTTCTCCCCGCGGATCGCGGGCACCGCCCACCGCTGCTTTTGCTCCTCGGTGCCGAAGGCGAGGATCGTGGGCAGCGTCATGTCGGTCTGCACGGCGACGCCCATCGCTAGGCCGCCGCAGTGCGCCCCGGCCAGCTCCTCGCTGAGCACGAGCGCGGAGAAGTAGTCCCCGCCCTGGCCGCCGTAGGCCTCGGGCTTGTCGAGGCCGAGCAGACCGAGCTCGCCCATGCGGCCAAAGACCCAGTCGGGGAACGTGTCGCGCTCCCACGCCTCGGCGTGCGGGCGCAGCTCCTTGGTACGAAGCTGCGGATGGACTCGCGCAGTTGCTCGTGCTCGTCGGTGAAGATGAAATGACGCTTCGTGGCGCCGAAGTCGGGCTTGGGGGCGGTGCGATCGGCCGTGGGCGTGCGCATGCCGCAACCGTATCGAGTGAGCAGTGGCACTTCCCGCTTTCTGCTTTGAACGCCCGCCCGGCGGCCGGCGGCCCGCGATGCGTAGGGTTCGCGCGCATGGCCTACGGGACCCTGCGCTACGACGTCGGCGAGGGCATCGCCACGATCGCACTCGATCAGCCCGAGACGCGCAACGCCCTGTCCGACGAGGTCCTCGACGAGCTGCACGCGGCGTTCACCGCCGCCCGCGACGACGGCGACGTCCGCTGCGTCGTGCTGACCTCGACGCACCCCAAGGTCTTCTCCAGCGGCGGGAACCTGCGCGGCTTCGCCGCCGGTGAGCCGCTGACGGACAAGCACGCGGCGATCCGCCGCTTCGGGGACCTCTTCCGGCTGATCGGCGAGCTGGGCAAGCCGAGCCTGTGCGCCGCCAACGGGCACGTGCTCGCCGGCGCGCTCGGGCTCGCGCTCGCGTGCGATCTGATCGTGGCCAAGGAGGGCGTGCGCTTCGGCACGCCGGAGATCAACGTCGGGGTCTTCCCGTTCATGATCATGGCGCTGATCTACCGCAACCTCGGCCGCAAGAAGACCAACGAGCTGCTGCTGCTCGGCGAGCAGATCGACGCCCGGGAGGCCGAGCGCGTCGGGCTCGTCAACCGCGTCCTGCCCGCCGCGGAGTACGACGCCTTCGTCGCCGACTGGGCGAGCAGGCTGGCCGCGAAGTCGCCCCTGCTGATGAAGCTCGGCAAGGACGCGATGTTCCGTCAGCAGGACATGCCGCTCGCCGACGCGCTCGAGTACCTGCGCGCGCAGCTGGCGCTGGCCTTTGCCACGGAGGACATCCAGGAGGGCGTCAGCGCCTTCATGGAGAAGCGCGACCCCGTCTGGCGCGGGCGATGAACCCGGCCATCGTGGGCCTGTTGTGCCGCACCTCCGACCGGACGGCAGGCGGCTCCCGCGGGGCGGCGGAGCTCGCGGGGGAGCTCGCGGAGCGCGAGGGGGTCGAGGCGCGCCTGGTCGGCTCGCCCGGCCACCCGCACACGGCCGGCTGGGAGGACGACCTGCGCGCGTCGCACGGCTGCCTGCTGGAGGCGGGTGGCCAGGTGGAGGACGCGCTGGCCGCCGGCCGCTTCCCGGTGCTGTGCGCGCCGGACTGCTCGATCTGCATCACGACCCTGCCGACCGTCGCTCGGCTCGTGCCGGGCACGCGCGTGGTCTGGATCGACGCGCACGGCGACTTCAACACGCCGGGCACCTCGCCCAGCGGCTACCTCGGGGGCATGTGCCTGGCGGGCGCATGCGGGCGCTGGAGCACCGGCTTCGACGGCCTCCTCGATCCGGCGCACGTGACGATGGTCGGGACGCGCGACCTCGACGGCGGCGAGCTGGCTGAGCTCGACTTCGCCGGGGTCGCGCGCGTCGAGAGCTTCGCCGAGGCCGCCAACGCCGTCGACGGGCACGAGGTCTACGTCCATCTCGACCTCGACGTGCTCGACCCCGGCGTCTTCCCTGCGCAGTTCCCCGCGCCCGACGGGCTCGACGAGCAGGGCCTGCGCCGCCTGCTCGACGAGGTCGGCCAGGCGGCCCAGCGGATCGTCGGCCTGGAAGTGACGGCCTTCGAGGCGCCCGCGCGGGCGGCCGAGCGCGCGCGGCTGGCGGCTCTGGCGGCCGACGCCATCATGCCGCTGCTGCGGTTCTGATTCGCGTCCGCCGCCGGCGGGGTAGCCCCTGCGCAAGGGTCGCTCTTTGACAGAGGGGGAGACGATGTACAAGCAGATGTTCGATCCGGTCAGCGGATCGCCGTTCGCCTCGGCGCTCGTCGCCGTGATCCCGCTGGTGACGCTCTTCGTGCTGCTGGGCGTGCTGCGCGTGCAGGCCCGCATCGCGGCGGTCGTCGCCCTCGTGGTCGCGGCGCTGGTCGCGATCGTCGCGTACGACATGCCGGTCGGGCAGACTGCCCTCAGCGCCACCGAGGGCGCGGCCTTCGGCTTCTTTCCGATCCTCTGGATCGTCATCGCCGCGATCTGGGTCTACAACCTCACCGACCTGAGCGGGCACTTCGCGGTCCTGCGGCGCGCCTTCGGCCGGCTGTCGGACGACCGGCGCGTGCAGGCGGTCGTGGTGGCGTTCTCCTTCGGCGCGCTGATCGAGGGCCTCGCCGGCTTCGGCGCGCCGGTGGCGATCACGTCGGTCGTGCTCCTCGGCCTCGGCTTCCAGCCCGTCAAGGCCGCGTCGCTCGCGCTGATCGGCAACACCGCGCCGGTCGCGTTCGGCTCGATCGCGGTCCCGATCGTCACGCTGGGCGAGACGACGGGGCTCGACAAGGACACGCTCGGCGCCATGGTCGGCAACCAGACGCCGATCCTGGCCGTCTTCGTGCCCTTCATATTGATCGCCGTGGTCGACGGCCGGCGCGGCCTGCGCGAGTGCTGGCCGGCGGCGCTCGTGGCCGGCGTGTCCTTCGCTGCGGTGCAGTTTCTCTCCTCGCACTTCATCTCGGTGGAGCTCACCGACATCCTCGCGGCACTCGTCTCCACCGCCGCCATGATCGCGCTGCTGCGCGTCTGGCATCCGTCCGCTTCGGCCCCCGTCGAGGGGTCCGGAGGCGCGCGGCCGTCGATGGCGGGCGCCGCCGCCGCGAACCCGACGCTCGAGGCGGCCGTCCGGCGCCGCGACCGCCAGACCGACACGCCGGGTGAGACGTTCATGGCCCTCGTCCCCTATCTGATCATCATCGCCGTTCTCGGCCTGGCGCAGCTCGGGCCGATCAAGGACGCGCTCGCCCACGGGTCCACGGAGTTCGCCTGGCCCGGCCTGCACGTCACCGGCCCGGACGGCGATCCCGTCGCCACCGCCACCTACAAGCTCAACTGGCTGCCTGCGGCCGGGACCCTGGTGTTCGTCTGCGGCCTGCTCACGATGCTCGCCTACCGGATCCCGCCGGCCGCGGGGCTGCGGACGCTCGGAGTGACGCTCAAACAGCTCGCGCCCGCGATCATGACCGTGATGGCGGTGCTCGCCCTGGCCTACGTGATGAACCAGTCCGGGCAGACCATCACGCTCGGGCGCTGGCTGGCCGGCGCCGGCGGCGCGTTTGCCTTCCTGTCCTCGATCGTCGGCTGGCTCGGGGTGGCGGTCACCGGATCCGACACGTCCTCCAACGCGCTGTTCGGGACCTTGCAGGTCGCCGCCGCCAAGGGCGCCGGGATCGCGCCGACGCTGCTCGCCGCCGCCAACTCCAGCGGCGGCGTGCTCGGCAAGATGATCTCGCCCCAGAACCTCGCGATCGGGGCCGCGGCGGTCGGCATGGCGGGCCGGGAGGGCGACCTGTTTCGCAAGGTCGTGGGCTGGAGCGTCGTGATGGTGCTCGGCATGGCCGCGCTCGTCTACCTGCAGTCCACCTCGCTGCTCGGCTGGATGGTCGTGAGGTAGCTCCCAAGACCCATGGCCCTGGACGACCCCGTGATCATCACCTGCGCGATCTCCGGCGCGCTCGCCGACCGCGCGCAGTGCCCGGCGATCCCCTACACGCCCGCGGAGTACGCGGCGGAGGCGCGGCGGATCGTCGACGAGGGGGGCGTGCACATCCACATCCACGCACGGCGGCCCGACGGCACGCCCTCCTACGAGGTCTGCGACTTCCAGGCGATCGCCGAGGCGGTCACCGCCGCGGTGGGCGACGCGGCGATCATCAACCTCTCCACGGGGACGGTCGGCGTGCCCGTCGCCAAGCGGGTCGAGTACCTGCGCGCCTGCCGGCCGGACGTCGCGGCCCTCAACATGGGCTCGCTCAACTACGCGAAGTACTCCTCCAAGCGCAAGGGCTTCGTCTTTCAGATGGTCTTCCAGAACCCGTTCGAGGAGATCGTGGAGCTGCTTGCGGCCATGCGCGAGCTGCAGATCAAGCCCGAGCACGAGTGCTTCGACGTCGGGCACGTCGGCTCGATCTGGCCGCTGATCGACATGGGCCTGCTCGACACCCCCGTCCACGCCGACTTCGTCATGGGCGTCGTCGGCGGCGTGCCGGCGACCGCGCGCAACCTGGCGGCGATGGCCGACAACCTGCCCGCGGGCCGCCACCACTGGGGCGTCATCGGCATCGGCCGCGGGCAGTGGGCGATGATCGCCGCGGCGCTGACGCTCGGGGGCTCCGTGCGCGCCGGGCTCGAGGACAACCTCTACCTGCCCGACGGGACGATGGCGCGCTCCAACGGGGAGCTGATCGCCCGGGCGCGGCGGATGACCGAGGACGTCGGGCGCCGCCCGGCGACGGTCGACGAGGCGCGCGCGCTGCTCGCGCTGCCGGCGCGGAGCGCGGCGTGAGCCTTCCGCTGGAGGGCCTCAAGGTCCTCGACCTGTCGCGCCTGCTGCCGGGCGGGTTCTGCTCGCTGCTGCTGGCCGACTTCGGCGCCGACGTCCTGAAGGTCGAGGACATGGGCATGGGCGACTACGTGCGCTGGGCGACGCCGACGTACGCCGGGGCGGACCCGAGCGCCTCCGGCGCGCTGTTTCTCGCGCTCAACCGCGGCAAGCGCTCGATCCGCGTCGACCTCAAGACCGAGGCGGGCAGGGAGGTGCTGCTGCGGCTCGTCAAAGAGCACGACGTGCTGCTGGAGTCCTTCCGGCCCGGCGTGCTCGAGCGCGTCGGCGTCGGCTACGAGGTCCTCAGCGCGGTCAACCCCGGCCTCGTGTACTGCGCGATCACCGGCTACGGGCAGGACGGCCCGTACCGCGACCGCTCCGGGCACGACATGAACTACCTCGGGCTCGTCGGCCTGCTGGGGCTGACCGGGGAGGCCGATGGCCCGCCGGTCCAGGCCGCGGGTCAGATCGCCGACCTCGGGGGCGGCGCGCTGATGGCCGCCTTCGGGATCATGGCCGCCCTGCGCGAGCGCGACCGCTCGGGCCAGGGCCAGCTCGTCGACGTCTCGATGGCCGACGGCGCGCTCTCGTGGCTGGCGATGGTCGCCGCGGCCCAGCTCGCGGGCGGCCCGGCCGCCAGGCGCGGCGGCCTCGAGCTCGCCGGCGGCCTGCTCTGCTACCGCCCGTACCGCTGCCG
>JBBQBV010000139.1:0-9609 GCA_038318085.1 Solirubrobacterales bacterium
AGCGCATCATCGGCAACCCTGTGGGCTGCGCGCCCTGGGGCATGGACCTCGAGCACGTCTGCGAGCTGGCGGGGGTGGAGCTGATGTTCCAGGCGGTGTACCGCTCGGCTGACTTCCAGGCCCAGCAGGCGCTCGTCGCCAGTGGGCTGGGGATCACCCTGCTCCCGCGCCTGGCGCTCGCGGCGCTGCGTGATGACGTCGTCGTCCGGCCCCTGATGGACGCGCCGGTCCGTCACGTCTCGCTCGCCTGGCCTGCCGGAGCCTACCGCTCGAGATCCGTGCTGGCCATGACCGACATCCTCCGACGGCTCTCGGCCGACACCCGTCTCCAAGCCTGAGACCCTCCGTGTAATGCTCGGACGGATCGCGGGACGCAATTCGGAGGACGTGCGTCGTTCGAGGTCGCCAACACGATGAGGAGAGCGCCATGCCCACCGTCGCCGAGCTGATCGTCAAGGGCCTTGCCGAGCTGGGGGTCAAAGACCGTCTTGGGGGTCGTGGGCGACGCGCTGAACCCGGTGACCGATGCGATCCGGCGGGAGGACCGGCTGGAGTGGATCGGCGTGCGTCACGAGGAGGCGGGCGCTTTCGCCGCTGGCGCGCAGGCCCATCTCGCCGAGAGGCTCGGCGTCTGCATGGGCACCGTCGGACCTGGCTCGATCCATCTGCTCAAGGGCCTGTACGACGCCAAGAAGTCGCGCGTGCCCGTGCTCGCGCTGTGCGGGCAGGTGCCCGGACCCGACATCGGCAGCGACGCCTTTCAAGAGGTCGACAACGACCGGCTCTTCGCCGACGTCGCGGCGTTCGCGCGTAGGGTCACTCCCGGCGACACGTGGGGCTTCGCGGTGGCGAAGCTCAAGGAGGCGGTCTCCAGCCGGGAGACGTGAACCGTCACGCGACGTAACGCTCGACCAGGTCGCGGGGACCCAGGACGACCGGTGCGCCCGGGGACGCTCCGGTCTCGCACAGCACGCCATCCGGAGGTTGTCATGGGTCTAGCGAATGCCGCTGCCGCGGTCCGGACGGGAGTCATCGCATCGGCTGGCGGGGTATGAGTCAGGCACTCCCCACCCCGGCCACTCCGGAGCTTCCCGCCGACGCCGGGGCAGCCGGCATGCCCTCGGGCCTGGACCGCCACACCGTGCGCCGCCGGCTCCTGCAGATCGCGGCCCTGGTGGTGCTGGTGGCGGCGGTCGTCATGCTCGTCCCCGGACTCGTCGACATCCGCGAGCGGCTGTCGAACGCGTCACCGGCCGAGCTCGTGCTGGCGGCTGGTCTCGAGGTGCTGTCGTGCCTGGCGTACGTCGTGGCGTTCCGCGCCGCGTTCTGTCCGCGCATGACGTGGTGGATGAGCTACCGGATCGGCATGTCGTCACTGGGCGCGGCGTCGGTGCTGCCGGTCGGTGGCGTCGGTGGGCTGACGTTCGGCGCCTGGGCGCTGCGTCGTGGCGGCCTGCCGCTCGATCGTGTCGCTCGGCGCACCGTGGCGTTCTTCGTCATCACCAGCGCGATCAATGTCGCGGCCGTGATCGGCGTCGGCGTCGGGGTCGGGATCGGCATCCTGCCCGGAACCGGCAGCCTCGCGCTGACCCTGGTGCCGGTCGGGCTCGCCGCCATCGCCATCGTGCTCACACTCGCCGTCCCCCATCTCGCGGCGAGGCTCGTCGGCAGGTGGTCTGCAGGCGACCGGCCGAAGCTGCTGCGCAAAGCCGCTCGCGTGCTCGACGCGGCGGGGGACGGCGTCGGCGAGGCGGTGGCCCTGCTTCGCTCGCGGGACGTGAGGCTGCTCGCCGGCGCGATCGGCTACCTGGTGTTCGACCTGGCCGTGTTCTGGGCGAGCTTTCGCGCGGTCGGCGCGTCCGTGGAGCTCTCCGGTCTGCTGCTCGCCTACCTGCTCGGCCAGCTCGGTGCGCTCATCCCGATTCCGGGCGGAATCGGCGGAACCGAGGCCGGTCTCGTCGGCGCGCTCGTGCTGTACGGCAACCCACTGGCGACGGCGACCGTCAGCGTGCTGATCTACCGAACCCTGCTGCTGGCGATCCCGGCAACGCTCGGGGGGATCGCGTTCGGCTGGCTGAAGCGCAGCCTGCGAGACGAGCACGACGCACGGATCCCGTGCGCGGACGACTACCCGCAAGGCACGATGAACAGCCAGGAGGACGTCAGATGAAGCTCAAACCCGGCGAAGTGTTCCCGGACCTGGACCTGCCCGACCACACAGGTCGGGCTCGATGGCTCTCGGAGGTGGTTGCCGGCGATCCCGTCGTGCTGCTGTTCTCACGCGGCTGGTGGTGTCCCAAGGAGCAGCGTCACCTGCGCGAGGTGACGACGTTGCAGAACGAGTTCGAGGTCGCCTACACGCGCATCGTCGTCGTCAGCATCGACGCGCCCGACGTCCAGGCCGCGTTCCGCGCCGGCCTCGGCGCTCGCTTCGTGTTCCTGTCGGACGCCGATCGTCGCTGGCTGCATCGGCTCGACCTGCTGGAGGAGAGCGACACCGTGCACCGGCCATACCGCCCGACGGCCTTCACGCTGCACCCCGATCTGACCATCCACGCCGCCTACGACGGCTACTGGTACTGGGGACGGCCGACGGTCGAGGATCTGCGCCAGGACATGCGAGCCATCTCACGAGCAGCGCGCGAAGGGTTCGAGCGCTGATGGGCGATCTACCGCGGGGCGCCGCGCACCTGACCTACGACGGGCGCGCGCTGTACGCGGGCGTCGCACCCGGTCGCCGCTTCATGATCGACGCCCGCTGCCTCGAGGGCGATCGGGTCCGCGGCGCCTACGCCCACGTCTGCGCGCTGCCCGACGAAGCCGCCGTGCTCGAGTTCGACCAGCCCGAGGTCCAGCAGGTGCGCCGCGACGCCCTGGCGTGGTGGATCCCGCTGCTGGGGGACGCGCTGATCTGCCTCACCACGCTCGCGCTGGACGAGTCGCGCTACGGCGGCGCGATCACCGTGACGCGCGAGCCGGTGAGCTGGAGCGAGGACCCGTTCGCACGGATCTTCGGTGGCACCGTCGTGCGCACCGACCTGTTCTGCGAAGTCGCCCCGCCGCCCGGACCGGTGCTCGAGCGCTACGCGGGCGTCGCCTGGCCCGGCGGGCACTTCTAACGGCTCGCGGGGCTCGCGGGGCCCTGAGCGGCGATCACGCGAGGCTCGACGCTCGCGCAGCAGGCTCACGCCTGTGAGTCCGCCACCGGCGCGACCTGGTCGACGACGGGCTCCTCCTGGGTGAACGCCACGGTCGGGCAGTTGATGACGAAGCCACCCGACCCGTACGGGGCACCCAGCGGACCGGTGAGCAGGTCGGGTCGCTGCTTGGCGAGGTTGATGATCTCGTTCTCGTCGTCCTGGCGCGTGTTGAGCTTCTCCGCGACGGCCTTCTTGCTCCATTCGCCCACCTGGGCGTCCCACAGCGGGCTGTAGGCGTTGGCATGACGTGGGTCGGCGAGGGACGGGAAGTCACCCAGGACGTTGAGTGAGTCCCCGCTGTGGTTGGCCAGCGCCTCGAGCAGCGGCCGGTTTGCGAGGCTGGCGTCCTCGCCGTTGCGCCCGTCCTTGATCACGTGGCTGAGCCCCTGGGCCTCGGAGTTGTCTGTTCCCGTCTGGCCGTTGGTGAAGATGAAGATGCGCTCCCGGGCAGCGCCGAGGAAGTCGTCGCCGCCCAGGAACGGCGCCTTGTTGAGGGCGGGAACGAACACCGCCCGCTCGATCGTGGCCGCGACCGCGTCCGACGCCTCGGTGCTCATGTAGAAGATCGTCTGGCCGGCTTCCCGGCCCTGGACGAGCAGCATCTCGACCGATCCCGGAAGAGCCTGGCCCGACGGTGTCTTGCCGGCCGGCGTCGGCTTCTTGATCGCGAGCACGCGGTCGGCGGTGTTGCTGTGGTGCTCGACGTCGAAGTCGCCGTCGCCGGTGGCGACGATCGGAGCGTTGTAGACCACGCTTGAGCCCGCGATCCGGATGAACGGGCTGTAGCGCCGGCCTCCCACGGCACCGGGGCGCGCGTTCGCGGGCGGGAAGGCGGTCGTGCTCGCCGCCGGCCCGGCGGTGAGCTGCCGTTTGGGCGAGAAGTTCGGAATGCCCTCGAAGTGCACGGTGCCCTCGCCGAAGACGTTCTTCGGCGACGAGCTCAGCGTCACGTCCTGGACGCACTTCGGGCACCCGATGCCCATGTTTGCCAGCTTGGGGGAGAAGTTGAGGTTCAGGTCGTGCGCGAGACCGAAGTCGGATGCCTCGGTAAGGACGAACCACACGGTCTTGCCGCGGAACTCGCCCTTGTGCAGCGGGAGCGTCACCGAACTGTGGGTGAGGTCGACGCCGAGCGCGCTCTGCAGGATCACCTTGCTGTCGTCAAGCACCTTGTCGCCCTTGGGAGCGAAGCTCACGGGCGGGCCCGAGCGCTCACGAACGACCTTCTCGCTGGGCTTGCCGCTCGCCGCGGATCCCGTGGAGGTGGGGGTGGAGGTGGAGGAGGAGGAATCAGTGGCGCCCCCGCCGCAGGCCGACAACGACGCCGCGGCCAACAACACGATGACGGCTACCCGCAGGAGATCTCGAGGGTGGTTCGATCGTGACATCGCGAGACCTCGCTGCTGGGAGTTGTATGGCCGGTCCATAGAGCGAGCTAGCGGGCGAGCGACATCGCAGATCACTCCCGCACGAAATCGCGGCGCAGCTTCTGGAGACCCAGGCGCGCTCGACCCTTGACCGTGCCGGTTGGGAGGCCTAACCGACCGGCGATCTCGTCGTGCGAGAGGCCGGCGAAAAAGGCCAGACCGATCACCTCCCGCTGCGCCGCGGGGAGCCGCCCGAGCGCGACCCGTAAGGAGTTGTCTCGATCGCGGCGCTCGACCTCGGCGACCACGTCGACGGAGGCGGCCACTGGCCGCAGCATGGCGACGTCGGTGCGTCGATTCTCGATCGCTCCGTTGCGGCGCGCGACATCGATCGCACGGTTGTGGACGATCGTCATCGTCCACCCGCCCACGTCTCCCCGAAGCGGTTGGTACGTGCCGCGGCTTCTCCAGATCGAGATGAACGCCTCCTGGACGGCCTCCTGGGCGCGGCCCGTATCCCGGCAGATCGCCTGGGCGACACGTTGAGCCCTGACGTGGTGGCGCCCGTACAGGGCGCCCAGCGCCTCGGTGTCCCCGGACTGCATGCGTCCCACGAGCTCCTCGTCGGACGGAGAGACCGATCGCGTGACGGTGCGGACGGCCCCGGTTCTCGACCCTCCCATTGTCAGGGGGCTTACCGTCGGCGAGTGATGCGAGAAACGCTATGATTCACGACTGGGCGGTAAGGAATCATTTATGCCCGGTATGCGCCGTGAGGCGCCACCGGGGTCGGGCGCGCGCGGGTCACGCCTCGGTGCCAGCCGCTACCGCGGCAGGGGCGTCTCGAGGAAGAAGCGCTCACACGCGACGCCGGGCGTCGTCTGATTGGCGCCCAAGAACGCCGTGACGCGCCAGCGGGTCAACCGTTCGATCTCCGCGGTGAACTCGTCCTGCATGCCCTCCCGGAAGGCGACGCGCCCGTCGATGACCTCGCTGGCGTCGCCGGCCGGCGACGAGCGAGGACTCGCCCGTGCTGAGGATGTCTTTGAGCACGCACACGACGACGTTGTCGTTGATGTACGTCGTGCCGGTCGTGCGGTCGTGGCCGTAATGGCGTGCGTACAGATCGACCATCGACGCTGAGATCGCGCTGGTCAGGCCGTCGCCTTAAAGCGAGGCGTGGGTCCCGAACATGTCAGCCGTTCTCTCGGCTCTCTGGAAGCGGTTGGGTGGAGCAAGAGCAGAGAAGAATCCCACCGCCGAGGAGCGTGGGTGATACACGGACGTAAGAGACTGAGACACGACCGACGCCGATGTTGCTCAGTGGGATCGCTGGGCGACGGGTGAAGCACAGCTAACGGCATCCGATCCGAAGGCTGCTGGCTCGCACCGCCCCATGCTGCCACCGTGGCGCCATGGCAACGATCGACCTCCTCCGGCGGCTCGAGCAGGGCCCTGTGCTGTGCGCCGAGGGCTACCTGTTCGAGCTGGAACGCCGGGGCTACCTGCAGGCCGGCGCGTACGTTCCGGAGGTCGTGCTCGAGCATCCCGACGTCGTCGCGTCGCTGCACCGGGAGTTCGTCCACGCCGGCTCGGACGTCGTCGAGGCCTTCACCTACTACGCCCACCGCGAGAAGCTGCGCCTCGTCGGTCTCGAGGATGCCCTGGGACCCATGAATCGCCAGGCGCTGGCGATCGCCCGCACGGTCGCCCGCGAGACTCAGACGCTGCTGGCGGGCAACGTCTGCAACACCAACGTCTACCTCGGCGACGGCGCGTCGCGGCTGGCCGTCCGCGCGATCTTCGACGAGCAGGTCGCCTGGGCGGCGGAGGCGGGCGTGGACTTCGTGATCGCCGAGACCTTCCAGTTCGCGGGCGAGGCGCTCGTCGCGATCGAGGCGATCCGGGCGGCCGGGCTTCGTGCCGTCGTCACGCTCGCGATCCACCAGAACCCCGTGACGCGCGAGGGCTGGACGCCCCAGGAGGCGTGCCGCCGCCTCGCCGACGCGGGCGCCGACGTCGTCGGGCTCAACTGCATCCGCGGGCCGCAGACGATGCTGCCGCTGCTGGGCGCGATCCGCGCCGCGGTCGGCACGCCGATCGCCGCGCTGCCGGTCCCGTACCGCACCCACGCCCACGAACCGACGTTCCAGTCCCTGCGGGACGGGCCCGCCGCCAACCGCCCGTTCCCGACCGCGCTGGACCCCTTCACCTGCAGTCGCTACGACGTGGCCGAGTTCGCCCGCGACGCCCTCGCGATCGGGGTCGACTACCTCGGCCTGTGCTGCGGCGCTGCGCCGCATCACATCCGCGCGATGGCGGAGGCGATGGGCCGCACGCCGCCGGCGAGCCGCTACTCGGCCGACATGTCCAAGCACGCCTACCTCGGCTCGGACCCCAGCCTGCAACTGGAGAACCTCGCGTTCGCGGAGCGCCTGTAGCGTGCGCGCGTTCCGCTACGCGGTGGTCGGCGGGGGCGGCATCGGCAGCGCCGCCGCCTACTGGTTGAGTCGCGCCGCGGGCGCGGACGTCGTCTGCCTCGAGCAGTGGGAGCTCGGTCACCGCTCGGGCGCCTCGGAGGACCACTCGCGGATCATCCGGCTCGGCTACCACGCCCCGCGCTACACCGCGCTGACGCGCAGTGCCTACGAGGCGTGGCGCGTCGTCGAGGAGGAGTCGGGCGTGCCGCTCGTGCACACCACCGGCGCGCTCAACGTGGCGCGCCCGGGCACCGAGGGCAGCGAGATCCTCGACGCCTACGTGGAGGCGATGCTCGAGCACGACATCCCTTACGAGCGCCTCGACGCCGAGGAGCTGCAGCGCCGCTGGCCGCAGTTCCGGGTCCCGGAGGACCACGAGGCGCTCTTCCAGGCCGACGGCGGGATCCTCGACATCCGCAAGGCCGGGGCGGTCCACGTCGCGCTCGCCCGCGGCCGCGGCGCGACCGTGCTCGCCAACGCGGGGGTCACCGCCATGCGGCCGACCGGCGACGGCGTGGAGCTCACGACCGAAGCCGGCCTCATCCACGCCGACCGGGTCGTGCTCTGCGCCGGCGCCTGGAACGCCGGCCTGCTCGCCGGGCTCGGCGTCGACTGGCCGATCCGCCTCACCCAGCAGCAGGTCACCTACTTTGCGACCCCGAACCTGCGCGCCTTCGCGCCCGACCGGTTCCCGATCTGGATCTGGCACGGGGAGGGCGAGGAGGAGTACTACGGGTTTCCCGTCTACGGCGAGGTCGCCACCAAGGCCGCGCAGGACCTCGGCGGGCCGGAGGTCCGAGTGCAGCCCTCGAGCTGGCGGCCCGACGCCGAGCAGGTCGCGCGCGTCAAGGGCTTCCTCGACCGGGTGCTGCCCGGCTTCGGCGGGCCGGAGCTCTACACGCGCTGCTGTTTGTACGACATGCCGCCGGACCGCGACTTCGTGGTCGACCGCGTGCCGGGGCACCCGAGCGTCGCGGTCGCAATCGGCGCCGGTCATGCGGCCAAGTTCGCGAGCCTGCTCGGGCGCATCCTCGCCGAGCTCACGCTCGACGGCGAGACCGCCTTTTCCATCGAGGCATTCCGGGCCGACCGACCGGCACTCACCGACCCCTTCTTCGAGCCGGCCTACAGGCTCGGCGGAGCGGTCGCAAGCTGCGCCTCCGGCCTCTGCGGCCGCCCGAGCTCGAGCAGCAGGTCGAGCATCGTCGCAGCCGCGGGTGAGCGAAAGGGCACGCTCCGGGTCGCCGCCTGGATCGCGCGCCACGGGCGCGACGGCCCGAGGTCGCGCAGCACCACGCCGTCGTGCGGGGGATACGCGGCCAGGTCGGGCAGGAGCGCCAGGCCCGCACCCGCGCCCACGAGCCCGCGGATCGCCATGTAGTCGTCGCTCTCGAAGCTGACCTTCGGCTCGAACCCGGCGCGCGTGCAGGCCAGCCTCAGGGCCTTGCCGCCGGACAGGGTGTCCGGCACGTCGATCCACGTCTCGGACGCGAGATCCTCGAGCCGGATGTCGGGCTTGTCGGCGAGCGGGTGGTCGCGGCGCATCCCGAGCTGGAACGGATCGTCGAACAGATGGACCACTGTCACGCCCTCCAGGGGCGTCTCGGACAGGTCGACCGTGAGCGCGAGATCGAGCCGGCCCTCCCGCAGCCCCGCGACGCTCTGTGCCGGCGAGGCCGACGCGACCGTCAGCTCGACCTCGGGATGGCGGGCGCGGAAGACGTCGACGGCGCGCGGCAGCACGGTGGCGCCGGCAGTCGCGAACGAGGCGATCCGCAGCCGCCCGCGCCGCAGGTCGGCGAGCTCCCGCAGTGCGCCCTCGGCGGCGTCGAGCCGCGCGAGGATCACCTCGGCGTGCTCGACGAGCACGTGACCGGCCTCCGTCAGCACCACGCCGCGGGCGCGGCGCTCGAGCAGCGCGGTCCCGGCCTCGCGCTCGAGCGTCGCGATCTGCTGGGAGATCGCCGACGGCGTGTAGGACAGGACGTCCGCCGCGGCGGCCAACGACCCGCACCGCGCCACCTCGCGCAGTACACGCAGCCGACGAACATCGAGCACGGCTCCGAGGGTACCGCCGTCGCGGGCGGGTTAGGAAGCGTCAATCAACAAGAGCACGGTTTGGGCCCCCGAACCGCACACTTGTTGCTCGACGCTTCCTTACGCCGGCGCCGTGGGCGCGCGCCGCAACACCAGCCCGATCCGCGTCCCCGGAAGGCCGGGCACGGTGACCTCGCCGCGGTAGACGGCGCCGGCCTCGAGGCTCTCGTCGATGGTCCCGGTCACCCGCACGAGCACCTGCGCCCCCGGATCGAGGTCGATCTCGGCGGGCTCGAAGACCAGCTGCGCGGTGAGCTGCTCGCCGCTGGGGTGCGCGAACGGCCCGGCGACGAGCGGCGCGCGCACGTGGCTGCCGAGCCCGTTCTCGACGACGAAGGCCCCGACGGGGTAAGACCCCAGCTCGCCCTCCAGCGCCATCGCGGGCGGCGGCGCGGCGGTGGCGGGAGCGGGCGCCGGAGCAGTGGCGTGCGGCGGCGGCGCGGCGCGCGCCGCCGGGGCCGCGCC
>JBBQBV010000140.1:0-9562 GCA_038318085.1 Solirubrobacterales bacterium
CTTCACCTACCGGGTGGTCGCCCGGCCGACGGTCGCGGTCAGCGGCGTCCGGGCCTCGTGCGTCACCCGGGACTTCGTCGTCCGGGTGCGCGCGCGCTCGGGCCTCGGGGTCCGCCGCCTCGTCATCCGCCGGGGCCGTCACGTGCTCGTGAGCACCACGACCGCGTCCCGGAGGCTGGTGGTGCGCGCGGCCCGGCTGCCGCGCGGGCGGTACACGCTGGTGGTCACCGCGACCGACCGGGCAGGCAACGCGACGACCACCCGTGCGATCTTCGCGCGCTGTGCCAGGGTCAGGCCGGTCTTCACGGGCTAGCGCCGCGGGGCCGGCGTGCGCGGCCGGTCTACCGCGACAGGTACTGCACCACGGCGAGGACGCGCCGGTGCCCCTGCCGGCTCTCCTCGATCCCGAGTTGCGCGTACACGTGGGAGGCGTGCCGGACCACGGACTTCTCCGCGAGGTGGAGGCGCTCGGCGATCGCCGCGTTGCTCCGGCCCTCGGCCATCAGGGCGAGGACCTCCCGCTGGCGCCCGGTGAGCCCCACCAGGGGGTCGCCCGGGCGCGGCCGGTCGATCATCGCCGCGACCACGACCGGGTCGAGGACGGTCCCGCCGTCGACCACACGGTGCATGTCGCCGACGAAGGCGTCGAGGTCGGCGATGCGCTGCTTGAGCAGGTACCCGACGCTCTGCTCGCCGCTTTCCAGGAGCTCGGACGCGTACCGGCGCTGCATGTGCTGGGAGAGCACGATCACCGGGAGCTCCGGCCGCTCGGCGCGGAGGCGCAGGACCGCGCGGAGCCCGTCGTCGGTGTGGTCCGGCGGCATGCGGATGTCAGCCAGGACGAGGTCCGGCTGCAGCTCACGCGCGCGGTGCACGAGCTCCGCCGCATCCTCGGCGACCCCGGCGATCGTGAAGCCGGCCTGCTCGAGCACGAGCCGCAGGCCCTCGCGCATCAGCACCTGGTCCTCGCCGATCACGACCCGCACGGGATCACCGCCCGGACGCGGGTCCCGCCGGCGGTGCTGTGGACGGCGAGCTCGCCGCCCAGCGCGTGCACGCGGTCGGCCATGCCGCGCATGCCGCCGCCGGCGCGCACCCCGCCGGAGCCGTCATCGGCCACCTCCAGGCGGAGGCGGTCGTCCGTGCGCTCCAGCGAGACCGCCACCGTCGCGGGCCCGGCGTGCTTGACCGCGTTCACCACCGCTTCGGACACCACGAAGTACGCCGCGGTCTCGACGACCGGGTGCATGCGACGGTCGAGCCCGGTGATCCGCAGCGCGATCGGCGTGGGTAGGCGGTCGCGCAGGTCCTCGAGCGCGGCGGGGAGCCCGCGCTCGGTGAGGGGTGCGGGCATCACGCCCTCGACGAGCGCCCGGAGCTCGTCGATCGCCGCCTGGATGCCCGCTTGCACCGCGGACGGGTCGGCGGTCGTTCTGGCCTGCACGGCGAGGAACACGAGCCGCGCCTGCAGGCCGTCGTGGAGGTCGCGGGCGATCCGGCGGCGCTCGTCGTCCGCGGCGGCGGCGATGCGCGCGCGGGACGCGCGGAGCTCCACCGTGAGCCGCTGGCGGTCGAGCGCGAGCGCCACGACCCGGCCGGCCTCGCGGATCTCCTCGGGCCGGTCGAGCAGGGTCGCGTCGTAGGCGATCGCGCCGACCGCGCGCCCGCCGAGCCCGACCTCGACGACACCACGCCCCGCGTGCGTCGGCACGACTGCGGGCCTGCCGTGCTCGTCGACGAGGGCGTCCTCTCCTGGCACCCGGAAGAGCAGCTGGACGCTCGGGTCGCCGAGCGTGGCCGCGAGCGCCTCGCGCAGCCCGGGGCGGGCGACCTCATCCGCCCCGAGCCAGGCGCCCAGCTCGGCGATGTCGCCCGTGCGCTCGAACCCGCCGCGGGAGGCCGCGACGACGAACACGACGGGCACGAGGGCGACGACGACGAGCTGGGAGACGCCGAGCCAGTAGGTGCTCCCGCCGAAGACGGTGTCGTTGAGCGCGCTGCTGACCGGGATGAAGAGCACGGTGAAGATGCCGTACGCGGAGAGCGGGACGAGCACGCGTCGCTGCTCGTCACGCGCTCGGCGCATCCGCCGCACGAGCAGGGCCGACGTCGCCAGGACGACGACGGCTCCGACGGCACGCTGCACTTCCAGGCCGGCATCGACGAGGTCGGGCCGGTCCGCGATCGACAGCGCGCCGTCGGGGGCGAACAGGTAGGCCGGCGGCTGGAGCAGCAGCGAAACGGCGTAGACCGCGGCCACGACCCGCCGCTCGGCGCGCTCGTGCAGACGGCCGGTGGGGAAGGCCAGCAGGAGCTGGACGATCACGGCGAACACGACGGTCTGGGCGATGGCGCCTGCGGCCCCGGTCGCAGGCGTGTCGAGGTCCGCGAGGGACGACACCAGGATGGCGCCACCGGCCAGGACGATGAGCAGGCCCAGGCGACTGCTCGGCCGCCGCCGCCAGGCCAGCAGGCCCGCGCCGACGTACACGAGCGCGACGACCGGGAAGAGCGCCGTGAGCCACGCGTACCGCCCGCCCTGGTGCAGCACGATCGCGATCTCCGTCCCGGCCACGAGCAACGCGCCCAGGCCGACGACCACGAGCGCGTCGGCGAGCGACCCGAGGCGCCCGCGACCGGCGGTTCGCTCGGACGGCGCGGCGCTGCGCATCGTCTCGGGGGCAGCGGTCATGGCCGGGCGCACCTTACGCACCGCTGTGGCGACTGCAACCGCGCAGGGGACCTAGGTCCCTTGCATCGGCGATCGGCGCCGTCGACACTTGCGCAGGTGTCCTTCGGGGAGCTCTCGCACCCATGTCCCGAAGCGCCTCCGGCCGGGGTCCTCCGCGTGCCGACCTACGCGAGCATCGCCGGCCTGCCGCTCCTCATCGAGCGGTGCGAGTTGCAGCCCCTGGTGCGGGACATCACCAGCGGGTTCACGAAGGTCTCGACCGTCGTGCGGTTGAGCGGCGGCTCCCACGTCGGCGAGGGCGAGGACATCACGTGGGACCAGGTCGACCAGATCGAGCTGCTCCGCGGCGGCGGTGACTTCCACTGGCTGCACGGGGAGCGCACCCTCGACGGCTTCGGCTCGCTGCTCGGCCAGGTGAACCTCTTCCCGAAGCCGCCGATCCGCGAGAGCGCCCGGTACTACCGCCGGTGGGCGTTCGAGAGCGCGGCGCTCGACCTCGCGCTGCGGCAGAACGGGCTGTCCTTGGAGCGGGCCGTCGGCCGCCAGGCCCGCCCGGTGAACTTCGTCGCGTCGATCCGGCTCGGGGACCCGCCGAGCCTGCGGGGGCTCCACGAGTGGCTGCGGCAGAACCCCGGCCTGCGGCTCAAGCTCGACCCGACACCCGGCTGGGACGACGGCCTCGTCGCCGAGCTGGCGGCCCTGGGCCGCGTCGACGTCATCGACCTCAAGGGCGCCTACCGGAACCTCAGCGTCGCGATGGAGCCCGAGCCCCGCCTCTACCGGCGCGTCTTCGAGGGGCTCCCGGACGCGTGGATCGAGGATCCGGCGTCCGCACCCGCCGTCGCCGACCTGCTCGAGCGCCACCAGGACCGGATCAGCTGGGACGAGCCCATCCACTCGATCGCCGACGTGAAGCGGCTCCCGCGACGGCCCCGGATGCTCAACGTCAAGGCGGCCCGGTTCGGCAGCCTGCGCGCCCTGCTCGACACCTACGACTACTGCGAGGCGCACGGCATCGGCGTCTACGGCGGCGGGATGTTCGAGCAGGGGCCGGGCCGCGGCCAGCTGCAGTACCTGGCCTCCCTCTTCCACCCCGACGGGCCGAACGACATCGCACCACCGGAGTACAACCTCCAGGTCGCCCCAATCGACCTCCCAAGAGCCCCACTGGCGCCGGATCAAGCACCGATCGGCTTCCGCTGGGGAACCTACGACAGGCGCCGCTCCGTTCGGGAACCCACCGGGCCGGCGACCGGTTAGGACCACCCATGGCCTCCCAGCGCACCCTCCTGCTGATCGCCGACATCAGCGGCTACACCCAGTACCTCCGGACCCACCCGATGAGCCTCGCCCACGCTGAGGTGAACCTCACGCGGTTGCTCGAGGCGGTCATCGACGCGGCGCCCGACTTCGACCTCATCGAGATCGAGGGGGACGCGGCCTTCCTCGCCCGCCGTGCCGATTCGCTCGATGACGAGGCGACGGCCGACGCCATGGCCCGCGCCGTCGGGGCTATGCACCAGGCCTTCCATCGCGAGCGGAGGTACGTCGCCTCGAACCTCTGCCCCTGCGACGCCTGCGAGGAGACGAACGACATGCGCCTGAAGTTCGTCGCCCACGTCGGCGAGGTCGCGGACCAGACGATCCGCAACCGCCGCAAGCTCGTCGGGATCGACGTCGTCCTCGTGCACCGGCTGCTCAAGAACGCCGTCGAGGACCCAGAGTACGTCCTCATGAGCAACGACCTCTACCAAGCCGCCGGGACCGCCTTCGAGCCGGTGAGGGAGCTGCCGCAGGAGTTTGAGGGACTCGGCACCATCGTCACGTACGTCGCCGGCGTAGAGGGCCTGGCCGGATCACTCGCCCCGCTGCCGGACCTGGGCCTGCTCCAGCGGCTCGGGCGAACCGTCGACGTTGCGGGGCGCGGGATGCCCTACATGCTCGGCCTCCGGCGCCGGCGCCGCCCCGTCCTCGCGAGCTGAGGGCGTGGCCGTCCGCCGCAGCCGCCCCGCATCGGCCTCGAGCCGGCGGGCCACGAGCTCCTGCGCCGAGACCGCGGCGGACGGGTAGCCCGTGACCGCGGTCAGGAACGCGGTGCGCCGCAGCCGGCTCACCTCGAGCCGCGTGCCAGCGGCGCTGCGCACCGTCGCGCTCCGCGGCTGGTCGCGCAGCAGGGCGATCTCGCCGAAGCACTCCCCGGCCTCGAGCTCCCTGACGAGCCGCCCGTCCTGGAGGATCTCCGCGCGACCGGCCCGCACGACGTAGAAGAAGTCCCCGGGCTCGCCCTGGCGGAAGACGGGCTGGCGCGGCTCGACTCCCGTGTGCTCGAGCGCCGCGGCGAGCTGCTCGACGGTTGCCACCGGCAGGCGACCGAGCATGGGGATGACGCGCAGGAGCTCGACGTCGGCGTCGCGGACGAGCATGTCGGCGTCCAGCCGCCGCAGCGCCGGCCGGGCGAGGAGGACCGCGAGCGGTGCGAGCAGCCCGATCGCCACGAGCGACGTGCGAAGTCCCAGCCAGTCGATGATGGCCGGGGTCACGAGGCTGCCGGCCGCGATCCCGAGCGTGAGGATCGCCTCGAAGCCCGCGAACATCCGCGCGAGGACCGTCTCGTCGGCGAGGCGGCCGAGCAGCGTGAAGCCCCCGACGTCGATGAGGGCGTTGCCCATGCCGACGACGCCGAGGAGCACGAGGGTCGGGGCCTGCTCGGCGACGGCGCCGATGAGGATCAGCGGGGCGCCGAACAGCGCCACGCCGAGCCCGAACCAGGCGGCGAGCCGCCCCCGGCCGACCAGCCGGAACGCCAGCAGCGAGCCGAGCATCCCGCCCGCCCCGACGGCCGCCGTCAGCACGCCGACGCCCGGGTCGCCCGTACGGAGCAGGTCGATGGCCACCGCCACGGTCAGCACGCCGAGGCAGCCGCGGGTGAACGTCTGCACGAGGCCGAGCCCGGTGATGAGCGCGAGCCCGCGGTCGCCCGCGATGATCCTGAAGCCCTCGAGGAACCCGTCGGCCCGCGCGCCACCCGAGCGCGGCGGGGCGTCGTAGGCGAGCCCGACCACCACCAGCGCCCCGACCAGCGACGCGGCGGCGCAGGCCGCGAACGCCGCCGCCGGTCCGCTCAGCGCCATCAGGAGTGCCGCGATCGCGGGCCCGCCCAGCGTCGCCGACGAGTCGAGCAGGCCGCGGACGGCGTTCGCGCGGGTGAGCTGCTGGGGCGAGGTGCACAGCGCGGGCAGCAGGGCCGAGTGCGCGGGCCGGAACAGCGCGAGGGCGATCGTCGCCACGACGGCCAGGGCGTAGACGAGGAGGATGGGGCCGTCGAGGACGGCCAGCCCCGCGATGCCCCCGAGGGTCGCGGCCCGGACGAGCCCGACGCCGACCAGGACCCGCTCGCGGCGGACCCGGTCGGCGGTAGTCGACAGCGCGGGAGCGAGCAGGGCCGCCGCGGCCATCCGCACGGCCGTGACGACTCCGACCGCCGCGACGCCGCCGTCCCGGAAGACCAGCACGGCGAAGGCAACCATGAAGGCGCTCTCGCTGCCCCAGATCGCGCCGAAGGAGACCTGCGCGCGCCGGATCGACGCGTGGCCTCGCAGCCGGGCCGCGCTCTCGTCCTCACGGTTCGCCGTTCCACCCGGGATCGTCCGAACACTGCACGAACCCACGCCGCGATCACAGGGGACCTAGGCCCCTTGTAGGTCCGTGGCGGCGCGCGCATCCTCAGTCCATCCGACGTCCACCAGCCAGCGCCCTAGTCGCGGCGATCGCCCTGACCCTCGCCGTCGGCGAAGCGGCCGCCGCGCAGGACGGCTACGAGCAAGGAAATGGGACGAGCCGAGATCACGGCCGTCGTGGCCGAGGCTGTGCCGTATGACCCCCCTTTGCGGGATTTCATATCGGACGGGCCTAACGGGACGCCGCCGCTCCTGGGACCGCCGGCGTCCTTGGCGCGAGGGTCGCCATCGGGTCGCCGATCGCCAATGGACCTTTAAAACCGCGCGTCCGCCGCGCCGTCAAGGGCGACGCGAGTCAGGGATCGCGTCAGCCGGCGGACGGCGCTGGGGGCGGTCCGAGGAACTCGACGCCGTGTCTCCCACCCGCGGCTTGAGCGCGGGGGATATCGGGTGGCCCGGGCGGCGGCAACGTGCGCTCCGGGGCGGTGTCGCCGGCGGCTCGATAGAAGCGCTCGTGCCCGGCGGGGGTGTGGAAGGTCAGGAAGTGGGCTTGGTCGGACTCGATACGGAACGAGTGCGGGATGCCACGGGGCACACAGACGACGGAGCCCGGCCGGGCCACGCACAGCGGCTTGCTCGGGTCGCTGGCCCAGAAGGTGATCTCGCCGTCGATGACGTGGAAGGTCTCGTCGTCGTCGGGCTGAACGTGCCACGGCGGGCTCATGCCCTGCGGCGACCGGTGCTCGACGATCGCGAACCTCTCCGCGGTCTGCTCGCCGGCGACGAGGATGGTTGCCAGCTCGCCGAAGAACCAGAGCGCCTCGCCGCTGCCGGCTTCTCTCGCCACGACTGTCGCTTCGTGGCCGACCGTGTTGCTCATGCCGCCTCCTTAGCCCGGTAGTAATCAGTACTTTACGAGATCGTACAGTAGACTGTACGAATGTCAAACGTGGACCCGGGGCCGCGGATCGGTGCGTTGCTCCGCCTCTCCCACGAGCTGGTCCACAACGCCGTGTTCGACCGGCTGGGCGCGGCCGGATACCCGGAGCTGCGCGAGGCCCACTTTCGGATCCTGCGCTTCCCCGGCCCCCACGGTGCCCGTCCGACTGAACTCGCGCGGCGCGTCGACACCACGAAACAGGCGCTCAATCCGCTGCTCAACGATCTCGAACGCTGGGGGTACATTCGACGCGAGCCGGACCCGCAAGACGGGCGGGGCCGCGTCATCGAGCTCACCGAGCGCGGACGCGCGCTGCTCGAGACGAGCCGGGCGCTACACGCCCAATTCGAGCTCGAGCTCATGGCCCGCCTCGGAGAGCGTCGCTTCGAAGAACTCCTCTCCGCGTTGCGGGAGATCGCCGAAGCCCAGCCGATGACTGACGGCACCCGGCGGTCCGGCCTGACTTGATCGGTCAGCTCAGCCATCGCGTGTGGGTCTCGGCCCCGAGTCCGTGCCCAGTCCTCTGAGGTGTCGCCGCCCGCGGCCTTGGCGGCCGCGATCTCGCGGAAGACGCGCTCGCCCCCCGCGGGGGCGAAGGAGATCAGGGTGCGTCCGCCCTGGTCTCCGACCACCCATCCGTGCGGCGTACCGCGGGGGATGAACACGAACCCGCCCGGACCCGCGATGAACTGCTCTTCGTCGATCGTCGATCGTGAAGCGATACTCGCCCTCGAGCACCCAATAGAACTCCTCATCCTGATCGTGCACATGGAGCCCAACGCGTGCATTCGGCGCAGCGGTGGCCTCGACGACGCTGAACGCCCCATCGGCGGGATCGCCGACGAGCACCATGGCGTGCTCAGAGTGCTCGAGGACCGCCCCGCGCCCAATCGCCAGGCACCGTCCCGCGATGGACGATCGCGGGACGACCAGCAACGCCGTCTCGAACTCCCGATCCCGGCAGATTGGCAGCGCTGCCTCCAAGAGCTTCTGGGCGATACCGCGGCGACGCGCCGGCGGAGCGACCATCCCGGTCAGCTCGACCGACGACCCGAAGGGATACAAGCCCAGGAACCCGACCAGCGACTTTCCTTCCCACCACAGCAGACCTTCGACCCGGACGCCGGACCCACCGCTCAGCATGCCCCATTCCAGCTTGAGGCGACCCCCGTCGGCATCGACAACACGGCGCTCCAGATCGCCCACAGCACGCAGAGCGAAGGCAGATAGACGGCGCTCCTGCTGTTCCCGTGGGCGAGGTGAAGGGGCTGAAGAAGGGCGCACGCCGCAATGGCGCCTACGGTTCTGGCTTCTTGAGGTCCGGAATCGATGGGAGCTGGAAGCGACATGCGCGGCACAAAGGTGTGGGCGCGGTTACTGGGCCTGGCGCGGGCGGTCGTGGAGGACGTGCAGATCGGCACCGAGGGGGGAGGTGATCGTCAGCGTGCGGCCCGGCTGGCGCGAGCGTGATTGCTGCGGGATCTGCCGGCGGCGCAGCCCAGGATTCGATCTCGGCGAGGGCCGCTGGCGCTGGCGCGCGCGGGATCGTGGGGTGAGCTGGCGTACGTCTCAGACCCTCGATACCCCCGTCTCACCATCGGTCGCGGAGTTCACCATGGGTGCTACCCGGCGCGCTGGGCGTCCGGTAGTTCGGTGGGCAACATCCCCGGAGGTCCGAGGAGGTCGATGCCGTTCTCCGACGCCAGAGTGGCCGCCCGTTCGTTATCGGGGGGGCCATCGAGCACGGGCAGCTCGTGGGCGGTGGCGCGCGTCCCGAGCGCCCTGACGAAATCCTCGAATCCGGCAGGTGTCGATATGACTTGGGCGTGCAGGACGCCGGATCCGGTGTTCTTGATCGTATGCGGCACGCCACGCGGCGCGAGCACGAAGTCGCCGGCCGCCAGCACGCTGACCTCCGCCCCGCACCACACCGTGAGCTCACCGTCGATGATGTAGAAGCCCTCGTCGAGGTCACGATGCACATGGAGCGGCGTAGCAAAGCCTTGCGGGCCCCATGTCTCGACGACCGAATAGGAGCCGTCCGTCTGCTCCCCCGAGACCAAAACGTCGATCAACTGATCAAAGAACCAATACGACTCCATGCGTCCTCCTTCGGTAGTGATCTGGCCGAGCGATCCTCTCATATGCTCTGACGTCGTACCGGGTAGGCCCGTGAGGAACATCCGTACGAAAAGTCACGCTAAGCAGATGGCCGAGCTCGCTCGTGACACGCTCGCAGCGGACGACAAGCAG
>JBBQBV010000141.1:0-9558 GCA_038318085.1 Solirubrobacterales bacterium
AACCCCTTCTCGTCGGACAACACGGCGCCGACCATCGGCCAGATCCTGCTGATGGACAAGGAATCGCTGCAGCGCCTGGTGCTCGCCGACCCGCGGGTCGAGATCTACGGCTGCGGCCGGCGTGACATCGCCCTCGGCCAGATCGACCGGCGCGTCCTGTCGACGCTCGAGTTCCTGTCGCTGTCGGGCCTCAAGCCGACGGTCACCGCGCTCACGTGCGGCCACTCCCGGATGACCACGAGCGGCAACGTGTCCGAGCACTTCTCGGGCAACGCGGTCGACATCGCCCGGGTCAACGGGATCCCGATCATCGGCCACCAGGGCGCGGGCTCGATCACCGAGATCACGATCCAGCGTCTGCTCACCCTGCAGGGCCTGATGAAGCCGCATCAGATCATCAGCCTGATGACGTTCAAGAACACCGACAACACCCTGGCGATGCGCGACCACGCGGACCATATCCACGTGGGCTTCCAGCCCTTGTACGGCACCAACCGCAAGGCCGCCAAGCAGATCAACGCGACGCTGCAGCCCAAGCAGTGGATCCAGCTCGTCAACCGCCTCAACCAGCTCGACGAGCCCACGGTGGCGCCCGCGCCGTCGAAGTACGCCATCAAGGCAGAGGGTGCGAAGGTCAAGCCCAGCGATTGACGATCGACCGGCTGTTTCGGTTCATCCAGTTCGAGTATCCGTGGCCGCTCGGCCCGGCTGATGGGCGGTACCTCATGCGCGATCACGCGGGTGAGGAGCCGCACCACGTGCTGGTCTTCGCAGCGTGGCCGACCACCACCCAGCGCCGGCCCCGACGCTGGGGCCGTGAGGCCGAGCCGCCGAGCGTCCCGGCCGAGACCGGCCTGAGCCGCGCGACCCTGGTCGACACGGCCGTCGTCGACGCCGCCGCCGCCCGCGGCTGGCTCGACGGCGTCGTGGGCACCCACGCGGAGGAGGCGGTCGCCGAGGGCCTGCGGGTCCTGAACCTCGCGCTGCGCGCCCAGCGCGCCGCCGCCGCGGATCCCACGCTCCGCGAGGTCTCCGCGGCGCAGGCCCTGACCGTGCGCGCCGGTTACGGCGAGGGCGTCGAGGTCGCCGAAGGAGCCTGGACCGCCGCGCGCGACCTCGCCGTCGCCGTCGGCCGGGAGGGCAACCGGCAGCAGCGCCGCGAGTCCGCGCTGCGCCCCCAGGAGCGGCTCGCCGCGCTGCTCAGCGGCCGCGACGCCGTGCTGGCGTGCGAGGAGCTCGCCCTGCGCGCGCGACTGGACCTCGACCAGCAGCGTCCGCGCGAGGCCGCGCTGCAGACGCACCTGGCCATCGAGGCCGCCGTCGCCGAGTTCCAGGCCTTCCGCGAGCAACGCGACATCGCGCGGCGCCTCGCCGAGCTCGAAGCGCTACGCGGGCCGCTGTCGGCCGCCGCCGACGAGGCGCTGCAGCACGGCCCGTCGCAGGCGACCATCGACCTCGTCGCCGACGCCCTGGGAAGGATCGAGTCCGCCCTGCGGGCGCGCGCCGCCGTCGCGGAGTACTGACTGACGACGCACCGCCGGCTACCAGGTCCCGCTCGGGCAGGAGTCCAGGCTCGGCGGAGAGCACGTCCGCGAGGTCGCGCCATCGCGCTTGCGCAGGACGTAGCGGACGCCGGCGTTGTCCTTCGCGGCCATGTAATAGCTGCCGGCGTCGGAGGCCTTGATCGTCACCGAAGGCGGGAAGGCCGGACCCATCTTGGTCTCGTCGTCGGTGTAGGTGTGCGCGTCGAGCTTGTAGGCCTCGAGCTGGATCGCGGCCGTGCGCAGGGCGAGCTCGACGGTCCGCGAGTCGGGGACGGCCGTCGCGACCGGCCTGGCCGGCGCCTCCGACGCCGTCTCGGGGCTCCCGCAGCCGGCGAGGAGGGCGGCGGCGAGGACCAGGGCGCTACGGCGCATGCCCGAACCTTGTCATGGACGCCGCGGTCACAGCGCCGCGAGCACGGCCTCGAGCTCGTCGACGACGTCGCCGCCGAGCTTGACGCTGGCGAGGTCGTCGTAGGGCGTCGGGCCCGTGGTGACGATCGCGACCCGGCCGCCGGCCGCCAGGGTGATCTCCGGCAGGCTCGCGACGGGGTGGACCTCCAGCGACGAGCCGACGCAGAGCAGGAGCTCCGCCGCGTCCGCCAGCGCGAAGGCCCGCGAGATCTCGGCCTCCGGGAGCAGCTCGCCGAACAGGACCACGTCGGGCTTGAGCGGGTGGCCGGCGTCGCAGCGCGGGACGCCGTCCTTCGCCACCTGCAGTCGGGAGCGAACCTCGTCGAGCGGGTGGCGCTCGCCTTCGACGAGGCAGCTCGCGGTGTTGATGGTCCCGTGCACCTCGATGAGGTCCTTGATGCCGCCGGCCGCGTGCAGGCCGTCGATGTTCTGGGTGACGACGGTCTGCAGCAGGCCGCGGCGCTCGAGCTCGGCCAGCGCACGGTGCGCGCCGTTGGGCCGCTTGTCGCTGAGCGTCGCGAAGCGCTGCCCGTAGAAGCTCCAGAAGGTCTCCGGGTCGCGCCGGAAGACGGCGATGTGGGCGACCTCCATCGGGTCGACGGTCGCCCACAGCCCGGTGCCGGGGGTGCGGAAGTCCGGGATCCCGCTCGGTACGGAGACGCCCGCGCCCGTCAGCGCGACGGTCGAGGAGGAGGCGCGGAGCAGCTCCGCGAGGCGCTGCGCACCCGTCACCCCTAGCGGCCCTGCCAGCGCGGGGATCGCTTCTCGACGAACGCGGCGATGCCCTCCTTGGCGTCCTCGGAGCCGAAGGCCGCAGCGAAGCCCTGCTGCTCGGCCGCGATGCCGGCGTGCAGATCGGCCTTGTCGGAGACCTGCTTGATCTGCTGGACGGCGACCGGCGCCTGGCCCGCCAGCTTGCGCGCCCACGACAGCGCTTCGTCGAAGAGCTCGTGGTCGGCGACCACGCGGTTCACGAGGCCGTGCTCGCAGGCGTCGTCGGCCGAGATCGGCTCGCCCGTGAGGTTCATCTCGAGCGCCTTCGCGGCTCCCACGAGCCGCGGCAGGCGCTGGGTGCCGCCGAAGCCGGGGATGATGCCGAGGTTGACCTCGGGCTGCGCGAACGTCGCCGAGAAGGCGGCGATCCGCACGTCGCAGGCCATCGCGAGCTCGCAGCCGCCGCCGTAGGCCAGGCCGTTGACGGCCGCGATCGTCGGCACGCGCGAGTCCCCCCACGCGCACAGCAGCGAGTGCGTGCGGTCGAGCAGCTCCTTGCCGCCCGCGGCGTCCATCCTCGTGAACGCCTTGATGTCGGCGCCCGCGCAGAACAGCGCCGGGTTCGGCGACGCCAGGATCAGCGCCCGCGCGGCGCCGCCGTCGACGGCGTCCCAGACCCGCTGGAGCCCGGCGACCACGTCGGGTGAGACGGAGTTGGCCGGGGGGCTGTCGAGCCAGGCGATGGCCACGTCGCCGCGGGTGTCGAGCTTGACGGCGGCCGCCTCGTAGCCGGCGTCGGGCTGCGGGTAGGGGTAGAAGCCCTGGCCGCTGGAGGCGCCGAGTCGTCCCTGCGCGACCAGGCGGCGCAGGATCAGGGGTGCTGCGAAGGCCCCGCCCCACTCCTGCTCGGCCTGCTGCATGGCGGCCAGCACGGCGTCGAGGCCGCGCAGGTCGGCGCGCACGAACGGGCCCGGGATCAGGCCCGTGCCCATCATCATCCCCAGGTCGATGTCGCGGACGCCGGCGACGCCCTCCTGGAGCACCATGCAGGCCTCGGCGAACGCCTTCAGCCCGACACGCTCGCCGAGCCGCGGGTCGACCGTCTGCTCATCCGTGCTCATAGAAGCCCTTCCCCGTCTTCTGGCCCAGGTCGCCGCGCCCGACGAGCGCCTCCATGCCCTTGTGGACGTAGAAGCGGGCGCCATAGGCCGCGACCATGTCCTCGGCGACCTTCAGCCCGGTGTCCAGACCGGTCATGTCCGCCAGGCGGAACGGGCCCATCGGCGCGAGGCCCTGACCCTGGATGTACTCGTCGATCGCCTCGACGGGGACGCCCGATTCGTCCTGATAGCGCCACACCTCGGCTGCCAGCGACATCAGGATCCGGTTCACGACGAAGCCCGGGCACTCCTCGCAGCGGATCGGCAGCTTCTTGATCGTCTGGGCGAGGTTCGCGGCCACCTGGACGGTCTCCGGCGCGGTCTCCTCGCCCGAGACGATCTCGATCAGGCGCATGAACGACGCGGGCCAGAAGAAGTGGAAGCCGACCACCTGGTCCGGGCGGCTCGTCGCGTCGCCGATCTCCGTGATCGACAGCCCCGAGGTGTTGGAGGCGAGGATCGCGTGGCCGGGCGTGCAGGCGTCGAGCTCCTCGAACACCGCCTGCTTGATGTCCATCCGCTCCGGGACCGCCTCGATGACGAAGTCGACGTCGCCGAAGTGGTCGTAGGTGAGCGAGCCGGTGATCCGCGCGAGCAGCTCCTCGACCTGGATATCGGCCTGCTCCTGCGTGATGCGTCCCTTGGAGACGAGCTTGGCCACCTGGCCCTGCGTCACCTCGCGGGCCTTGTGAAGACCCGCGTCGACGAAGCGCTGGTCGACGTCCTTGAGCACCACTCCGATGTCGGCCGCCGCGATGACCTGAGCGATCTCGCCACCCATCGTCCCGGCGCCGACGACCGCCGCCTTGAACACGAACATGCCCGCAGATTACGTGAGACGAGCCCCCGGCAGGATCCTCTAGCCATAGAGAGATTCCCCACCGCTAGAGCGCTGGGTGCTGTCGTGGGCTAATGGGCATGCGAATTTGCATGCTGCGATGCGGATGCGCATGCTAGGTTGGAGTCGTGCCCAAGACCGTGCAGATCCGCGACCTCGACGACGACGTCTACGCAGCCCTGGCCCGGCGCGCCGCCGAGACCGGGATCAGCGTCCCGGAGCTGCTGCGTATCGAGGCGGCGCGACTCGCCGCACGGCCCAGCGTCGAGGAATGGCTCAAGCGCACACGGCGGCGCTCGTCGCCGCTCGGGCGGCTCGAGGTCGTAGCGGCGCTGGATCAGCAGCGAGGGCCGTGGCCCGATGCTGGTGGTTGACGCCTCCTGCCTATGCGAGGTGGTGATCGGCGGACCGGGCGCGGAGGCGATCCGCGACCGCCTGGCCGCCGACCCCGATCACGCCGCCCCGCATGTCGTGGACGTCGAGGTCTTCGGCGTCGTGCGACGCGAGCACCTTCACGGCCGCCTCGACCGAACGGAGGCCGCCCAGGCGGTCGAGGATCTCGAGGACTGGCCGGGCGAGCGCTTCGGTCACCGGCTCCTGCTCGACCGGGCATGGCGGCTGCGCGACACCGTGCGCGGCTGGGACGCCATGTACGTCGCGCTCGCCGAGGCGCTGGACGCAACCCTCCTGACCACGGACCGGCGGCTCGCCGCAGCCGCCGGTCCCACATGCCCGATCGAGGTGGTCGGCGACTATCGCTGAGCGACGCGCGCCGAGCGCGGTCGGCCCCAGCCGGCTATCGCGTGCCGCCGGGGCTCGTGGCATGCGCCCGCAGGGCTGCGGCGAACCACTCCCACGCGGGGATCGGGTCCGGGGCCGGCGGCCAGCCGTTGACGATCGCCACCAGCGCCCAGTAGCGACCGACGCGGCGATCGGTGAACGCGTCGATGCGCTCGGCGACGGTCGCGCGGTCCTGCGAGCCGCTTGGAGCGAGCGCTTCGAGCTGCTCGACGATCGTGAGCGCAGCCGGGCTCGCTGGGTCCACGCCCTCGCGGGCCGCGGCGCCGGCGTGCTCGAAGACGGCCTTGCCGAACGCGAACGATTCGGTCTCGGGCTGCGGGGCTCCGTGCTCGGCCATCGCGCGGCTGGCGGCGACGAAGTCGGGGTCGCGCAGCAGCGCCACGAGCTCGGTCCAGGCGGCCACCTGGTCGGGGCTCGGGTCGTCCGGGAGGTCCGGGGCGCCCATGCGCATCTTCGTGGGGACGGGGTCGGCGGTCATGGCGTCGCCGAAGACGGCCTCGAGGTACTCCTCGAGGATGCGGTGCCGCTCCTGCGCGGTCATCGTGGTGAGATCGGTCATCTGCTCGAGCTCCTGTAGGTCGGTGGTGCGGGCGACGGTGCCCAGCACGGCGCGCTGCAGCCGCAGCGTCCTGATCTGGGCGTCCAGCGCGGCGGCATGCGCCGCGGCGACGTCGGCGAGCGTGGCCTCCGCGGCCAGGACGCGCCGGATGTCGTCGAGGCCGACCCCGAGCTCGCGCAGCGTGCGCACGAGCCGCAGCCGCGCGACGGCATCGGACTCGAACAGCCGGTAGCCCGCCTCCGAGCGACCAGCCTCGGGTACGACGTTCGCATCCGCGTAGAAGCGGACCGTGCGCACAGCCAGTCCGCTGCGCGCACCGAGCTCGCCGATCGTCAACCTGGACATGACGCGCACTCTGCGGGCTCCACCAAGTGGAGAGTCAAGCCAGCGCTGGACGTTGTCAACGCAGCGGCGTCGTCAGCAGCAGCTGCGCATCATGCGGGGTCGAAGCAGGGACGCAGCCTGCGCGCGGACGGCCGACCTCTGGAGCTTCGCGGCGTCGCGCCGGACTAGGGCCAGTCGAGCCGGTCGGCGAGCTCGGTAGGCCCGAGTTCGATCAGTCGGCTTCGCTGGACGGGCCTGTACTCGCCCTCGCCCAGCGCGAGCCAGGTGACCGTTCGCTCAGCGGGGTCGACGAACAGCACCTCGTCGACGTGGTGCTCGGCATAGAACGGGAGCTTCTGCCAGCTCTCATCGCCCGGGGAGAGGATCTCCACGACGACCGCGGCCGTCGTGAGCCACACGCCCGCTGCTCCGGGCCGGTGCAGGCCGCCGTCAGGCACGCGGAAGTCGTGCCCGGACTCGCCGAGGTTGAACTCGCTCATCGCAGCCAGCAGCCCGGCGGCGCGCGCCGGACCGTCGAGCAGGACTGCAAGCTGCTGCGAGATCCGCGCGTGCTCGAAGCTGGGGCCGGGGACCATGTGCCGCACGCCCTGCCAGACCTCGTCGAGGCGCTCCACGCCCGCCCGGCGACGGCGCTCGAGCAGCGCCTCGAGCTCCGGTGGAGGCGTGCCGAGCACGAGCGTTGCCATGCCGCCAAGGCTAGCGATTCGGCGGGCGCGATTGACGCAGCCGTGGTCAAGAGCATCGCCTCACATGAACTCGTCTCGGACGTGTCCGGATCTCAGAGCAGACGAGGTAGCCCGTCGCGGTCAACGCCGGCATCACGCAGGATGCCGGCGAGCGTTCCGCGCTTGAGCTTTCGATTGGAAGCGGCACCACCAGCTCCAAGAGCTCAGCCGCATTGACGCGTGCCACCCCGGGGCCTCGTGAGGTTGCCCCGGCCGATGACGTATGCTGGTGCTGTATGTCAGCCATGCGCACGCAGGTCTACTTCACCCAGGATCAGCGCCGACGGCTCGATGCCTTGGCCAAGCGCGAGGGCAAGACACTCGCTGAGGTGGTGCGCCAGGCGGTGGATGCCTATATCGCTCAGGCGCCACCCAGCCTCGAAGTGGTGCTCGATGAGACGTTCGGCTCGATGCCCGACCTCCAGGTCCCCGCTCGCGGCGAGTGGGATCGTGGCTACGGCTGAGCTACTCGTCGACACCGACGTGCTCATCGATCACCTCCGCGGTCAGCGCCGGCTGTCGGCCGATGGCCGACGGATGGGGATCTCCGTGGTCTCCCGGTGTGAGCTGTTCACAGGCCGCGACGAGCCGCAGCGGCTGCGCCGCTTGTTGTGGCCGATGATCGAGTTGCCGATCGACGCGATGATCGCCGAGCTTGCCGGAATCACGCGCCGGGACACCGGCATCGTCACACCCGACGCGCTCATCGCGGCCACCGCCCTCACGCACCGGATCCCGCTGATGACCCGCAACCGGCGCCACTTCGACCGTGTCCCCGACCTGCGCATCGTCGCATCTGCCTGACGAACCGTCGCAGGCCCCGGTGAGCGTTCGTAATGGGACCAGCTGGTCGGTCGCCGGGCTCGTACTGGCAGTGGCCGGGTCGCTGTTCTCGCTCGGCTACGTCTCGAACGCCGAGCATCTCTCCCCCGGCCATGGTCTCGTGCTCGCGGCGATCCTGCTGGCGCCGATCATGATCAGCGCGGCCCCGGTTGTCCTGCGAAGCGGCCGGCGCACGCGCGACGCTCGCACGCTGGCGGCGATCGTCTACGTCCCCACGCTGCCCTTCACCTACCTCGTCGGCGGGGCCATCTTCCTGCCGAGCTTCGTCTGCACCGCGGTCGCCGCGCTGCGCCGGTGATGGTCGGCTATCTCTCCTACGAGCGTCGCCACCTCACCGGGGTCATCGCCCTCTGCGAGGCGGAGGGCTGGCGCTCGTTCACCGCGATGGAGTTCTATGCCTCCTTCGCGCATCGCCGCTGGGCGGGCTTCCGCGTCTACCCACTCCGTCCTGACTCCGGTGGCACCGACTGAAAGCCCGGGCCCGGGGGGCATGCCCTACCCCGCCAGCTCCACGTCCGAGCGCCGCTCTGCCGCGTAGCGCCGCACGGTGCGCGAGACCGCGTCGCCCATCGCGCGCCGGACGAAGAACAGGTCGATCAGCGGTGTCAGCGGCTTGCGATCCTTGATGCGGTACTCGAGCCTCAGGGTGACCCTGACGTCGTCGTCGTCTGCCCCCGGCTCGAAGCTCACCCGCTGCGTACCGGCGATCTTCTCGTCCTCGAAATCGGCCGCGCCCGGGCCCGTGACCTGCTCGTAGACGCGGCCGCGGCCGTGCGGCGTGGAGTCCCAGACGATCGCGCCGGCGTCCGGCCAGCGGGGGTCGCTGCGCACGACGGCGCGGAAGCCGTCGACGAAGCCGGGCCAGCGGCGGGTGTCGAACCACAGCGCCTCGGCCTGGGCCAGCGGGCCGGGCACGACGGCGGAGGAGGCGACCGTGCTCATCGCGGCGACAGCTCCGCGTGGATGGCCGAGATGGAGTGCGCGATGCGCTCCAGCCGCGGCGCGACCTCGTCGTGCAGCACGTCGCACTCGCGGCGCCCGGCGTCCGTGATCCGATAGAAGCGCCGCGAGCGGCGCTCGGGGTGCTCCCACTCCCCCTGCACGAAGCCCTTCGCCTCGAGCTGGCGCAGCAGGGGATACATCGTGTTCGGGTTGACAGCGAGCGCACCCGAGGTCAGCGCGGAGATGCGCTCGATCAGCTGGTTGCCGTAGGAGCGCTCCTGCCCGACGAAGTGCAGGATCAGCAGCGGCAGCAGCCCTCCCCGGCGCAGGTCGCCGATGAGCGGGTCCTGCGAGCCGGCGCCGGCGGGGACGGCGGGAACGTCGACCGCCGCGCGCGCCTCCTCGGGGGTGGAGGCTCGCGCGGCGGCGTCCACGGCGGAGCGCTCGGGCATCCGCGGATTGTCGCACTACGCGGCCGCCACGCCAGAGGCACTCTCCGCGGAGCGCGCGCTGGGCCTCCGCCAGCCCGCTGGGGAGCGGCGCCGCGCGGACGACGATGCGGCCGGGTCCTGGTCCGGCCCATCCCCGAGGTTGGGTCTCAAGGCTCATTGACCGGCCCCTCGACCTGGCGCAGACTCGCTGGCCATGGGGCGCCGAGCGAACCCGCAGAGCGGTC
>JBBQBV010000142.1:0-9517 GCA_038318085.1 Solirubrobacterales bacterium
GGCAAGTCGGTCATCGTCATCGCGCACCACCAGGCGGTCATGGCGCACGCCGACTGGATCATCGACCTCGGCCCCGGCGCCGGCCACGACGGCGGCCGGATCGTCTTCGAGGGCACACCCGCCGACCTCGTCGCCGCCCGCTCCACCCTGACCGGCGAGCACCTCGCGGCCTACGTCGGCACCTGACCGAGGCCCTCGCGGACATCGCGCCTTCAGCACTCGCTTCACCGGCGCCTTCGCGCAGCTGCAGGCCGGCGGCGCCGAGGTCGTCCAGGAGCCGACCGAGCAGCCGTACGGCGTTCGCGACTGCGCCGTCCGCGATCCCGCGGGCAACCTGATCCGCATCAACGAGGTCCGCTGAGCGGTCCGGCTGCCTGAGCGGCACCAGCGTCAGAGGTCCGCTCGGCGGAAGGCCGCGAGCGCCGCGGCCGTCACGAGCCCAAGGTAGGCGAGCGCCCACAGCCACAGGCCCACGCCTCCCGCCCGGGCGCCACCGAGCGGGCCGAGCTGCAGCGCAAAGCGCGTGAAGCCCGAGGCCGACGACGCGGTGATGTCGTGCAGCGCGGCCTGGTACAGCGCCTCGAACGGCAGCGCGTAGGAGACCACGTCGGCGACGCTGCCCAGCGTGTCGCTGTTGAGCGCCGAGGCGATCTGGCCGAGCAGCCCGGCGGTCAGCCCGGTGCCGAAGGCCATGAAGACGGCGATCCCGTTGGCCGTGGAGGCGAGCACGACCGAGCCGGCGAGCGAGAGGGCGGTGACGACGACCACCGCGAGCGCGAGCTGGAGGCCGGCCGCCACGAAGCCTCCCGGCCACCAGCCGCCGATCAGCCCCGTCAGCACCATGGCGATCAGGTAGACGCCCATCACGTAGGCGGCGCTGACGCCGCCGGCCGCCATCAGACGCGATGCGAACAGCTCCCGCCGGGTGATCGGGCGCACGAGCAGCGGCTGCAGCAGGCCGCGCTCGGCGTCGCCGCGGATGGCCCCGAGGGTCAAGAAGACGGCGAGGACGACGCCGAGAAACAGGGTCGCGAACATCGCCAGCCCGAACATGGTCGCCCCCACGACCGTCTCCGGGTCGACGCCTTGGACGCCGGAGCCGAGGTCACCGGTGATCTTGAACGCCTGCCAGACCCCGAGCGCGTAGAGGATCAAGAAGCCCGTGGTGAGCAGGGCGACGACCGTGAAGACGCGGCGCCGCAGCGCCTCCTTGATCGCAAAGCGCGCGAGGACGGTCACGCGCCGCCCACCGCCGCCAGGTAGGCGTCCTCCAGCGACGAGCGCAGCACCCGCACCCCGTAGACCGGCTCGCCGGCCGCGACCAGCTCGGCGACGATGCGCGGCGCGTCGTCCTTGGAGGCGTCCGGCCAGTGCCGGGTGCCGGAGGCGGTGTCGACCTCGACGCCCCCCGCGGTCGAGAGCTCGGCGGGCGTGCCCGCGGCCACGAGCTCGCCGCGGGCGATGATCGCGACGCGATCGCAGACGAGCTCGATCTCGGACAGGAGGTGGCTGTTGAGCAGGACGGAGACGCCGTCGGCGCGCAGGCGCTCGAGCAGCGCGCGCACGGTGTGGCGCCCGGCGGGGTCCAGGGCGCTCGTCGGCTCGTCGAGCAGCAACAGCTTCGGCGAGCCGACCATCGCCTGCCCGAGCCCGAGGCGCTGCTGCATCCCCTTGGACATCGTCCCCACGCGGCGGCCCGCCTCGCCGTCGAGCCCGACGAGCTCGAGCAGCCGGGCGCGCTCGCCGGCGCCGCCGTCGCTGTGCGCGAGCTGCTGGTGCAGCGTGAGCACCTCGTCCGCCGTCGCCCAGTCCGGGAAGCGGAACAGCTCCGCGAGGTAGCCGATCGCGCCGGCGACCGTCGCGGTCCCAGACGTCGGCCGGACGAGGCCGCAGGCGATCTTGACGAGCGTCGACTTGCCGGCCCCGTTGGGCCCGAGCAGGCCGAAAAGCTCGCCCTCGGCGACCTCCAGGTCGACGCCCGTCAGCGCCTCGGTGGCGCCGTAGACCTTGCGCAGAGCGCTGACGGTGAGAGCCGGCACCCGTACGATTGTGCCCTATGACGGCCCCGCTGCACTGGACGGGCGAGCGGCTCGAGATCCTCGACCAGACGCGGCTGCCCCACGAGGAGGTCGTGCTCGCGCTGCGCGGCGCCGACGACACGGCCGCTGCGATCCGCCGCCTCGCCGTCCGGGGCGCGCCCCTGATCGGCGTGGCGGCCGGCTACGGCATGGCGCTTGAGATCGCCGCGCGGCCGGAGGACTGGGAGGCCGGCTACGCGCGGCTGCGCGCGGCGCGCCCGACGGCCGTGAACCTCGCGTGGGCGACCGACCGGGTGCGCGCGGCCGCGCTGCGCGCCGGGCCGGGCGCCGCGGCGGCGGGTGCCGCCGTCGCCGAGGCGGAGGCGATCCACCGCGAGGACGAGGCCGCGAGCGCCGCGCTCGGGCGCCACGGCGCCGACGCGCTGGAGGCGGCGCTCGCGGCGGGCCCGGCGCGCATCATGACGCACTGCCACGCGGGCGCGCTGGCCGCGAGCGGGCGCGGCACGGCGCTGTCGGTCATCTGCGAGCTGGCCGACCGTCGCCCCGTGCACGTGCTCACCTGCGAGGCGCGGCCGCTGCTGCAGGGCGCGCGGCTGACGGTCTGGGAGCTGCGCCGCCACGGCATCGCGCACGAGCTGATCGTCGACGCCGCCGCGGCCGGGCTGATCCGGCGCGGCGAGGTCGACGCGGTGGTGACCGGCTTTGACCGCGTCGCCGCCAACGGCGACGTCGCCAACAAGGTCGGCACCTACGGCCTCGCCCTCGCCGCCCACGCCGCCGGCATCCCGTTCCTGGCGGCCGGCCCGATGTCCTCGGTGGACGAGGCCACGGCGACCGGCGACGACATCGAGATCGAGGAGCGCGGGGCCGACGAGGTCCGACGCGACTGGGCGCTCGCCGACACCCCGGTGCGCAACCCCGCCTTCGACGTCACGCCGGCCGCGCTGGTCTGGGCGCTCGTCACCGAGCGCGGGATCCGCCGGCCCGCGGCGATCTAGGTAGGGTCAGGCCGCATGCCCCGCGTCGAGGTGGTCACCGACACGACGCACTATCTCCCGCCCGACATGGTCGAGCGCGCGCGCCTGCGGCTCGTGTCCCTGTACGTCAACTGGCCGGACGCCGAGCACCCCGGGCGCACGGATCGCGAGGTCGACCTGCACGACCTCGGGCCCTACTACGCGCACCTGGCGACCACCAAGGATCTGCCGACGACGTCGCAGCCCTCGGTCGGGGACTTCCTCGCCGTCTACCAGCCGATCCTCGAGGCCGGCGACGACATCGTCTCGATCCATCTCTCCGGGGGAATCTCCGGGACCGTGCGCGCCGCCGCGCAGGCGCGCGAGTCGCTCGTGGAGCGCGGCGTCGACCCCGCTCGCGTGGTGGTCGTGGACTCCGAGACGGCCTGCGGCGGCCTCGGGCTCGTCGCGCTGGCGGCCGCGTCGGCGGCGCGGGCGGGTGCGAGCGCCCAGGAGTCCGCCGCCGCCGCCCAGGCGCTGCGGGCGGAGCTCAAGACCTGGTTCGCCGTCGACACGCTCGAGTTCCTGCGCCGCGGCGGGCGCATCGGGTCCGCCCAGGCCTACCTTGGCTTGGCGCTGAAGATCAAGCCGATCCTGACGTTGGGCCGGGAGATCGAGCCGATCGAGCGCGTGCGCACGGCCGGCCGGGCGGTCGCGCGGCTGAAGGAGTACCTCGCCGAGCGCCACCAGGCCGGCTGCGACCGCTTCGCCGTCCAGCACATCCGCGACCCGGAGCGTGCCGCCGAGCTCGTGCAGGCCGGGCGCGAGATCTTCGCGACCGAGCCGCTGTTCGTCTCGGAGATCGGGCCGGTCATCGGCACGCACATCGGGCCGGGGCTGCTGGGGGTGTCCGGTGTGAAGTCCTCCCTGCTGGGCGCCGGGCGCTGATCAGACCTTGGCGGGCTGCGGGACGATCCGCAGGTAGGGCCGCGGGGACTCCCAGCCGTCCGGGTAGATCTCCTTGGCCTCGTCGTCGGACACCGAGCCGAGGATGATCACGTCGCCGCCCGGCTCCCACTGCGCCGGCGTCGCCACGCGGTTGCTCGCCGTGAGCTGCAGCGAGTCGATGACGCGCAGGACCTCGTCGAAGTTGCGCCCGGTGGTCATGGGGTAGACGAGGATCAGCTTGATCGTCTTGTCGGGCCCGACGACGAAGACGTTGCGGACGGTCTGGTTGTCGGCCGGCGTGCGCTGGGTCGGGTCGCCCTCGACCTCCGCGGGCAGCATGCCATAGGCCTTGGCGACGGCGAAGTCGGAGTCGGCGATGATCGGGTAGTTGGGCGCCGTGCCCTGCGTCTCGGCGATGTCCTCGGCCCACTTGGCGTGGTTTTCGATCGGATCGACCGAGAGGCCGATGATCTTCACGTTGCGCTTCTGGAACTCCGGGTTGATGCTGGCCATGTAGCCGAGCTCGGTGGTGCACACCGGCGTGAAGTTGCGGGGGTGCGAGAAGAGCACCGCCCACGAGTCGCCGATCCAGTCGTGAAAGCGGATCGTGCCCTCGGTGGTCACCGCCTCGAAGTCGGGGGCGATCGAGCCGATCGGAAGTGCCATGGTGGTTCCTCCTAAAACGTGTATTGCCGACTGATTATAGGGCTTATTGACCCCCTTCACCGGCGCCGCAGCAGGCCGAGGAGGCCGGCGATGCCCCAGCCGACGACGAAGCCCGCCACGGCGGCGCCGATCAGGACCTCGCGCTGGTGCTCGCGGAGCTGCTTGCGCCAGTCGGCGACCTCGATGACCTCGCTGCGCAGGCGCTCGACGGCGACCCCGAGCTCCTTGCGGTTGGCCTCGATCGAGGCGCGGATCTCCTCCGGATGGCGTTCAGGCATCCGCTAGCGCTTGACCTTCGTCGGGCGGATGGTCTCGCGCACCTTCTTGGCCTCGTCGATCGCCATCTCGGGCACGGGCGGCGCGCCCCCCTTGACGAACTTGAAGGCGAGGAAGCCGGCGAGCCCGGCGAGGGCGAACAGCAGCACGGCGACGATGAGAAAGCCGAGCCAGAAGTCGTCGCCGCCGGAGCCCTGCAGGAGCTTCCAGATAAACCACGACAGCGCGTGCCCGAAGTAGATCAGGCCGGCGATGACGAACACGCCGGCGGCGGCGCCGACGGCCGCGCCCTTGGCCAGCTTGGTGATCTTCTCCGTGACCTCGGCCTTGGCGAGCTCGATCTCCTCGCGGATGATGCGATGGGAGTACTCGGTGACGTCGTGCAGCGCCTGCCCGAGCTCGGACGCCGTCGGCTGGTCGGAGTCGGGCGTCACGAGCCGATCCGCCTGAGGATCTTGGCCACGAGGAACGCGCCCACGAAGGCGCCGGCCACGATCAGCTCCGGGCGCTGCTGGGCGAGGTCGCCGCCGAGGAGGGACGAGGCTTCAGCGGGCGCCTTCGCCTCGCCGGAGTCAGGCACGGACACGGGTCACTCCGGCGGGTCCTCGTCGTAGATCCTGCGCCAGATGACGGCGGCGAGCCGGGTGGTGGCGACGGACGCCACCGCTCCGAGCGCGGCCAGCAGCCCCGACCACAGCAGGCGCTTCGTGAGGTCGTTCTGGCTCATCTTCCGGCGGAGTCAAGCACACGCTGCGGCGGCGCAGCGTCAAGCCCGCCGCAGATCGTGTCGACGATCAGGGTCTTCGCCGCCTCGAAGTCGTCCTCCTGTTGGGAGAGCATCCCGAAGATCCAGCCGGTGAGCACCTGCTCGATGGCGCCGTAGAAGGTCATGGCGGCAAAGTCGGCGTCGACGTCGTCGCGGAACGCACCTACCCGCTGGGCGTCGCGGACGAGCTCGGCGATGCCGTCGAAGGCCTCGCGGATCTTCGGAAGGTGGCGCGCTCCGAAGGAGTTCGCCGCCCGCGTGACCTCCACGATGATGACCTTCATCAGCTCCGGGTCGGCGCGGTAGGAGTCGATGATGAAGCCGGCGACGGCGTGCAGCTTGTCGCGCGCGGCGCCGCGGCGCTGGGCGACCGAGGCGATCGCCTCGAGCAGGATGTCCCAGCGCTCCAAGAACAGCGTGTCGAGCACCTGCTCCTTCGACGTGAAGTAGTGGTAGACGAGCCCGTAGGCGACGCCCGCCTCGTCGGCGATGTCGCTGACCCGGCAGGTGTGAAAGCCCTGGCGGGCGAACACGCGCACGGCGGCGTCGAGGATCTGGCGGCGGCGGTCGTCGGCCGAGATGCGCGTGCCGGCCATCAGGCGTAGGCCTCCGCGCGGCGGTTGGCCAGCGACGGCAGCCGGCGCCGGGTCTCGGCCTGCGCGCCGAGGTCGAGGTCGGCCACGATGAACGTCTCGGAGTCGGGCGCCTGGGCGAGGACGACGCCCCAGGGGTCGACGATCAGCGAGCGCCCGCCGGAGGCCGGGCCGCCCTCGCCCGCGCGGCCGACCTGGTTGGCGGCGACGACGAAGCACTGGTCCTCGATCGCCCGCGCGCGCAGCAACACCTCCCAGTGATCGCGCGTGGTCGGGACCGTGAAGGCCGACGGCACGGTCATCACGCGCGCGCCGCGGACGGCGAGCTCGCGGTAGAGCTCGGGGAAGCGCAGGTCGTAGCAGATGGTCAGGCCGAGCTCGACGCCGTCCGCGGTCTCCGACAGCACGATCTCGTCGCCGGGCGCCTCGTGCTCGGACTCGCGGTAGACGGCGTCGCCAACCTGAACGTCGAACATGTGCAGCTTGCGGTAGACCGCGCGGTCTGCCCCGTCGACGCCCACGTGCACGCACGTGTTGCGCCCCCGCCCCTCGCCGCCGTCCTCGGCGCGCTCGGCGATCGAGCCCGCCACGAGGTCGATGCCGAGCTCCCCCGCGACCGCACGCGCCCAGGTGAGCGCGGGGCCGTCAAGCGCCTGCGCCCCGGCCGTGGTCTGCTCCGGGGTGCCGAGCAGCGGCCACTTCTCCGGGAGCACGACGAGCCGGGCGCCGGCCGCGGCCGCCGCGCGCACGAGCCGGTCGGCCGCCGCGAGGTTTCGCCCGGCGTCCGGCGTCGAGTTGAGCTGGATGGCCGCCGCGCGCAAGGTGGCCAGGATACCCTTCTCCCGATGCCGTCCAGGCTTCTTGCGCCGTGGCGCACGGCGCTCCCCATAGTGCTGAGCCCGCGCGAAGGCGATGACCCTCACCTCATCACTGGGCTGGTTACGTCAGAAGCCCGGGACCATCCGCGACTCGTGACGCGGGGCCGGGCGGCATCGTGCGACGCCCTACTGCAAGAGCCCGCGCAGCTTCACGCGCGAGCCGGTCTGCAGGACCGCGGCGCCGTACAGGCGGCCCGCGATCGACACTGTCGCGTAGATGGCGACGAGCAGGATCGCCACAGAGATCAGGACCTCCCCCGCCCCCACCCCGCCGACGATCATGCGCACCGGCATGACCAGCGGCGCTGACGGCGGCAGGAAGCTCAGCACCTGCGAGAAGGTGCTGCCGGGGTCGTTGACGGCCTGAAAGCTCAGGGCGAACGAGGCGAGGATCGCCATGATCAGCGGCGTGGAGACGGCCTGGACGTCCTCCTGGCGCGAGACCAGCGAGCCGGCCAGGGCGAAGGCGCACGCGTACAGGGCGTAGCCGCCGACGAACCACGCGAGCATGATCGGCACCGCGGAGAGCTCCGCGCTGCCGATGTCGACCTTGCCGCTGGCCGCGCCGATCACCAGCCCGCCGGCCGCGATCAGCAGCAGCTGCCCGAAGCCCACGAGCCCGATCCCGAGAACCTTGCCGATCAGCAGCTCGCGCGGGCGGATGGTGGCGAGCAGGATCTCGACGATCCGCGAGGCCTTCTCCTCGACGACGCCGTTGGCCACCCAGATGCCGTAGCCGAGCAGCTGGCCGTAGAGGACGACCAGCGCGACGAGCGCGAAGCTCTTGCGATCGTTGGCGTTCTTGTCGAGCTTCTCGACGGGCAGCGGCGGCGGGTCGGGGGCCCGCGCGCGGACCGTGCGCGAGGCCTGCTGCAGCGCGGGGACGACGCCGTCCGCAGCGCCGCCCGCGACGATCACCTGCGCGCCGTCGCCGAGCAGGCCCGCGTCCGCCTTGTCGCCGTCGACCAGCCGGCGCACGGCGGCGTCGTCGGCGACGCGGCGGACCTTGACCTTGACGTCGAAGACCTTCTGGATGCGGATCGCGGTCTGCGCGGTGCGCTGGGCCCCGGGCCCGGCGACTGCGACGGTCGTCTTGCTCGCGCCGCCGAACAACGAGGGCAGCAGGATGATCGCCGCGAGGATCACGAGCGTGACGCCGGTCGATATCGCGGTCGCCTTGTCCTTGCCGCGCGCGAGGATCTCCCGCCGCGCGACGGTCCAGACGGCCTCCCGAGCGCCGATCACGCGGCGGCCTTGGCCTCGACGACGTCGCGAAAGAGCTCGGCCAGCGGCGGCTCGTGCTTGGCGAAGCGCACGACGCGCCCGCGGCCGCGAGCGCCGTCGAGCAGCACCTGCTCGTCCTGGCCCTCCTGCAGCTCGACGACCTCGAGCGCCTCGCCCTCCAGCTGGAGCTCCCAGCGATGATGGGAGGCCTCGGCGCGCAGCTCGGAGACCTTGCCGTCGGCCACGAGGCGCCCCTGCTCGATGATCGCGACGGCGTCGCAGAGCCGCTCGACGAGCTCGAGCTGATGGCTCGAGAACAGCACCGCGACGCCCGCGCGGGTGCGCTCGCGCAGCACCTCGGCGAGGACGTCGACGCCGAGCGGGTCCAGGCCGCTGAACGGCTCGTCGAGGACCAGCAGCTCGGGGTCGTGCACGAGCGCCACGGCGAGCTGCACGCGCTGCTGGTTGCCGAGCGAGAGCTCCTCGACCTTGTCGCCGGCGCGGTCGGTGACGCCCAGGCGCTCGAGCAGGTCGTCCGCCGCCGTCCCCGCCGCGGCCGCCTGAAGGCCGTGCAGCCGCGCGAAGTGCACGAGCTGCTCGCGCACCTGCATCTTGGGGTACAGGCCGCGCTCCTCCGGCATGTAGCCGAAGCGCGCCCGGGTCTCGCGGTCGATCGCCTCGCCGCGCCAGCGCACGGCGCCCCCGTCGGGGGAGAGCACGCCGAGGACGATCCGCATGGCCGTCGTCTTGCCCGCGCCGTTGCGGCCGACGAAGCCGAAGAGGGCGCCCTCCGGCACCGCGAAGGTCAGCCCGTCCAGCGCCGTCGTCGCACCGAAATGCCGTGTGAGCCCGTCGATCTCCAGCACGTGTCGAGGCAACCTAGCGCCCGCTGACGGTTGCGCAAGTGCTGCTCGCTAGGACCCAACCACCCGTTCGAGCTCGGCGATCAGCAGCTTGGAGTGCAGGGCGCCGATGAGCTCGCGCAGCGGCTCGGCCCCGGAGGGGATGATCTCCGACGCGTGCTCGTCGGAGACCTCGCCGGCGAGCCGGTCGAGCAGCAGCCGGACCTCCTCGCGCACGAGCGGCTCGAGCGCCTCGCGGTAGCGGACGGTGTCATAGACCGTGAAGCCGAGCGCCTCGTCGTACCCGCCCGCGCGGAAGCGGACGATCG
>JBBQBV010000143.1:0-9454 GCA_038318085.1 Solirubrobacterales bacterium
TGTCAACGCTTCACCGACGCCCTCACGAACGCCAGCGCATGACTCGGGGACGCCGCGGGCCGCTACCCCCTTCGACGCAGGGCTCTCACATCCCCATCTCCACACCGGTTTATCCAGGCGCACCACGAACGTATGTTCGCACGCGCAGCAAGGCTCGCCTCGTGGGCTCTCACTCGTGCCACGGAACGCCCAGCTACCGGGTCACAGCGACCTATGGCCACACGGCGTCAAGAACGCAACAGACATCGCCCGCGATCGATGACGACTACACGGGCGTGGCGACCGACCCGCGCGTCATCTCCCGGGGCCAAGAAGCTAGAACCGAGGTCATGAAGCGCCACGTCTGACTGGGGAACGTTCCCCGTCCCGTGGCCACGGAGGTCTGCCTCGTGGCGCGCCCGGATGCCCATCCGTGCAAGGGAGCCTTCGACGCGCTGAAGGACGCGGGGCACGCTCCGGAGGTGGTCAGGAGCTACGGCTTCGCGTCGCTGCCGAACGTCACGAGTGGTCGCAAGGAGGTCAAGCGACTGACCGGCGAGAGCTTCGTCCCGGCCTCGTCGTCGCCAGCGGCGAGGTCATCGAGGACTCGAACAACATCATCGCCTGGGCGCGGGACAACCCGCGCGGCGGCGCCGCCCGCGATTAGGTTTCAGCGGTGATCCGCTGCGCGCGTTCGACCGTTCGCGCGACCTCGACTCGTGAGCCGGCGTCGAGCTTGCGGAACATGTTGCGGATGTGCGTCTCGATCGTCTTTTTGCTGAGGAACAGCTCGGCGGCTATCTCGCCGTTGGTCTTGCGGTCGACGATCAGCATGGCGATCTGAAGCTCGCGCTCGGTGAGTGAACCCACTCCGGTCTGATTGAGGTCGCCGGGGCGGGTTCGTCGGTGGATGTGCTGTCCCAGCTGGCGCAGCTCGCGCTCGGCCGCATCGCGGTAGCGCATGGCGCCGCAGCTTCCAAGCTCGGCGGCCGCGTGCTCAAGCTGCGCTACGGCGCGGTCGCGCTCGCCCAGCTGCGCCAGGGCGCGGCCCGCGACTGTTCGGGCCAGACCTGCCTCGATGGGCGCTCCAACGTCATCGGCGAGAGCTGCTGACTCCAGAGCCCGTCGGGCGGCCGCGCTCGCGTCGTGGGCGTCGAGGGCCACAGCGGCCGCTGCGCGATACGCCATCGCAGTTGGCAGACGGAGGCCGACTGCGGATGCGCTCGCCTGCGCATCGGCGGCGGCGCGCTTGGCCTCGGCGCGGTGGCCAAGCGCAAGCCAGTAACGCGTCATCAGCTCGTGGAAGTAGGGCCTCCAGGTAATCGGGATGGAAGCAAACTGGTCTCCTGCCGAGCCGGCGAGCGCTTCGGCGGCGCGCCCTGGCTTTTGCCCGTCAAGGAGAGCGACGCCCAGGATCGCCGCGGCGCGGGCGGCGATCACGTTCTGACCGGCGTCCTTGGCGAGGTCCAGGCTCTCTTGGGCGGCGGCGATCGCGGTCTGGTTCTCTCCGGCCGGGAAAGCGACAAAGGCGCGACAGAACAGCGCCCAGGCCACGGCTTGCGGGTTCCCGGACAGGCGAGCGGCTTCGGTGGCAGCGTCGAGCAACTCGGCGGCCTCAGCCAAGCGACCGAGCATGCACAACGCCACGCCGAGGGTTGCGTATACGCCCGGGAAGAGCTGGGACTGCCCGGTCATACGCCCGACCGTCAAGGCGCGCTCGGCGTGCACGGCGGCCTCCGCGTAACGGTCGAGGTAGATCTCCGCCCCGCTGAGCTCGACCGCGGCAGCCAGCCGGCGGCCGAGCTGCTCGTCTGAGAGCGCATCGAGCAGTGCAGCGGCCTCTAAGCGAACAGCCTCGCCGCGCTCAGCCTGGCCGCCCCATGCCAAGGCGCGGGCAAGGGTCGCAAGCGCGGCACAGGTCAGCACCTGGTCACCGAGAGGTCTCGCGACGGCAGCGGCGCGGCCGGCCCAGTCCTGGCCCGATTCGTACTCCAAGCGAAACATGGCGTCGCCCGCGAGTTCGAGCATCAGCGCCACAGCGTCGGGTCCGCCGGCGTCGGGCAGACCCCCCAATGCGGTCTTCAGACGAACATGGGCCTGCTCGTGGCGGCCGAGGAGGTGCTCCACGCGCGCACATGTCGCAGACAGCCTCAGACGGAGTGGGGTTTCCTCATCAGGGACGATGGCCAAGCTCTCCAGCAGCGCTTCGTGAGCTTCAGCGAACCGGCCGGTCGCGGCCAACGCGGTGGCGTTGGCCAACAGCAGCTCGACCCGCACGGCATACGGGGCCGTATCGGCAAGTAGCCGCAGCGCTCCGCTGAACCAGCGCGCCGCCGTCGCCGGCGCGCGCTGCGCCGACTGCCGACCCGCGTCGGTCAGCACGGTCACGGCAACCGCATCGCCCACCTTGGCTGAGAGGTCGATGTGATGAGCGCGATCTCCGACGGTCGCTCCCCGGCTCGCCAGTGCCTGTGCCGTTCGTTCGTGAGCTCCGATACGCCAGCCGCCGGGTGTCGCCTCGTAGACCGAGCGACGAATGATGGGGTGACGAAAACGGAAGCGCCTCGGCACGCTGGTCAGCCGTACGAGATCACTCTCGAGCAGCTCGTCGATCGCGGCCATGGCCTGCTGGTCCGTGACGTCGGCCGCGGCTGCCGCCAACTCGGGCTCGAATGGGTCGCTGGCCACCGATGCGCCCTCTAACACCCGTCGGCTGCCGCCGGAGAGTCGCGAAAGCTCTTCCGTCATGGCGGCCGCGACCATCGGCGGAACCTGAACGCCGGCCACTGGCACATCTCCAGCCGACCGAATCCGAGAGGCCTGATCAGGCGAGCGGGCCAGTTGCTCGAGGTAGAAGGGGTTGCCGCCCGAGTCCTCATAGAGCGCGGCGGTTCGCGGATCAGGGTGCGCTTGGCCCAGCATTGCGGCGGCCTCTTCGCTGGTGAGCGGGTCGAGCGTGATGCGGGTGAGCGTGGCATCCCGGAGGCCCCGTTCGAGGGCGCTCCCCAATGGTGTGACCACTTGGTTGGGACGAGCGGCGAGCACAATGAGCACTGCCGCGGCTGGCGGACGACGGAGGAGGCTGCCCACGAGGTCAATCGAGGCCGCATCCGCCCAGTGGAAGTCATCGAGGATGAGCACCATCGGCTTGGTCGCAGCCAACCTTTCGAGCAGCTCGCGTACCGCACGGTTGGTCCGGTAGCGCTCGGCGTGAAGTCCGCTGGTGCCGGCGCCACGCCCGACATCGGACAGAGAGGGAAAAACGTACTCGAGCTCGGCTCGCACCGCCTCGTCGAGGCGGTCCAGCCGCCTGGGATCGACGCTCTCGAGGTACTCGTCGAGGGCGTCCACGAAGACCCCGAAGGCGAGGTCCCGCTCGAGCTCGGCGCCCGACCCCGCCAGGACGATGTGTCCGCGCGCATCGGCGCGAGCGGCGAGTTCTGCCAGGAGCCGTGTCTTGCCGATTCCGGCGGCACCGACGATCTCGACAGCGCTTGCTCGCCCGCTCGCAAGCTCGTCGAGGACAACCTCGAGCCGCTGAAGCTCCGCACTACGGCCTACAAGATGATTGGCGAGCTCAAAGATGGGTGCCCTCCCCGCGACTATACGCGCGTCTTCGGGCCACACGGGAATCGCACTCGCTGCATCGGATCTAGTTCAGGGTGGCGCCCCGATGTCGCATTGCCGTCTCGCTGGCAGGCTGGGTCTCAGTCACCGCGAGGAGGGCTCCTTCATGCCGCGCTACCTGCTTCACCACGTGCACCGGCCGGCGGAGTGCGGGGCTGCCTTCGCCGCCTTGAGCGGCCACGACAGCCCGCTTCGTCACCAGCCGACGATGGGCTCATGCGTGTTCGGCGGACACGCCATCTGGTGGGAAGTCCACGTAGCGTCTGAGGCTGAGGCTTTGCAGTTGCTGCCGTTCTACGTCGCCCAGCGGACGGTCGTCTCGGCGATCGCGACTATCGAGATCCCCTCACCGACGGTCCAGCTTCGGGGTGGCAAAGCGCGATCTCAGGGTGGCACCCCGATGTCACGGCGGTTGATCGCGAGCAGGCTGGAATCAGACCGCACGCCCCTCGACTGCGGCCCCCCTCAGCTGAAACGGAGTCCTCATGCACGGCCATCGCCACTCGAAGCACTCTCACGGCACAGCTGGTCCGGCCCACGGCGCCGCAGACGACGCCGGTCCGCAGATCCCTTCGCGCCTGAAGTACCTGCTGGCGCTGCTGTGCCTGGCGCAGCTCATGGTCATCCTCGACATCTCGGCCGTCAACGTCGCCCTTCCCGACATTGCCGGGAGCCTCGGCGTCGCCAAGAGCAACATCGGCTGGATCATCACCAGCTACTCCCTGGTCTTCGGCAGCCTCCTGCTCCTGGGCGGCCGGCTTGCTGACCTCTTCGGACGCCGGCGGATGTTCATGACGGGGCTCGCGATATTCACGCTCGCCTCCGTCGCCGCCGCCACGGCGAGCAGCGAGGCGGTCCTCTTCGCTGCACGGGCGGCCCAGGGCCTCGGCGCGGCGATGCTTTCGCCCGCAGCTCTCTCGATCCTGATGGCCACGTTCACCAACGGCCATCAACGAGCCAAGGCGCTCGGGGTCTGGGGCGCAGTCGGCGGCGCCGGCGCGGCGGTAGGAGTGTTGCTCGGCGGCGCCCTGACCTCGGCCATCGGCTGGGAGGCGATCTTCCTCATCAACATTCCGGTCGGACTGGCCGTGGCGATCGGCGCCCACGCGGCGATTCCCAGCGACGGCGCTACGCCGCGGCGAATTGGTCTCGACCTTCCCGGAGCGGTGCTGGCGACGGCGAGCCTCGGGACACTGGTCTTCGCGCTGTCGCAGGCATCGGGCGCGGGCTGGAGCTCACTTCAGACGGTCGGCCTCGGATGCCTCGGCCTGGCTGGGCTCGCTGTCTTTGCCATCGTCGAACTCCACACGACACACCCGCTGTTGCGGGTGCAGCGCTTGGCCGACCGCGGAATCGGCGGCGGCTTCCTGATGATGCTTGCCGCCTCCGCGGTGCTGTTCGGCTCCTTCCTGCTCGCCTCGCTCTACATGCAGAGCGTTCTCGGCGCCGGTCCCATGGAGACCGGCCTGGCCTTCCTTCCTCTGGCCATCGCTCTCGCTGCCGGCGTCCACGTCGGCAGCCATCTGGTGAGACGCCACGGCGTCCGTATCCCGATGGCCGCAGGCTTTGCAGTCGCTGCCGGCGGCATGCTCCTGCTGTCTGAGGCCGGTGCCGCTGGCAGCTACTGGAGCGACGTGCTCCCGGGAATGCTCGTCGGCGGCATCGGACTGGGAATCGTGCTGGTCTCGGTCGCCGTGTCGGTCATGACCGGCGCCCGCGACGAGGAGACCGGCATGCTCTCCGGGCTCAACACGACAGGCCATGAGATCGGTGGCTCCATCGGCATCGCCGCTCTGGCCACCATCGCCGCCGGCTCGGCCGCGCAGGACGCGGCCGGCGCGATCGGCGACGCCTTCTTGGCCGCCGCCGGCATCGCAGCCGTCGCCAGCCTCGTCGCGCTGGTCGTCCTGCCCTCGGCAGCCACCTTCCTCCCCAAGCTGCGGCTCGCGCCGCGCGTCGCCATCCACTAGGCAACGGGGCGGAGATAGAAAGCAGCGGTCGAGGTCGGCGGCGTCTATTGGCGCCGTCGACCCGAGAGGGACCATCCTTCGTCCCGCCCGCAAGACCGAACCGGGCCGCGGGCCCGCGTTGTCATGGATCCGTCGGCGCATCGAATCGATCTTCTGGACGCTCAAGGACCGCCTCGGCCTCGAACGCCACCTCGCCGGCACCCCCCACGGGCTGCGAGCGCGAATCGCGACCAAGCTTCTAGCGCTGGCAGCCGGAGTCTGGCTAATCCGCACGGTGGCAAGCATCAACGTGTAAACCGCCGCCGAGGTCAGGCGAGGACCGGGGGCCGATTAAGGGTGCGATCTACGGGTGTCCGCCCGATGTCAGGACGGCTCGCGGCGGCCAGGCTGCGGACATGCTCAACTCGACCCCTCCCCGCCTCGCCGCCTTCGCCGCTGCCCTGGCTCTCCTCGGTGGCGGCGCCGCCGCCGTCGGCGCGGCGACCGACGCCGCTCCGCCGTTTCAGGACTGCCTGAAGACCGCCGCGGCCCACGCCAGCCAGAGCACCGGTGCCATGCCAGCCTCCGGCGAGAGCCACGGCGGCGAGCCGATGATCGAGCCCATCCCCGGCTCCGACGGACGCCGCGCGAGCCTCGCCGGCCTGGAACTCACGCCGTCGCCCCGTTCCTTCGAGGCGGGCGGCTCGACCACCTGGCGCTTCCGGATCATCGACTGCGACGGCAAGGCCGTCCGCGAGTTCGACCCCGAGCTGGGCAAGCTGCTGCATCTCATCGTCGTCCGCACGGACTTCACGGGCTACCAGCACCTGCATCCCACACTGAGCCGCGACGGCACCTTCTCCGTCGCCCTCGCTACGCCTCGCGCCGGCCGCTACCGCGCGATCGCCGACTTCGTGGTTGGCGGGCGCAAGTACGTGCTCGGCACAACGCTGACCGCCGGAGGGCGCGCAAAGGACGAGCCGGTACCCGCCCCCGCCCTCGCCGCCTCCACCGACGGCTACAACGTCGAGCTCCGGCGCCCGGCGGTCCTCGAGGCCGGCAAGGCGGCTCAGCTGACATTCCGCGTGACGCGCGACGGCCGGCCGGTGCGCGACCTGCAGCCCTATCTGGGCGCCTACGGGCACCTCGTCGCGCTGCACGCGCCGGACCTCGCCTACTCGCACGTGCACCCCAACGGCGAGGCCCTCGCCGAGGGCGCCATCACCTTTGACACCGCGCTGCACCGCGCCGGCACCTACCGCCTGTTCATGCAGTTCCAGACCGACGGCCGCGTCCACACCGTGGCCTTCACCCAGACCGTCTCCTGACCACCCCAGATCCCGAAAGGACCACCAGCCATGACCACCACCTATTCAGTCCCGGGCATCTCCTGCGGACACTGCCGCGTCGCCATCACCGGCGAGGTCGGCCGGCTCCCGGGCGTCTCCGCCGTCGCGGTCGACCTCGACGCCAAGCGCGTGACCGTCACCGGTACCGCCGTCGAAGACAGCGCCGTCCGCACCGCGATCGACGACGCCGGCTACGACGTCCCCGCCTAACGCCATGACCGCCGCCACCACCTCATCCACCGAGCGCGTCGAGCTCCCTATCACCGGGATGACCTGCGCCTCCTGCGCCAACCGCATCGAGCGCCGGCTCAACAAGCTCGACGGCGTCGCCGCCACGGTCAACTACGCCACCGAAACGGCCACCGTCGAGTACGACGCCGACAGCGTCGCCGCCGACCAGCTCGTCGACGCGGTGGCGGCGGCCGGCTACCAGACCACCCTCCCCTCCGACGCGCTCGAGACCGCGCCATCCGGCGCGGCCGACAGCGACGCAACCGCGCCGCTGCGGCGCCGGCTCATCTTCAGCGCCCTCGCCTCGCTACCGGTGCTGCTGATCTCGATGATCCCCTCGCTGCAGTTCGACAACTGGCAGTGGCTCTCCCTGCAGCTCGCGACTCCCGTCGTGCTGTGGGCTGCCTGGCCGTTTCACCGCGCCGCCTTCGCGAACGCCAAGCACGCCACCGCCACGATGGACACCCTCATCAGCATCGGCACGCTCGCCGCGTGGCTGTGGTCGCTCTACGCGCTCTTCTTCGGCGACGCCGGCATGAACTCGATGCGCATGGAGTTCAACCTGATCCCCTCCGCCGGCTCTGGCGCCAACGAGATCTACCTCGAGACTGCGTCGATCGTCACCACCTTCATCCTCGCCGGGCGCTACTTCGAGGCCCGCGCAAAGCGCCGCGCCGGCGCCGCGCTGAAGGCGCTGCTCGAGCTCGGCGCCAAGGACGTCGCCGTCCTCGACGAGACGGGCGCCGAGCGACGCGTCCCCGTGGACCAGCTGCAGATCGGCGACCGCTTCGTCGTCCGCCCCGGCGAGAAGGTCGCCACCGACGGGATCGTCGAAGACGGCACATCCGCCGTCGACATGAGCATGCTCACGGGCGAGTCGGTCCCCGTCGAAGTCAGCCCCGGCACCGAGGTCGCCGGCGCCACCGTCAACGCCGGCGGCCGCCTCATCATCCGCGCCACGCGCGTCGGCTCGGACACCGCGCTGGCGCAGATCGCCCGCCTGGTCACCGACGCCCAGACCGGCAAGGCGCCGGTCCAGCGCCTCGCCGACCGCGTCTCGGGGATCTTCGTCCCGATCGTCCTCGGTCTCGCCGTCGCGACGCTCGGCTTCTGGCTCGGCACCGGCCAGAGCGCGACCTTCGCGTTCACCGCCGCCGTCGCCGTGCTGATCATCGCCTGCCCCTGCGCGCTCGGCCTCGCCACCCCGACCGCCCTGATGGTCGGCACCGGCCGCGGCGCCCAGCTCGGCCTGCTCATCAAGGGCCCCGAGGTCCTCGAGTCCACCCGGCGAGTCGACACGATCGTGCTCGACAAGACGGGCACCGTGACCACCGGCAAGATGAGCCTCACCGAGATCACCGTCGCCGACGGCGTCGACGCCGCCGAGGCGCTGCGCCTGGTCGGCGCCCTCGAGCACGCCTCCGAGCACCCGATCGCCCAGGCCATCGCCGCCGCAGCCGCAGCGGACGGCCCGCTGCCCGCGATCGAGGGCTTCGCCAACCGCGAGGGCCTCGGCGTCGAGGGCGTCGTCGGGGGACACGGGGTGCAGGTGGGCCGGCCGTCGCTGATGGCCGAGTGGAGCCTGCGCGTGCCCGAGGACCTCGACGCCGCCCGCCGCGCCGCCGAGGGCAAGGGCCGCACCGCGGTCATGGTCGCCTGGGACGGTGCGGTGCGCGCGGTCATCGCGGTGGCCGACACGGTCAAGCCGACGTCGGCGGAGGCCATCGCGTCGCTCAAGGCGCTCGGCCTGCGGCCGGTGCTGCTGACCGGCGACAACGAGACGACCGCCCGCGCGGTTGCCGCCGAGGTGGGCATCGACGACGTCATCGCCGAGGTGATGCCGTCCGACAAGGCCGACGTAATCCGCCGGCTCCAGGCCGAGGGCAGCGTCGTCGCCATGGTCGGCGACGGCGTCAACGACGCCCCCGCCCTCGCGCAGGCCGACCTCGGCCTGTCGATCGGCACCGGCACCGACGTCGCCATCGAGGCATCCGACCTCTCGCTCGTCTCCGGCGACCTGCGGGCGGCCGCGGACGCCATCCGCCTCAGCCGTGCGACGCTGCGCACCATCAAGCAGAACCTGTTCTGGGCGTTCGGCTACAACGTCGCCGCGATCCCGCTCGCCGCAGTCGGCCTGCTCAACCCGGTGCTCGCCGGTGCGGCCATGGCGCTCTCCAGCGTCTCGGTCGTGGCCAACGCCCTGCGGCTGCGCCGGTTCCGGGCCGGCGGCTAGGCACGCCAGGGGCACGTTGCCCCGGAAGTGCTTGCGCAGACATCACATGTCACGTTTGACGTGCTGGACACGCATACCTTGCGGGT
>JBBQBV010000144.1:0-9450 GCA_038318085.1 Solirubrobacterales bacterium
GCGACCCATCGCAACAGGCCGCCGCCAACGCGCAGCTGAGTGCCGGGCTCGGACGGCTGTTCGCGGTCGCGGAGAACTATCCCCAGCTCAAGGCCGATCAGGGCTTTCTGCGCCTCCAGGATGAGCTGTCGGGAACCGAGAACAGAATTTCGGTGGCGCGCAGCGACTACAATCAGGCGGCCCAGCAGTACAACACCTACATACGCCGCTTCCCTCAGGCGCTCACCGCCAAGGTGACGAGCGCCAAGCCCAAGCCCTACTTTGAGGTTACTAATCCCGGAGCGCGCGAGGCGCCCACGGTGGACTTCTCCAAGGCGGGCGCCTCGGCACCCTCGAGCACGAGTAAAGTGCCCTAGGCGCAGCGGCTTGGCAGCTTTCGTCGGGGGGTCAACTAAGCGCTGATGCCAACTGGTATCCGCGCCTATTTGACGTCCGATTACAGCTTCTTGACAGTTCCCTGACATACGGGTATTGTCCCGCATTAGCTCGCCTTAATCCTTCCAGCGTCTCGTGGTTCCACTCCGGTGCGGCCGCCCCATGTCGCGCCGGCTGCTCCTTAGTGTTTCGATCGTTCGAAGAACTCGAGCCCACGTGAGCTTCACCGCTTGCCTTTCCGCCGGAGGTAACGTGACATCCAAGCGACGTCCGATTCGCATTCCGCTGCTTCATCACAGTTTCGATATCGCTCGATGGAGGATGAACCATGAGTGAATTTGTCAGGCGAGCACTCACAATCGTCAGCGCGCTGGCGCTCCTTCCTGGACTCGCAGTCGCGCAGGAAGCGACCTTCACTGGTAAGGTCACGAGTGAAGGAGGAGCGCCGATTGCCGCGGCGCAGGTGTTCATCGACAAGATGAACGTCGGCACGACCTCCGGCGATGACGGCAACTACCGTTTCGTGGTGCCGGCCGCGCGCGCGCAGGGACAGCAGGTCACGCTGACGGCGCAGGTCATCGGCTACAAGCCACAGTCGACGACCGTCACGCTGACGGCCGGTCCACAGACGCACGACTTCACCCTCGTTGCCGTACCGACCGTCCTGTCGCAGGTCGTGGTCACCGGCGAAGGGACAGTGACAACGGAAGCGAAGCTGGGCAACCGGGTCGATAAGGTCGTCGCCCAGGACATCATCAAGAGCAACGAATCAAACGTCTCCGAGGCGCTCGCCGCCAAGGCGCCCAACGTGGAAGTTCAGTCGCAGTCGGGTGATCCTGGCGGCTCGGTCTCGGTGCAGATTCGCGGACTCAAGTCGTTCAGCGGCGACGGGCAGCCGCTCTACGTGGTGGACGGCGTGCCGATCGACAACCAGACGAGGACCACGTTCGGCGCCTCGCAGGGCACCAACGAGGCGGACGGCAACACGGTCGCGCCCAACCGCATTTCGGCGACCTCCACGCCAACGCCTACGTCACCAAGCCGGTGGACTTCGACCGCTTCATCGAGGTCGTCCGCCAGATCGATGAGTTCTTCGTCACCGTCGTCAAGCTGCCGGGGCGCGGACAGCCCCAGAGCTAGTGGCCCATCCTGCAAATCCGCACACGCTTGGATCGCCCGCTGATCACCGCCTGGCGGCGTCCACGCCCAGGCGCATCCAGGTCGCGGCTTCCGGGCGGCCGGAGATCCGCTCGCCGTCGGGCATGAACAGCGTCGGCGTGGCAGCGACGCCGGCGCGGATGCCGGAGCGGAAGTCCTGCTGGATGCGCTCGCGGGTCGCGTCCGCGCGGGAGTCGGCGACGAAGCGCCCGAGGTCGAGGCCGAGGCGCTCGGCGCGCGCCCACAGGTGCGGGTCCTCGAGCCTGGCGACGTCGGCGAACAGGGCGTCGTGCATCCCCCAGAAGGCGCCCTGGAGGGCGGCGGCCTCGGCCGCCTGGGCGGCCGGCCAGGCGCGCGGGTGCTTCGAGCGCACGGGAAAGTGGCGGAAGCAGACGCGCAGCTCGGCCTCGCGCAGCCGCAGCTCGAGGGCCGCGCAATAGGGGCACTCGAAGTCGGCGTAGACCGTGACCACCGGGGCGCCGGCGGGCCCACGGACCCGGTCGGCCGCGGTGACCTCGGGCAGCGGCGATGAGCGCAGGTCCTGCGTCACCGCCGGATCCTCAGACCGCGTCGAGCCCGTCGAAGATCAGGTTCGCGCCCGGCAGGTCGCCCGGCGAGGGCGCCTCGTAGCTCCAGCGAACGATGCCGTCGGGGCCGACGATCACGAGCGCGCGCTGGGGGAAGCCGCCGGGGTGCAGGACGCCGAACGCCGCGCAGACGGCGCCCTTGGGCTCAAAGTCCGAGAGCTGCTCGATCTCGATGTTCAGCGACTGGCGAAACGCCTCCTGGGCGTGCGTCGCGTCGCAGGAGACGGCGTACAGCGTGGCGCCGCGCTGGGAGAGCTCGTCGAGGACCTCGTTGTAGATCTGCAGCTGGTCCGTGCAGACCGGGGAGAAGGCGAACGGATAGAACACGAAGACCGACGTCTGATCCTCGAGGTCCGCGTTGGCAAACGGCTCGCCGTCATACCGCGCCAGCGAGAACGGCGGCGCCGGCGACCCAGGCGCCACGACCGCCATCAGCGACGCAGGCCGAGCTGACGGATCAGCCCGCGATAGCCCTCGAGGTCCCTCCGCTGGAAGTAGTTGAGCAGGCGGCGGCGTTGGCCGACCAGCATCAGCAGGCCGCGGCGCGAGTGATGATCGTGCTGGTGGGAGCGCAGATGCTCGGTGAGGTGGTTGATGCGCTGCGTGAGCAGGGCGATCTGGACCTCGGTGGCGCCGGTGTCGTGCTCGTCCTTGCCGAAGCGCGTGATGATCTCGCGCTTTTGATCAACGGTCATTGCGGGCATGCGGCCGAGGAATGTAGCAGCCGGGTAGGCGCGATCAGCGCGCGATCTCGTGCGCCTGCACCACGTCGGCGTTCATCTGCTCGACCAGGGCCTCGGAGCTGTCGAAGCGCTTCTCGCCGCGGATCCGGCGCAGGAAGGCCAGCCGCAGCTCCTGGCCGTAGCAGTCGCCGTCGTAGCCGATCAGGTAGGCCTCGATCAGCACGCCCCGGCCCGTGACGAAGGTGGGGCGCACGCCGATCGAGACGGCGGCCGGCCACCACTGCCAGCGCCCGTCGGTCTCGAGCGCGGCGCGGCAGGCGTAGATCCCGTTGCCGGGGTAGCACAGCCGGTTGTCGGGCACGAGGTTCGCGGTCGGAAAGCCCAGCGTGCGACCGCGCTCGTCCCCGTGCTGGACGATCCCGCGCAGGTGGAAGGGCAGGCCCAGAAAGCGCGCGGCCTTCTCTACTTCCCCGGCGAAGATCAGCCCGCGGATGTGGGTCGAGGAGACGATCTCGCCGTCCACCTCCACCATGTCGGCGACCTGTGTGGTGAAGCCGGAGCATCCGCGCAAGAACGCGACGTCGCCCCGCGCCTTGTGGCCGAAGCGGAAGTTCTCCCCCACCCGGATCTCCCGGGCGCCCAGCGCGCCGACGAGGACGTCGTCGACGAAGGCCTGCGGCAACTGCGCGGCGAAAGCGCCGTCGAACGGGATCACCACGAGCTCGGAGACGTCGAGCCCCTGCAGCAGATCGGTCTTGACCGGGAGCGGCGTGAGGAGCTTCGGCGCCGCGTCGGGTGCGACGACCGCCCGCGGGTGCGGATCAAAGGTCAGCACGGTGTCGGCGTCCCCGATCACGGCCTGGTGGCCGAGATGGACCCCGTCGAACTCGCCCACGGCGACGCGGCGGGCGCGAGGCTCGGCGTCGGAAAGCCAGGTCACCTTCATGCGGGCGACAGCCTATGGGGGCGGGCGTCGCCGGCCCTCACCCCCGGAAGCCGACGATGACCTTCAGCCGGCCCGGCTCCTCGCCGTGCGGCTCGGCGAGGGCGATGACGCCGTCGCGGTCGGTGAGCCGCACCACGCCGGCGGCCTCCCCGGGCACCGGCACCCCGTGGGAGGCCTGCCGGGCCTCGGGGGCGGCGAGCCGCACCTCCGGCAGGAAGGTCAGCCCCTCCTCGAGCCCCAACAGCCGGTCCGGGTCGGCCGCCTCGAGGCGGAAGGGCCCGATCGCCGTGCGCCGCAGCTTGAGGCAGTAGGCGTCGCCGAGGTCGGCGATCAGCGAGCGCACGTAGGTCCCGGACGAGCACTCGATCGCGAAGGCGGCGCAGTCCCCGTCGCGCCAGCGCTCCTCGAAGCGGGTCACGGTGACCTCGCGCGGCGCGAGCTCGACGGTCTCCCCCGCCCGCGCCAGCGCGTACGCCCGGCGGCCGCCGACCTTGATCGCGCTGTAGGCGGGGGGCACCTGGCCGATCCGGCCCGTGGGCAGCGCCAGGGGCTCGGCCGGCGTGCGCCCCGGGGCGAGCTCGCCATCGACGTCGCCGGTTGTCGAGGTCCACCCGAGCCGGGCGACGGCCTCGTAGGACTTCGGCAGCGCCATCAAAAAGCGCTGCACGCGCGTGGCGCGGCCGACGAGCACGAGGAGCAGACCGGTCGCGAAGGGGTCAAGTGTCCCCGCGTGCCCGACCTTGACCGCCTTGCCGAGCCGCCGCCGGTGGTCGGCGACGACGTCGTGGGAGGTGACGCCGGCGGGCTTGTCGACGAGCAGGATCCCGTCGGTCACGGAGCCTCAGGCCGAGGCGGGCACGGCGGCCAGCTGGGCCGCGACCGCCCGCCGCAGGAACTCGATCAGCTCAGGCATCTCCGCCGCGGTCGAGAAGCCGGCCGCGCGCCGGTGCCCGCCCCCGCCGTACACGCGGGCGATGGCGGAGACGTCGACGCGGTCGTCCGTCGCGCGCAGGGAGACCTTGCGGCTGCCCTCTCGGCCGAGAGCCAGCTGATCGCGCACGACCGCGGCGACGGCGGTGCCCTCGAGCGCGCGCAGGTGGTCCACGACGCCCTCGGAGTAGCCCTCCTCGGCGCCGGAGGCCTCGTAGTCGGCCCGGGAGACGTAGGCGAGGCTGAGCGCGCCGTCATCGAAGCGCTGCAACTTCGCCAGCCCGCGCGCGAGCAAGTCGAGCTTGGCCTCCGGGACGTTCTCGTACAGCGACCGGTAGATGGCCTGCGCGTCGACGCCGGCCTCGTGGAGCTCGGCTGCCATGCGGTGCGCGGCGGCGCCGGTGTTCTCGTACATGAACTTGCCGGTGTCGGTGACCAGGCCGACGTACAGCGCCTCGGCGATCTCGCGCGTCAGCGCCACGCCGAGCGCGTCGAGCAGCGACCAGACGATCTCCGCGGTCGAGGACGCCGCGGGCACCACGTAGTTGACGGTGCCGAAGCACGTGTTGTCGTGGTGGTGGTCGATGTTGACCGTGTGCCGGCTGGGGCGCTTGAGCGCGTCGGCGGGGTTGCGGTCGATGTTGCCGCAGTCCAAGAAGACGACCGTGCGCTGCTCGAGGTCTGCGGGCGGGTCGGTGACCAGCCGGTCGAGCACGAGGAACCGGTACTCGTAGGGCAGCGGGAACTCCTCCGCGGCCATGTAGGAGACGGCGTCCTTGCCCATCGCGGTGAGGGCGTGCTGCACGGCTGCGAGCGACCCGAGCGCGTCCCCGTCTGGATGCTCGTGCGTGCACAGGACGAACCGGTCGGCTTCGCGCAACGCGGCGACGACGTCCTGGCGGTCACTCACCGTCTGACTCCCGCAGGATCTGCTCCAGGCGCGCGGCCTTCTCGGCGGTGTCGTCGTAGGCGAAGGCCAGCTGGGGCGTGTGCTTGAGGCGAAGCTCGCGGGCGACCACGGCCTGCAGGATGCCGTGCGCCGACTGCAGCCCCTCGAGCGTCAGCCGGCGCTGCGTGTCGTCGCCGAAGACCGACACCCACACGTTCGCGTGGCGCAGGTCGGATGAGGTGTTCACTGAGGTCACGGTCACGAACCCGATCCGCGGGTCCTTCAGTTCCTGGGTGATGGCGTCGGACAGCACCTCTCGCATGGCCTCGTCGACCCGTCTCATCCTGTCCGACGTGCTCATGGTATTGCCGGCGCAAAGAGCGGCGCGGCTACTCGCCGAGCACGCGCTCGACCTGCTTGGTCTCAAAGACCTCCAGCACGTCGCCTTCCTTGACGTCCTGGTAGTTGCGCAGCACGATGCCGCACTCGAAGCCGGCAGCGACCTCGCGCACGTCGTCCGAGCCGCGGCGCAGCGACTCGATCTGCCCCGTCCACGCGACGGTGCCGTCACGGACGAGGCGGACGCTGCCGCCGCGGGTCACCCTGCCCTCGGTGACGTAGGAGCCGGCGATGACACCGATGCGCGAGGCGCGGAAGGTGGCCCGGACCTCGACCATGCCGACCGTCTCCTCGACCTCCTCCGGACGCAGCATGCCCTGCATGGCGTCGCGCAGGTCGTCGAAGGCGCGGTAGATGACCGAGTAGGCGCGGATCTCGACGCCCTCGCGCTCGGCGAGCAGGCGGGCCTCGCCGACCGGGCGGACGTTGAAGCCGATCACGATCGCGTCGGTGGTGGCAGCCAGGTTGACGTCGGACTCGGTGATGCCGCCGACGTCGGCGCGGATGACGTTGACCGCGATCTCCTCCTGCGGGAGCTTGGCGATCTCGTCCTGGAAGGCCTCGAGCGAACCGGACACGTCGGCCTTGATGAGCAGGTTGAGCTCCTGCACCCCGGCGGCCGCGGCGATCTGCGGGTCGAAGATGTTCTCCAGCGTGACGCGGCGGCGCTGGCGGCGCGCCAGGGCCTCGGTCTTGAGGCGGTGGCCGCGCTCGGCGGCGAGGGCGCGGGCCGTCTTGTCGCTCTCGACGACCCGGACGTTCTCGCCGGCGTCGGGGACCGAGTCAAAGCCGAGCACCTCGACGGGCTCGGACGGCCCCGCCTGCTGCACGCGGGTGCCGTGGTAGTCGCTCATCGCCCGCACGCGGCCCCAGTGGGCGCCGGCGACGACCGCGTCGCCGATCTTCAGCGTGCCGCGCTGCACCAGGACCGTCACGACGCTGCCGCGGCCCGGGTCGAGCCTGGACTCGACGACGACGCCCGAGGCCTCGGCCTCCGAGTTGGCCTTGTAGTCCTCGACCTCGGCGAGCAGGACGATCGACTCGAGCAGCTCCTCGAGGTTCGTGCGCGCCTTCGCGGACACGTCGACGAACATCGTGTCCCCGCCCCACTCCTCCGGCTGCAGGCCGAGCGTCGTCATCTCGTTGCGGACGCGCTGGGGGTCTGCGCCCTCCTTGTCGATCTTGTTGACCGCGACGATCATCGGGACGTCGGCCGCCTTGGCGTGGTCGATCGCCTCACGGGTCTGCGGGCGCACGCCGTCGTCGGCCGCCACCACGATCACGGCGATGTCGGTGACCTGGGCGCCGCGCGCGCGCATGGCCGTGAAGGCCTCGTGGCCCGGCGTGTCGAGGAAGGTGATCTGGCGGCCGTCGTGGCTGACCTGATAGGCACCGATGTGCTGCGTGATGCCGCCGGCCTCGCCTGCCGCGACCTCGGTGGTGCGGATGGCGTCCAGCAGCGAGGTCTTGCCGTGGTCGACGTGACCCATGATGGTCACGACCGGCGGGCGCCACTCGAGATCGTCGTCGTCGTCGTCGTAGGCGAGCTCCTCGGCGGCCTCGTCGGAGGCGGTGACGATCTCGATCTCCTTGTCGAACTCGGCGGCGAGCAGCTCGATCGCCTCGTCGGCGAGGGTCTGCGTGAGCGTCAGCATCTCGCCCATCCCCATCAGCTTCTTGATGATCTCCGCGGCCGAGACGCCGAGGTACTCAGCGACCTGCCCGACGGTCGAGCCGGAGTTGATCCGGATGACGTCGGGAGCGGCGACTCCCGCGTTCAGCGGCGCCGGCTCGTTGTCCTCGAAAAAGCGCCGGCGGCGGCGGCCGCCACCGCGGCCGGGGCGGCGCTGGGGGCCACCGGGCTTGCCGCCGGGACCGCCGCCCGGGCCGCCGCCGGGACCGCCGGGACCGCGGCGCGAGGCCTGCGAATCGATGACGACGCGGCGCACGCCGCCGGCGCCGGGACCCGGGCCGCCGGTCGCGGGGCGCGTCGGCCGGTTCTGGCGGTTGCGCTGGTTGCCGCCGCGCTGATTGGTGCCCTCGCGCTGCTGGCGCTCGCGCTCCTTTTGCTCCTGCGCGCGGCGGGCGGACGGGTTGACGGGCGTCGAGGGCTTGCGCGGCGCCTCGGGCGCCGCCTCGGCGGCCTTGGCGCCGTTGGTCTCGGGCAGGGGCTTGCCCTCGATGGCGGCCATGGCCATGTGCTCGTCCACGGCCGAGGCGGCGGCCTTGACCTGGATGCCGGCCTTCTCCAGGCGCTTGACGATCTCCTGCGAGGGCAAGTCGTATTGCTTGGCTAGCTCTTTGACGCGCTTCTTTGCCATGTATCGATCAAGTCTACGGTGTCGTGTGGGACCACCACGGCCGCTTGGAGGGCGCGCTGGAAGGCGCGCCGCGCGACCGCGTGGGCGAGGCACTCATGGGACGGATGCAGCCACGCGCCCCTGCCGGGCAGCGTGCCGGCCGGGTCGGCGACGACCCGGCCGTCCACGGTAGCGAAGCGGACGAGCGCCTCGGTGGAGGCGACGGCCCGGCAGCCGACGCACGTCCGCTCAGGCAGGGATCGTGTCGCCTTCCTGGCTCTCCAGTGCCTGGTGGGGCGGCAGGCCGCAGTAGCGGGAGCCCGGCAGCGCGGCGTTCGGGCAGCGGCGCCCGTTGCGGTTGACCGCGGCGCAGCGGCCGCCGAGGTCCTCCTCGCTGTAGCCGCCGCCCTCATCGATCTCGGTCGCGAAGTCGGTCTCGGAGCGGATGTCGATCCGCCAGCCGGTGAGGCGGGCGGCCAGGCGCGCGTTCTGCCCCTCGCGGCCGATCGCCAGCGACAGCTGGTCGTCGGGCACGATGACCGTGGCCTGCTTGGCCTCGTCGTCGACGAGCACCTCGCGCACGCGGGCGGGCGAAAGCGCCTTGGCGACGAAGCGGGCGGGCTCGTCGTTGTAGGGGATGATGTCGATCTTCTCGCCGCGCAGCTCGGAGACGACCATGCGCACGCGCGAGCCGCGCGGCCCGACGCAGGCGCCGACCGGGTCCACGCCGTCGGCGTTTGAGACGACCGCGATCTTCGAGCGGTAGCCCGGCTCGCGCGCGACCTGCGTGATCTCGACGAGCCCGTCGGCGATCTCGGGCACCTCGAGCTCGAAGAGCGCCTTGATCAGCTCGGGGTCGCGGCGCGAGACGATGATCGACGGCCCGCGCGTGGAGTGCGAGACCTCCTTGATGACGGCCTTGACGCGCTGGCCGTGGTCGTAGCGCTCGCCGTCGACCTGCTCGGACTTGGGCAGCAGCGCCTCGACGCGCTCGCGCAGCTGGACGAGCGTGTAGCGCGAGTCGGTCTGCTGGACGATGCCCGTGATCAGCTCGCCGACGCGGTCGCGGTACTCCTCGAACATCATGTCGCGCTCGGCCTCGCGGATGCGCTGCAGGATGACCTGCTTGGCGGTCTGGGCGGCGATGCGCCCGAAACCCTCGGGCGTGACGTCGGCGGTCTTG
>JBBQBV010000145.1:0-9302 GCA_038318085.1 Solirubrobacterales bacterium
GTAGCTCACCTCGTGCCCCTCGGCCGCGAGCCGCAGCGCGAGGGTGCGATACCAGCGCTCGGCGCCGCCGACGGTGTGCGGGAACAGGCAGTCGTAGACGAGGCAGATGCGCACGGCGAGGCGAGGCTAGCCAGCGTCAGCGTCAGGCCGGTGCGCGACGACGACGAGCTCCTCGGAGCGCCCGACCTCGCGCTGGCCGGCCAGATCGGCCCGCAGCGCCTGAAGGCGCCCGCGGCGCCCCGTCAGGCCCGAGGCCACGAAATCCGTCAGCGCGGGGAAGGCCGGCCGCTGCACCTGCACCCGCGTCAAGCCCGCCGCGCCGAGCGCCCATGCGAGCGACGAGGCGTCGAAGAGCACCAGGTGCCGCGGCGGGTCCAGGCCCCGCCAGCTCGCGCCGAGGAGGCGGTGCCGGTCGGCTGCGAGGTTCGGGGTGGCGACCCAGATGACCCCGCCCGGGCGCAGCAGCTTCGTACACCAGCCGAGAAACGCCACGGGGTCCGGCACGTGCTCGACCACGTGCGAGGCCGTGATGGCGTCGTAGGCGCCCGGCTCGCGCAGGGCGAGCGCCTGCAGCGGCTCGGCCGTAACCTCGAGCCCGGCGGCGCGGCCGGCGGCGACGGCGGCGAGGTCGACGTCGATGCCGACCGCCTCCCAGCCGACGGCCGCCGCGTCGGCGAGGAAGTGCCCGTTGCCGCAGCCGACGTCGAGCAGCTTCCCGCCGGCGGGCAGGGACCGCACGCCGCGGTCGATCCAGGCGGCGACGGCCGGGATCAGGCCCAGCAGGCGTCCCCCCAGCGGCGACGCCGGCTGCAGCGCGTAGCCGAGGTGGCGGTTGAGCCGCCCGTTGCGCGCGGCTCGCCGCAGGCGTCCGAGACGGCCGGCCGGCGGCCCCGGCACGGCCGGGGGCGCGTGGGTGTAGTAGGTCGTGTAGAGGGTCGGGAGGGCCTCGTCGGTGGGTCGTGGGTCCAGCCGCGCCGCGCCGCAGCCCGTGCAGAGCACCAGGCGCCAGCGCCCCTGGACGACCTTGAAGACGTGATCGACGAGCGCGTCGTGCAGGTCCCGGGCCGCCGGGTCGCCGCAGACGGGGCACTCCGGGACGGGGACGGTCGCGACGGCCATGCAGGCCGTAGCCTTGCGCATCGCCGTGGGGGACTTCGCCGTGGTCATCGTCAACTACCGCTCGGCGGACCTGGCCCGGCGCTGCGCCGCAGCCGCGGCCGCCGACGGGCCGGCTGAGCTGCTGGTGGTCGACAACGCCTCGGGCGACGGATCGGTGGAGGCGTTGCGCGCGGCCGGGCTCGACGTGCTCGCCCGCAGCGTCAACGCCGGCTTCGCGGCCGGCGTCAACGCCGGCTTCGCGGCGACGCGCTCCCCCGTCGTCGTGCTGCTCAACCCCGACACGCAGCCGCGCCCCGGGGCCCTGCGCGCGCTCGTCGACCATCTCGCGCGCACCCCGCGCGCCGGCATCGCCGCCCCGCGGCTGCGCAACGCCGACGGTACGCCGCAGCCCAACGCCTACCGCTACGCGCCGGGCCGCGTGACGCTGCTCGCCGAGCTGTGCGTCCCGGCCGGCCTCGTGCTCGAGCGCCTTCCCGCGCTTGACCGCTACCGCGTCCCCGCCGCCGCGTGGCGCCCGGGGGCGCGGGTCGCGCACGTCACGGGCGCGGCGCTCGCCGTCCGCCGCGCCGCCTACGCCGCCGCCGGCCCCCTCGACGAGGGCTTCTTCTTATACCTCGAGGAGACGGAGTGGCAGGAGCGCGTGCGCCGCGCCGGCTTCACGATCGAGCTGGTGACCGACGCCGAGGTCACGCACCTGATCCGCGGCGGCGGCGAGGCGGCGCTGGCGCCCTCACCGCACTTTCTCGCCTCGACCCGCCGCTACCTCGCGCTGCGCGGGTACTCCTGCCGCTCGACCGACCGCGCGCTGGCGGCCACGCTCGCGGTCTCGCGGCTCGCCGCGCGCGCCTGGGACCGCTGGCCCGGCACCGCGCCCGGCGCGGGGGCGCACGCCCGCGCCTGGGAGCGGCTGCGGTAGCGGGACGCGTCTCAGCCGGCCCGCAGCGCGATGCCGAAGCCGCAGAACGGGAAGCGGTACTCGCGCCGGCCGAGCAGCTGCCCGGCGAAGTCGACCACCCGCACCCACGGCCCCTTGCGCGGGCCGTAGACGGCGTTGTGGAAGCGGTTGGACGGACACAGGAACTGCTCGCCGTCGCGCAGCGACTCGTAGGGGACGAGGCGGCCGTTGACCATCCAGGTCGCGGAGCCGGCGACCACCTCGAGGCGCTCGCGCCGCGCGTGCTCGAAGTACAAGCCGGGCATCGGGCGCCAGAAGTCACCGGGGTAGTCGTGCAGGTCCCAGATCGCGGGGCCCGACACGACGACGGCACCGCCCGGCGCCAGCAGCCTGACCGCGTTGCGCAGCGCGCCGATCGGGTCGTACACGTGCTCGAGCAGGTTGAAGAGCAGGATGCTCTGCCAGCGCTCCTGGATGCGCCCGACGGCGTCGGCGTCGAGCACGTCGAAGGTGCGGTCGACGCCGGGGCCGGCCGCCATGTCGGCGCCCTCCCAGGCCAGCCCGGCGCTCTCGCAGGTGACCTTCGCGTTGCCCTCGTCGCCCCCCTGGTGGTTGAGGCTGCCGATCTCGAGCACGGGCCCGACGACGACACCTTGCGCGATCAGCCGCCGCAGGAAGTCGAAGTCGCCGGACCAGGCCATGGCGCGCAACCGTAGCCGACGACGTCCCTCCCGCAGCGCCTCACGGCAGCGTCTCCAGCCAGTCGTAGCTGCGCCCGTCGCACAGCCGCTGCGGGGCCGAGGCCGGCACCCGGACGACCGGGAGGGGCTGCTCGTCGGTCAGCGCGAGCGGGCCCAGCGGGAACTGGTCGTCGTCGCCGCCGTGGCCCGGGAGCAGGCCGCGCGCGTAGGCGAGCGTGATCGTGTGCGGCCCGGCCGCCAGCCGGCGGGCGCCGAAGCGCAGCCAGCCGATGCTCGCGTCGAGCTGGTGGCGGTAGCTGCCGACCGGGTGCCCGTCGAGGCGCACGGTCAGGCGGCCGAGCGTCATGCCGCCGACCCAGACGCGCCAGCGCCCCGCACGCGGGAGGGTGACGATCCGGCCCGCGGTGCCGTCGGTCACCGGGCGGATGCCGGTCGGCGTGCGCCAGGCGGCCGGGACGCTGCCGGTGTCGAGGCCGACCACGATCGGGTTGGCGCGCGGGACCGCGGCCAGCGTGTGGACGCCCGGCGACCGCGCGTAGCGGCGCACCTGGCCGCACGGCAGCCCGGCGGCGGGCGCCAGCGGCGTGCCGAGGCCGATGTGCTGCAGCGGCCGCGTCACCTTCGGGTTGCGGATCCAGGCCTCGAAGTAGCGCCCGGCGTACAGCGGCCGGTAGCCGGTCGGCGGGCGGCTGCCCACGGGGGTGCGGCGCCGGACGATCGCCTTGTAGCCGTACACGGCCCGCGGGTCCACCGCGTCGAGCTCGACGGTCGTGTAGTCCGGGAACGCCTTGCCCTGAAGGTCGGGGACGGTGTTCACGCGCAGGTCGGTGGCGCCCTCGTCCTGGCCCGGGCCGAGGAAGTAGCGCGTCCCGTAGCCCTCGTAGTTGAGCACCAGCGTCGGCCCGCGGCCGTCGAGCAGCCGCCCGAGCGTGCGCAGCTCCTTCAGGCTGTCGCGCGGGGCGATGAAGACGTCGCGCGCGACGAGCCAGCTCGACCAGGCGCACCCGCCGACGAGGATGCCCGCGCCGACCGCCGCGAACACCGCCCAGCGCCGCGCGCGCAGGCCCGCCGCCACGAGCGCCGCCGCGGCCGCCAGCAGCATGGGGGACGTGATCGCGAGGATCTTCGCGTCGATCCAGGGGGCGCCGACCGCCAGCGCGGGGACGCCGCCGGCGAGCACCGTGGCGACCAGCGCGGGCAGCGTCCAGGCGCGGCGGCGGACGGCGACGATCACGCCGCCGGCCGCGGCGGCGAGGCCCAGCACGGCGAGTAGGGCGACGAGCCCGTGCGGGCTCGCGGGGTCGCGGAAGTCCCCGTCCGGCCACAACCCCGCGCCCTGCAGCAGCTCGAGCGGCCGGTGCAGCTTGCCGAGGTCGTGCGCCGCCGTCGGCGCGCCGTTGGCCGTCTGGTCGGCGTTGCGGCCGATCACGGCGAGGGCGGGGACGGCGCTGACCACGAGGACCGCCGCCGTCCCCGCCAGCGCCAGCGCCAGGCGCGAGACGGGCGCCTCACGCCGGACGAGCGCGACGGTCCCCGCCGCGGCGAGGCCGCTGCCCGCCCACACGATCCCGCCGACACCGAAGCAGTCAAGCAGCGCCCCGGCGACCAGCCCGGCCAGCAGCAGGCAGCGCGTCCCGCCGCGGACGGCGAGGCCGGCCAGCGCCGGGATCAGCGCGGCCGCCGCGAGCTCCTTGATCGCGCCCCACTGCGCGTAGCCGAGCAGCAGCGACGCCTGCACGCCCACGAGCGCGCACGCCGCGGCGAGCCCGCGCGAGCGCACGACCTCGCGGGCGGCCGCGTAGAGCCCGAGCGCGAGGATCGCGCCGTACACCGCGATCACCGGCTGGTAGGCGTTGGCGACGTCCTGGCCGGTCGCCCGCGCCGTCACGCCGACGGGCGTGAAGGCGCCGACCGGGTACCCCTGCGCGAGCCAGTTGCGCAGGTCGAGCTGGAAGGTCGAGGGCGGGACCATCGAGATGTCGCGCCCGTGGTCCATCACGTGGTGGATCAGGCCGAGCCAGATCGCGGAGTCGTCGAGCTTGATGTAGCCGGCAACCGACGCCTGGCCGGAGAGCACGGACGGCGCCGCGAAGATCGCGAACGCCCCGAGCCCCGTCAGCGCCGCCCACGGCCAGGCGCAGCGCAGGCGCACGTCGTGCCACGGCCGCCGCACGCCGAAGCCGGCCAGCGCCGCGGCGACGCACAGCGGTGTCGCCAGCGCGGGCGTCGAGCCCGAGATCGTCGTGAGCCCGGCGAGCACGATCAGCAGGGCGAGGCCGAGGCCGGGCAGCAGCGGCCCGGGGACCCGCGTGCGCGCCACGGCCTCGGCGAGCAGGCCGAGGCCGGTGCACAGCAGCGCGAGCACGAGGGAAACCAGGAGCCAGCCGCCCGCCGGGGTCATCCGGCGCGCATCCTCCCAGTCGCTACCATCGGCCGCCCCGCAGACGCGCGACTTCCGGGTGTCTGGTGCGTCTTGACTGTCGGGACCCTGCCCTCTGATGAGCACCGTCGAGCAGCCCGCCGGGAGTTCGGCTCCGGGCCTGAAAGCACCGCCCAAGGTGTCGGTGGTGATCCCGTGCCTCAACGAGGCCGAGAACATCGAGGAGTGCGTCCGGCGCGCCGTCGCGGCGATCGCCGCCGGGGCCTTCGAGGGCGAAGTCGTCGTCTGCGACAACAACTCGACCGACGGCAGCGGGGAGCTCGCCGCGGCCGCCGGCGCCCGCGTCGTGCACGAGTCGCGCCCGGGCTACGGCAGCGCCTACCTGGCCGGCTTCGCGGCCGCCCGCGGCGACTACATCGTCATGGCCGACGCGGACCTGACCTATGACTTCGCCGAGATCCCGCACTTCGTCGCCGAGCTCGAGAAGGGCGCCCAGCTGGTGATGGGCGACCGGATGGACAACATCCACCCGGGCGCGATGCCGTGGCTGCACCGCTACGTCGGCAACCCGATCCTGACCGGGGTGCTCAACGTCTTCTTCAAGACCGGCGTGCGCGACGCGCACTGCGGCATGCGGGGCTTCCGGCGCGACATCCTGCCGATCCTCGACCTGCGCACCACCGGGATGGAGTTCGCCTCGGAGATGGTCATCCGCGCCGCCAAGGAGCAGCTTTCGATCGCCGAGCTCCCGATCGAGTACCACCCGCGCGGCGGGGAGTCCAAGCTCTCGAGCTTCCGCGACGGCTGGCGCCATCTGCGCTTCCTGCTCGTCCACAGCCCCACGCACCTGTTCATGGTCCCGGGGCTGATCCTCACCGTCCTCGGCGCGCTCGTCTCGGCGACGGTCATCCTGCAGATCAACATCCTCGGCCGCGCGTGGAGCATCCACACCATGGTCGGCGGCGCGCTGCTGATGATCATCGGCACGCAGGTCGTCGGCCTCGGCCTGTGCGCCCACGCCTACGGCACGTACTTCATGGGCGAGAAGGATCCGTGGTTCGACCGCATGCGCAGGCGCTTCCGGCTCGAGCACGGGCTCATGCTCGGCGGGGCGGTCATCGTCGCCGGCCTGGCGATGGCGGCCGTGATCGCTGTGAAGTGGATCGACCGCGGCTTCGGACAGCTGTCCGAGGAGCGCCTGGCGATCCTCGGCGCCGCGCTGATCATCATGGGCATCCAGATCTTCTTCTCCGCGTTTTTGCTGAGCATCCTCGGCCTGCGCCGGCAGGCCTGACGCTTTCGCGGCCATGACCTTCGTGGCCGCCTGGCTGATCTTCCCGCTGCTCGTGCTCGCCACGGCGCTGGGCACGGGACTGCTGATCGAGCGGATCGGGGGGCATCGACTCCCGGGCCCCCTGCTGGTCGGCGTCGGCTTCACCGGGCTGGTCTGCGTCACGCAGGTCATCACGCTCAAGGGCGCAACCGCCCCGCTGGCACCCGTCGCCGTCGTGGTGGTGGCGGTCCTGGGCTACGCGCTCGGTGCGCGCCGCCTGCGCGAGACGCGGGCCGATCTCAGCGTGCTGACCCTGGGCCTCGTGGTCTTCGCCGCCTTCGCGGCACCCGCCGCATTCACCGGCGAGCTCACGTTTCTCGGCTACTCGAACCTCGGGGACGCCTCGATCCACTTCGAGCTGGTCGACCGCTGGATGGCCCACGGCCCCTCGGTCGCCGGGCTCGCGCCGTCCAGCTTCCGCGACAGCGTCAACTCCTACTTCATCACCTCCTACCCGACCGGGGCGCATACCGTCCTGGGAGCGGCCCGGGCGCTGACCCGGCTCGACGTCGCCTGGGTCTTCCAGCCCTACCTGACCGTGCTGGCGACGATGGCGGGGCTCGCCCTGCAGCCGATCGTCGCGCCGGCGTTCAAGAGCCGCTGGCTGGCCGCCGCCGTCGCCGGCGCCGCGGCCCTGTCCGGCCTGGTCTACAGCTACGCCAACGACCAGCAGGCGATCAAGGAGCTCGCGACGGTCGTGTGCATCGTGACCGCCGTCGGGCTGGTCCGGCCGCTGCTGGCCGCGCCGGCCGGCTGGCGGGCCGGGCTGCCTCTGGCGGTGACCGTCGGCGGCGGCCTGGGCGTGCTGAGCCTTGCCGTGGCGCCTTGGGTCGGGCCGCTGCTGGTGATCGCGGGCATCGCGTTCCTGGTCCGCAACGGCCGCGAGCGCCCGCGCGCCGCGGCCCTGCAGGTCGGGGCCTTCGCCGTCGTGGCGGGCGTCCTCGCGCTCCCGGCGCTCTCGCGGCTGGGGACATTCGTCGCCGTCTCAAACAGCGCGCTGACCGGCGCGACCGAGTTCGGCAACCTCCCGGCCCCGTTGCAGATGATCCAGGCCTTCGGGGTCTGGCCGGCCCCGGACTTCCGGCTGCCGTTGCTGGTCGGGCCGTCGTTCGCCTACGTCGCCATCGGCGCCGCCGTCCTGTCGGCGCTTTTGGGGGGTGTGCTGAGCGTGCGCCGCCGCGCCTGGGGCGTCCTGTTGCTCGCGGGCATCTCGACGGTCGGCTTCCTCGCCGTGGCGGGCCGCTCCTCGCCGTGGGCCTACGGCAAGGCGCTGATGATCCTGTCGCCCGCGGCGGTCGTGCTGGCCGCGGCGGGCGCCGCCTACTGGTGGGAGGATCGCCGCCGCCTGGAGGCGCTGGCGCTCGGGGTCTCGCTGGCGATCGGCCTGGCGTGGACCGACGCCCAGACCTACCACGGGATCGACGCCGCCCCGCACGACCGCATGAGCGAGCTGGCGGGCATCGGCGAGCGCTACGCGGGCCAGGGGCCCTCGATGTACTTCGAGTTCGAGGAGTTCGCCAAGCACTTCCTCAGACGGACGGACCCGATCGGCGCGGTGGAGGCCTACAGGCCGCCCGTTCCGGCTCCGGCCCAGGGGCGCGTCCTGCGCTTCGGCTTCTCGGCCGACGTCGACGACTTCGACGCGCGCTCGCTGGCCGATCACGTGCCGCTGCTCGTCATCCGCCGCGGGCCGACGACGAGCCGGCCGCCGAGCGGCTACCGCCGCGTCGAGCAGGGGCGCTTTTACGACGTCTGGCGGCGCGAGCGCTCCGGACCGCGGATCCTCGCCCACCTGCCGCTCGGCGGCCGCCTCGACGCGGCCGGGACGGCGCCGTGCAAGAAGGTCAAGCGGCTCGCCGACGTCGCCCGCGCCCGCGGCGGACAGCTTGCAGTCGCGCCGCGGGCGCCGCTCGCGGTCGCGCACCTCGCGCGCGCTCCGGCGCCCCGCCACTGGGGCGTGGACGCCGGCGACGCGGAGACCTGGCGGCCCTCGGGCCAGGGCCGGGTGAGCACGACGGTCAAGACCGCGGCCGGACGCTTCAGCGTCTGGCTCGAGGCATCCGTCGGGCGAGCCGCGCACGTCTACGTGGACGATCGCGAGGTCGGCGTCGCCCGCAACGAGCTCAACCCGCGGCTGTCGACGATCCACCTCGGGAGCGTGATGCTGGCGGCCGGCCGCCACGACGTCCGACTCGACCTCGAGGGCGGCTCCCCCGATCCCCGCAACGGCGGGGTCAACCGCCTGATCGGGCCCGTCTACCTGTCGGCGGCCGCGGACCCCGGCGCCGGGCCGCTGCGGACGGTCGCCCCCGCCGACTGGCGGTCGCTGTGCGGCACGTACGCGGACTGGGTGGAGGCCGTCGAGCCTTCGTGACGCCCGTCTCGGTGGCCATCCCCACCCTCGACGGGGCGCTCGAGCTCGACCGCACGCTCGCCGCCGTCCGCGCGCAGGACGTGGCCGCTGAGATCGTCGTGCTGGACTCGGAGTCCACGGACGGGACGCGGGAGGTGGCGCGCTGCCACGGGGCGGCGGTCCACGTGCTGGCGCGCAGGACGTTCGGCCACGGAAGCGCGCGCAACACGCTGATGGAGCTGACGTCGGGCGACCGCGTGGCGTTTCTCACGCAGGACGCCGAGCCCGCGGGTGCCGGCTGGCTGCGCGCGCTGCTGGCACCCGAGGCCGCCCTGACCTACGGCCCGTATCGCGCGCGACCGGGAGCGGGCGCGTCGCTGCGACGCGAGTACGCGGAGTTCTTCGACGCTCTCCCGCGGGTGTGGACAGCGGCCGACCTGCCCGACCCGCCGATGCCCGGGCCGGCGACCTTCGCCGGCTCGGCCAACCTGTGCCTGTCCCGGCGCGCGTGGAGCGCGGTC
>JBBQBV010000146.1:0-9286 GCA_038318085.1 Solirubrobacterales bacterium
CCGTCCGCAGTGGTTCCGGAGACGCCCGAGCAGACGTTCCTGCGAGACGCGCTCAGCGCTGATGATCGGCGATTGGTCGAGGAGGTATTCGTCTACCAGGCGCCGTTCAACCGAGCGACACCGGAGATGCTGCTTGAGGGATGGCGACGGTTCGTCGCCGAGGTCGAAGAGGGTTACGACGACATCTACGACGAATACACGCTCGCGCTGACCCGCCGGGACAGTCTCGAGGACTCGGCCGTGACGATCGTCTCCCCGGCTGGCCAGGAACGACTGCTGAAGGCGATCAGGCCGTCGGATCGGCGCTTTGAAGCGGCAACCCGCCCGATCGGACAGGCGATATCCCAGCGGTGGATGGTGAGACGGTGGTGGTGGCACCGAATTCCGAGAACACCAGCCGACGCCGTGATCGAACACCTACAAGGCGTGGGGATCATCCCGGCGCCGGAAGATCAGTAGGCCTCACCTCCACGTGGCCGCAAGAGCTCTCGTGGCCGCTTCCATGCGCGTCGCGTCTGAGGACGCGTTCCTGTTCCATTGCTACCGAGAGGCCTCCCAGTCGGGCCAGACGGCGCTCCTCGATGTCCGCGCAGAGCTCAAGCCAGTCCAGCTGAAGCAGATCGCCTGGCCCTTGACCGCGGAGAAGGGGGGCGTGGTCCACTCAAACCCGGTTTTCCGTACGAAACTTCTCGGGACCCCAAGCCACCAAGACTCGGACCGACGACCTCCGCCGCCGAGCGCGAGGCCACCATCTTGGCGTTGCCGTCGCACTGGTAGGCGACGTTGAAGATGACGGTGCCCACGCCGGTGACGAACGCGGTCGCGTACAGCTGCCCGAGCGAGAGCGCGTCAACCACGGAGGCAAGCGAGACGGAGCCCACCGGGAGCAGCCGAAGCACGTCACAGGCGACCATCACCCGTCGCCTGCGAACGCCATCGGGCCACACGCCGGCCGCGAAGCCGAACAGGACCGCCGGAAGCGTCTGCAACGCGGTCAAGATGCCCACCTGCTAGGGCGTGGCGTGAAACAAGTCCGCGTGGCGCCACAAGGGCTCGAGAGGCGATGGGGGCGCCGCCGCACGCAGACAGGATGAAGCACGGCCGACGCCTAGCGCCGGCTTCTGCACCAGCGCTCCATAGACCCTCGATAGGGTCAGCGGGTCATGGCCCGCCGCTCGGACCCGGAGCCTTCCTCCACGCGATCGGACTTCGCCCAGCGGGTCGTCGTCGGCGTCCCGGCGGCGGCCGTCGCCGTCTTCCTGATCGTCCTCGGCGGGACACCGTTCGCGCTGACGGCGCTCTTTCTCGGCGGTGCCGCGATGGGGGAGCTGTGGCAGATGTACGACCGGGTGCACCCCGTCAAGCTGGCGGGCTTCGCCGCGCTGCTGGCCTTCGTGGTCTCCGCCCGCTTCGGCGGCGAGCACCAGGTGCTGCTGACCGCCGTCGCGGCCTTCCCGGTGCTGTTCGGGCTGGCGATCACCACGCCCGGCGGGCCGTCGGTCACCGCGCGCATGTCGCTGACCACCCTGGGCATCTACTGGATCGGCTTCGCGGTCGCCCACGCGATCCTGCTGCGCGAGCTGCCGCACGGCCGCGACGTCCTCATCGACGTGCTGATCGGCACCTTCATCGGCGACAGCGGCGCCTACCTGGGCGGCCGGGCGCTCGGACGCCACAAGCTGGCGCCGTCGATCTCGCCCAACAAGACGATCGAGGGCCTGGCCATCGGCGTCGTGACGGCGATCGTCGCTGTCGAGATCGCCGCGCTGTACCAGGTCTGGCTCGACTTCGAGCATGCGCTGCTGCTGGGCGTCGCCGTGGGCATCGCGGCGCCCGTCGGAGACCTCTTCGAGTCCCAGGTCAAGCGCGACGCCAACACCAAGGACGCCGGGCGGCTGTTCGGCGTGCACGGCGGTGCACTGGACCGTCTGGACGCGGCCTTCTTCGCGCTCGTGGCGGGCTATTACGTGTGGGGGGCGATGGTGTGACGCAGACATCCGAGGAGGACAAGCGCGACCGCCAGATGATCGAGCTGCTCAACGAGGCGCGCGTCGCGATGCCCGGTGTGCAGATCCTCTTCGGGTTCCTTCTGACCGTGCCGTTCGCCCAGGGCTTTCAGCGGGCGACCGACTTCCAGCGCGACGTGTACTTCGTGACGCTGCTGCTCGTGGCGCTGGCGACCGCGTGCCTGATCGCCCCGTCCGCCGCGCACCGGCTCCTCTTTCACCAGCGGCAACGGCCCTGGCTCGTCGAGCACGCCAACCGCATGCTGATCGGCGGCCTGACGTTCCTCGCGTTCGCGCTCGTCGGCGCCGTGCTGCTGGTGACGGACTACCTCTTCAGCGGCGCCGTGGTCTTCGTGATACCACCCGCGCTGGCCGTGGTGCTGGGCTTCCTGTGGTTCCTGCGCCCGCTGCTGCGGCGGCGGGCGCTGGAAGGCGAGCCTTGAGCAGTGCGGCGGGCGGGAGCCCGGAGAGCGCCGTGCACTCCCGCGTCAGATGGGCCTGGTCGGCATAGCCCGTCTCGTGCGCGAGGCGACCGAGGTCGGCGTTCGCGCCGGCGGCCTCGGCCGCGGCGATGAAGGCCCGGAAGCGCAGGACGCGCTGGAGGAGCTTCGGCCCGTAGCCGACGGCGGCCACGCAGCGGCGGTGCAGCTGACGCTCGCTGAGCCCGAGGTCTCCGGCGAGCGCCTCGACGCGCTGGCGCGGATCGCTCAGACGGGCTGCGGCGGCGCTGATCGCGCGATCGGGCGGGCCGGCGGCTACGAGGCGGGAAGCGGTGCGCGCGACGGCGCGCAGGGCGGCGGTGGGGTCGAGCGCGGCGTGCAGGCCGCGGCTTTCTGGGACCGGCACGCGGGCGTCGCGCAGCTCGCTCAGGGGCAGTCCGAGCGCCGCGCCCCCGGCGCCGGCGGAAAAGCGCGCGCCGACGATCACCGCACCGGGCTCGAGCCGGGCGAGGTTGGCGTGCGTGTCGGGCCCGGCGAGATGGGCGCCGATACCGGCCTGCCAGATCAGGTCGACGCAACCGTCCGGCAGGATCCGCACCGGTGGCGCGCCCCCGGCCGGCACCGCGTGCAGCCACAGGCACGCGAGGCCCGGCAACCGGGGCGGGGGCAGCTCGACGTAGGGCACCGCACCAAGGATGGCCGATTCGTGCAAGACCGTCGACGGTGTGGATGATGGGATACGCGCCATGCCCGACCTCGCCGCCGCCGAGCGGTTCCTCGCCGCCCACGCCCGCGTCCTCGACCGCCGCCGCTTCGAGCGCCTGTTCGGCGGCGGGGCGGCGGCGCCCGTCCGCGACGCCGTCGCCGCCTACCGCAACGCCGACGGCGGCTTCGGCCAGGCGCTGGAGCCCGACGGACGCTGCCCGGGGAGCCAGCCGCCGGCCGTCGCGCTGGCGCTGCGCACGCTGCACGAGTGCGACGCGTGGGACGAGGACCTCGTGCGCGGCGCGTGCGACTGGCTGCAGTCCGTGGCGCCGGCCGAGGGCGGCACGACCTTCGTCGAGCCGTCCATCGAGGGCTGGCCCGCGGCGCCGTGGTGGCGCCCGCAGCCCGGGCTGCCCGCCTCGCTGGTCTCCACGGGGCCGATCGCGGCCGTCCTGCTCGAGCGCGGCGTCGAGCATCCGTGGCTCGACCGCGCCGTCGCGTGGCTGCGCGAGGCCGCGCCGGAGGCGACCGAGATGTACGACCTGATCGGCGCGCTCGCCTTCGCCGGACACGCGCCGGGCCTCGCCAAACGCCTCGCGCCCGCCGTCGCGGCCGCCGACACGTCTCACAACCCGCTGTGGTTCGCCGCCGCCCTGGACCCGGCGGAGGTCGAGCGCCACCTCGACGACCTCGCCGCGGCCCAGCAGCCCGACGGCGGCTGGACGATCCACTTCCCGGTCTGGTCGGCGGTCGCCGAAGCCGACTGGCGCGGGTCGGCGACCGTCGACGCGCTGGTCCTTCTGCGCAACCACGGCCGCCTCGCCTAAGTTCCCGCCGGTCCTGGGCCGAAGCGACAGAGATGAAGAACGGCAACCTCATCGCCAGCTCGGTCATCTGCGTCTGGGGCGCGGCGATCCTGCTCTACGGGCTCACCACGACGACCGTCGGCTCCGGCGCCTACGGTGCCGGCCACGGAGCGGCTCTGGTGCTCGCGCTCGTCCTGGTCCTGGCCGGCGGTCGCGGCATCCGGCTCGAGCTGCGCAAGCGCTCGGCGACCTGATCGGCCCGCCTCCGACGTGGCCGGCGGTGGCCCGGGGGCTCGGTGCCCGACGTTATGCCCGTATATGACGGACAACCGCAGGCACCTCCGCCCGCCGCGCCGCTTACCCGCCGTTGACCGGGCCGCCCCTACCATCCCGGAGCATGAAGCGCCTCCTCATCCTCGGTTCCACGGGCTCGGTCGGGACCCAGGCGCTCGACGTCGTGGCGCGGGCTCCGGAGGCCTTCGAGCTCGTCGGCCTGAGCGCCGACAGCGGCTGGGAGGCCCTGCTCAAGCAGGCGCACGAGCACGGCGTCAAGCGGCTCGGGCTCGCCGACCCGGACGCCGCCGCGCGCGCCGCCGAGGCGTGGACCGACGGCGAGGTGCTGGCCGGGCCGGAGGGCCTGGCGCGCCTGGTCGCCGAGTCGGGCGCCGACCTGGTCCTCAACGCGATCGTCGGCAGCGCGGGCCTCGGCCCCACGATCGTCGCCCTCGGCGAGGGGATCGACGTCGCGCTGGCCAACAAGGAGTCGCTGGTCGTCGGTGGTGAGCTCGTCACCGCGCTCAGCGAGGCGACAGGCGCGCAGCTGATCCCCGTCGACTCCGAGCACTCAGCCCTGCACCAGCTGATCGCGGGCGAGTGCGGGCGGGCCGGCGTCATCGACAAGCTCACGGTGACGGCGTCCGGCGGGCCCTTCCGCGGCCGCAGCAGGGCCGAGCTGCGCGACGTCACGGTGCAGGATGCGCTCCAGCATCCGACCTGGGCGATGGGCGGGAAGATCACGATCGACTCGGCCACGCTGATGAACAAGGGCCTCGAGCTGATCGAGGCCCATCACCTCTTCGGCATGCCGTACGAGCGCCTCGACGTCGTCGTGCACCCGCAGTCGATCGTGCACGCGCTCGTGTCGCTGTGCGATGGGGCCACGCTGGCCCACCTCGGTCATCCGGACATGCAGGTGCCGATCGCCTACGCGCTGCACCACCCCGACCGCGTCGGCGTCCCCGTGCCGACGCTCGACCTCGCCGAGGTCGGCGCGCTGACCTTCGAGCCCCCCGACGAGGAGACGTTCGCCTGCCTGCGCCTGGCGCGCGAGGCCGCGATGGCGGGGGGCACGGCGCCGTGCGTGCTCAACGCCGCCAACGAGGTCGCGGTGCATGCGTTCCTGGCCGGTCGCCTGTCCTTCACCGGCATTGCCGAGGTCATCGAGATGACGCTCGACAGCATCCCGGGCGCTCGCGTGCACAGCTTCGACACGCTCTTCGACGCCGACGCCGGAGCGCGCGAGACGGCCGGCGCGCTGATCGAGGTCCGGACGACATGACCTTCGTCCTCGCCGCCGTCGGCTTCATGGCGCTGATCATTCTGCACGAGCTGGGCCACTTCGTGGCCGCCAAGGCCGTGGGGATGCGCGTCGAGCGCTTCAGCCTGTTCTTCCCGCCACTGGCCTTCAGATGGAAGGGCAAGGGGGAGACGGAGTACGCGATCGGGATGATCCCGCTCGGCGGCTATGTGAAGATCAGCGGGATGAACCCGCACGAGGAGCTGCCGGAGGAGGTGCAGCCGCGGGCCTACTACCGCCAGAAGCCGTGGAAGCGGATCGTCGTGATCCTCGCCGGGCCGCTCGTGAACATCGTGCTCGCCTTCGGCATCTTCACGGTCCTCATCTTGGATGGCGGCGTCGCGACCGACGGCGCGTCGGTGGTCAAGGTCGAGCGCAACCTTCCCGCCATGGGCGTGCTCGTCCCGGGGGACAAGATCGTCGCCGTCGACGGCAGGACGGGCGCGTCGGAGGCGCTCGCCAAGCGCATCGCGACCCACGCGTGCGCGGGCAGGCCGAAGCCGGGATGCGTGGCCAAGGTGCCGGTGCGGCTCGACCTGCGACGCGATGGCGCCGTGGTGCACGAGTCGACCCGCCCGGTCTATGACCCCACGTTCAAGAAGATGCGCCTCGGCTTCAGCTCCGAGCCCGTCTTTCGCCCGGTCGGCGTGCTCGGCGCCGCGAAGGGCGCCGTGCAGGAGATGGGGCGGGTCACGTCGCTCACCATCACGCGCATCGCCAAGATCTTCGACCCGGTGCAGCGCAGGCAGCTGCACGGCGTCGTCGGGTCCTACGAGATCGCGCGGCAGGCGGTCGAGCTCAACCTCTCAGCCGCGCTGTTCGTGCTCGGGCTGATCTCGCTCTCGCTGGGCATCGTGAACCTGTTCCCGTTCCTGCCGCTCGACGGCGGGCACGTGTTCTGGGCGGTGGCCGAGAAGGTGCGGGGCAAGGCGATCCCCTTCAGCCTGATGGAGCGCGCGGGATTCGTGGGCTTCGCGCTCGTGATCATGCTCGCGGTGATCGGCTTCACGAACGACCTGAACACCCTCAGCGGCCCAGGCTTCCACCTGTCCCGCTGACACGCTCAGCGATCCTCGCCATCGTCGACGAGCTAAGCGCCTTCGTCGAGTCCGAGGCGACCGTGCAGGCGTCGCAGGGGGGCCGGTGACCACCAGTTCCAGCGCCCCAGCAGCGCCATCAGCGACGGGACGAGGAGTGCCCTCACGATGACGGCGTCGATCAGGACGGCCGCGGCGGTGCCGACGCCGACCTCCTTGAGGAAGACGATCTTGGAGGTCGCGAAGGCGCCGATCGCCACCGCCAACAGGACCGACGCGGCGGTGATCAGCCGGCCGGTGCGCTGCAGCCCGGCGGCCACCGCCTCGCGTTCGCCCACACCTTGGGCGCGCGCCTCCTTGATGCGTGCCAGCAGGAAGACCGCGTAGTCGGTCGAGAGCGCGAAGGCCAGGGCGGCGAGGATCAGGAAGTCGGTCTCCTCGATCCCGCCCTGGCTGGTGTACGCCAGCGGCCCGGTGAGCCGGCCGTCCTGGAAGACGAACACGAGGATGCCGGTGGCCGCGGCGGCGGTGAGCGCGTTCATCAGCAGCGTCTTGAACGGCAGGATCACCGAACCGGTCATCAGCCACAGCACGAGCACGGTGACGACGACGAGGATGGCCAGGGCGACGGGGAGGCTCGAGGTGATCGCCGCGCGCTGGTCGGCGAAGGTGGCGGCCTCCCCGCCGACCAGGACCGCCACCGGGGCGGGAAGGGCTCGGACTGCGGCAACGGCGCGCTGGCCGCGCGGTGAGATCGGGAGGCTCTGATTGGCCAGCCTGATCGTCCAGATCCCAGGCGCAACCTGGTCCGGGCCCGCGGCCACGGAGAGGCCGGGGAGCGTGTCCAGGCGCGCGGCGTAGCCGGCAAGCGCGCGCCGCGCCGACCGTGGCGCGGAGGCGACGACGGTGATCGCACCACCACCGTGGGCGGAGGGGAAGTCGCGGGCGAGCCTGTCCGCCACGACGCGCCCGCTCTGGCTCTTCGGGAGGATCGTCGCGTCGATGCCGCTCCAGCGGACGCGGAGCGCCGGGGAGGCCACGGCCACGAGCATCAGCGCGCTGGTCACCGCGACGAGGCCGGGCCGCCGCATCACCGCGTGCGCCAGTCTCGCCCAACCGCCGCCTGCCTGCGCGGCCGGCTTCACGCGCCCGAGCCGCGTGCCCAGCAGGATGAACAGCGACGGGAGCACCAGCAGCGCGCTGGCCGCCGCGACCAGCGCGACCACCGCGCCGCCGATGCCCATCGAGACGAGAAAGCGCTGCGGGAAGACGACCAGGCTGGCCATGGCGGCCGCGACCGTGAAGGCGCTGAAGAGGATCGTCCTCCCGGTGGTGCGCAGCGTCGTGCGCACGGCGTCGTGCACCTCGGCGCCGCGCTCGAGCTCCTCGCGGAAGCGCCAGACCAAGAACAGGCTGTAGTCGATGGCGAGCCCGAGGCCGAGCCCGATGACGAGGTTCAGGGCGAAGACCGACAGCGGCAGCGCGGCGTTGACCAGGCGCAACACGAGAAACGTGGCGAGCACGCTCGTCATGCCGACCGCGAGCGGCAGCAGCGCCGCGATGCCGCGGAAGATGACGAAGGCCAGGATCGCCAGCAGCGGGAACGCGAGCAGCTCGGCGAAGCCGAGGTCCTTCAGCGCCTGCTCGCCGATCTGGGAGCCGGCGACGTCTGCGCCCCCGAGCACGACGTCGGAGCGGTCGTGCAACGCGCCCTCGATCCGCGACACGATCGGGTCGGGGTCTGTCCCCGCGCGCAGGGTGGCGGTGATGAGCGAGGCGCGGCCGTTGCGGGAGACGAGCCCGACCGGGTGGCCGGCGGTCGGAGCCGTCACCGCGGCCACGCCGCGGACCCGCGCGATCGCGCGGGTCGCCGAGGTCACGGCCGGGCTGTCGGGAGCAGCGGATACGACGGCGAGCACGCCCGGGTTGGCTTCGGCGGCAGTCGCGCGATTGACCAGCCCCTGCGCACGAGCACTGTCGGACTGCGGGTCGCGGAAGGCGTTGCGCGCCTTGAGCATGCCGGGGGCGGGACCGCCGAGCACGCCCGCGACGACGAACGCCAGGGCGGCCAGCAGCGCCATCCGGCGTGGATGGCTGGTGGCGAGTCGCGACAGGCGGTCGAGCACGTCGCCCTACGAGAGCTCGTCGGACGCGCTGCAGAGCGGTTCCCAGGTGCCGGCCGGCGCGTCACGAAACAATGGACGCACGTCGGCCACCCAGTCCAGCTTCGCCTGCTCCCGACGCACCCCGTACATCGCCGTTGAGCGGCGGAACACCGAGCGCGGACGGTCCGCCAGCGCGTCCGCCAGCGCGGCCAGGTGGTCGCGCCGCGTCCGGGCCGTCGCCTCGTAGTCGTCCAGCAGCGCCGCCGTGCGCTCCGGCGACATGCGGTCGCCGAAGAACACGCGCACCAGGAACAGGTTGCGCTCGCGCTCGGGGGCCGGGTGCGGGTCCTCGAGCCAGCGCTGCAGCTCGCCGCTACCCGCGGCGGTGACCGCGTAGACCCGCTTGGCGGGAAGGCGCTCCTGGAGCACCTCGGTCGCGTCGAGGAGGCCGAGCCGGCAGAGGCGCTCGAGCTCGGAGTAGATGTGGCTGCGCGTGAGCGGAAAGAAGTTGCCGATCGACCGCTCGGCGAAGCGGGCGAGCTCGTGGCCGGCCGTGGGACGCACCGACACGAGCCCGAGCACCACGTAGGCCGTCGCCGGGAGCTTGGGGT
>JBBQBV010000147.1:0-9278 GCA_038318085.1 Solirubrobacterales bacterium
ATCAGCGCGAGCGGAAGCGAGCCTTCAGCGCGGCGTAGTACGCGGGACGGGGCTTGCCGTGGACGTCGACGAGGCCGGTGTCCCAGTGGCTGGCGTTCAACGTCCTCCCGCCGCGCCACTGCCACCAGTACAGGCGGTCGACCCGCGAGCGGAAGCGCAGCGCCTGGTTGAACACGTAGGGGGTGTAGCGGCCCTGACGGGCGAGGTTGAACGGCCACAGCTTGGCGAAGCTGGCGAACGCGCCGGTCTCCGTGATCCAGATGCGGCCGCGGGGATGGGCCTTGACGAAGGCGGCCAGACGGCTGTTGGAGCGCCGGTTGACGTCGCCGTAGACATGGACCGCCCAGATCGCGGGCTGGCGGCCGTAGGCGGCCAGGAACTTCTTGATCCACCAGCGCGTCTTCGGGCCGTTGGAGAGCACGATCGTGACCGGGAGGATCGTGCACCGCGGGCAGGCGGCCTCCATGGCCTCGGCGTACGCGGCGTTGCGCTCGGGATGGCGCCAGGTCACCGGCTGGGAGCGGTGGTTGCCTTCGTTCCAGGTCTGCCACTCCCCCACCCCGGGCCAGCGCGCGAGCGCCCTGCGGAAGGCGTGGGCGAACCGGGTGACGGAGGGAGCCTTCGACGTGGGGCCCCCTTGGAAGCTCAGCAGCGGATCGAGGCCGTTGAGCATCGCCTGGTCGTACCAGGCGTCGACGCGCTCGCGATGAAAGCCCGGTCTCAGCGCGACATTCCAGGCGGCGAGGTAGCGCGTGGCGGCCGGCTTGAGCCGCAGCAGGCTCGGGGCGGACAGGTCATAGGTGTTGCCGATCCCGAAGACCTGGCGCGAGGTCAAGGCGCCCGCCGGCGCGCACAGTGCCAGGCAGGCGAGAACGGTGACCGGTAGGAGTCGGCGCATGTCACTCACACAACGAGCGCCGCATAGCCAACTCTCGCTTTTCGGTGCAGCCGGCGCGGGCGCGGTCTCACCCGCGCGCCTCGGCGGTCTTGATCGCCCCCCGCAACACGACGCCGAAGGCCTGCTTGAAGATCGGGCCGAGCGCGTACTGGCCCCCGGGGATGGTCGGCGTCGACGTCAGCTTCCACGTGATGTGCGTCCCGCCGCCCTGCTCGCGCAGGGTGACCTCGCCGACGTGGTCGCGCACGGGCAGTCCGGAGATCAGCCTGTAGGCGAAGCGGTGCGGCGCCTCATAGGCGGTGATCTCCTCGACCAGCGGGGGCCCGACGATGGTGAGCCGACGCACGGCTCCCACGCCGTTGGGGGCCGGCGTGCCCTCGCGGTCCAGCGTGCTCGTGCGCACCGGGGTCATCGACGCGTACGCGCGGTGATCGGTCAGCGCGGCGAAGACACGCTCGATGGCGGCCGGCGTGTCCTTCTCGACGGTGAAGCTGATCTGGGCCACTAGTGCTGGACCTCCATGACGAGTTTGCCGACGTTGTCGCCGTCGAAGAGGCGCCCCAGGACGTCCGGGAAGGCATCGACGGACGCGGGCACGACGTCCTCGTGCGACCTGAAGGTCCCCTCGGCCATCCAGCGCCCGATCTCGGCGGCAGCCTGGGGGTAGCGGTCGGCGAAGTCGAAGACGACGAAGCCCTCCATCCGGGCCCGCCGCACGAGCAGGTTCATGTAGTTGCTCGGCCCCGCGACCTTGCCGGCGTTGTACTGCGAGATGGCGCCGCAGATCACGACGCGCGCGTGACGCGCGAGCCGCGTGAGCACCGCGTCGAGGATCGGGTTGCCGACGTTGTCGAAGTAGACGTCGACGCCGTCGGCCGCGTGCTCGCGCAGCGCCGTGCGCACGTCGGAGCCCTTGTAGTCGATGCAGGCGTGGAAGCCGAGCTCCTCCACTACGTGGCGGCACTTGTCCTCCCCGCCCGCGATGCCGACGGCCCGACAGCCCTTGAGCTTGGCGATCTGCCCGACCGCGCTGCCGACGGCGCCGGCGGCGCCGGAGACCACGACGGTCTGTCCCGGCTCCGGCCGCCCGACGTCGAGCAGCCCGAAGTACGCGGTCATCCCGGTCAGGCCGAGGGCCCCGAGGTGGACCGGCATCGCCGCGACCTCGAGGTCGATCTTCACGGCGCCTCGGCCGTCGGAGACCGCGTACTGCTGGACGCCGAAGGCGCCCGAGACGTGGTCGCCCTCGGCGAAGCCCGGATGCCCGGATGCGACGACCGTGCCGGCCGCGCCGGCGCGCATGACCTCGCCGAGCGCGACGGGAGGGATGTAGGACGGGGAGTCGTTCATCCAGCCGCGCATGGCGGGGTCGAGCGAGATGAACTCGATGCGGACGACGAAGTGCCCGTCCTCGGGCTCGGCAACGGGCTCCTCCGTAACCTCGAAGTCACTGTCCTGCGGACGGCCCTGCGGGCGCGCGGCGAGGCGGACCTGGCGGTTGCCGGTCACTGCTGCCCCGTTTGTGCGGCGTGTGCGAGCGGCCCGGCGGGGGACGAATGGGTCGCGTTCGCCATCGGGTGCTGACGATACAGTCCGGCTCAGTGCGGCGGACCGGCGGGCCCAGGAAGCCGCGGGAGCGCGCCTGACCGCGATACTGCCGCCGTGACCGAACGCAACGTCCTCGGCGGCGACCTCGAGCCCTGCGGCACCGACCCGCTCACCGGCTTCTACCGCGACGGCTGCTGCAGCACCGGACCGGAGGATCTCGGCAGCCACACCATCTGCGGCGTGATGACCGCAGAGTTCCTCGCACACCAGTCCGACATCGGCAACGACCTCAGCACCCCGATGCCGCACTATCGCTTCCCGGGCCTCGTCCCCGGCGACCGCTGGTGCGTGACGGCGGCCAACTGGCTGCGCGCCCACGCCGCCGGGGCGGCCTCCTTCGTCGTGCTGGCCTCGACCCACGAGCGCGCGCTCGACATCGTGCCGCTCGAGGCGCTGCGCGAGCATGCCGTCGACGTGCCCGGCGACCCGGGTGCGCTCTCGCCCCCTACGGCGTGACCGTGATCTGCTCGTGCATCGTCATCGGATGCAGATAGCAGAACAGCTGGTAGCGGCCGGGGGTGTCGAACCGGGTCGACGTGCGGCCGCCCTTGGCCAGCTGCTGGCCCGCGACGGCGCGGGGTCCGCTGGCGAAGGTCAGGTTGTGGGCGGCGAGGTCGTCGAAGCGCCACTGCAGCGTGGAGCCGGCTGCGATCGTCACCTTCTCGGGCGTGAAGGCGAAGGAGCGCAGGTCGATGAGCGCGTTGTCGGCGAGCGGGACCGACGGGCCGGGCGGCTCGTCGATAACGACCGGCCTGTGCCGCGCGTCAAGCGTATAGAGCGGGATCGACTGGTAGGGCGCCGAAGGGCGCTCGCCGGCCTTGGGCGCGGTCTGATGGGCGTCGGCGGGCAGCGGCGAGCAGCCGACGGGCGGCTGGCTCTCCGGAGCGATGTAGACATGCGTGATGGCCATCACCGACTGGCGCGGATGGTCGTTTGCGTAGAGGCCGTGGAGGTCGAGCACCTCGCCCTTGGCCACGGGGATGCCGGTCTTCGAGGTGAACCAGCTCGTCTGGATCGGCCCGGCCTCGTGCAGCCGCGGGACGACGTGGTAGAGCAGGTCGTCGGCGGGCGCGAAGGACGGCGCGTTGTCGAACAGCACGCGGTCGCCGCAGGACGGCTGGCGCATGACCAGGTTGATCGCGCCGGCGTGCAGGTGGCCGCCCGAGGCGACGATCCGACCGCCGATCGGGACCTTCCAGTGGTCGACGCGATCGTCGACGGAGCCGGGGCCGCCGTCGCCGCGCACGTGGTAAGCCGAGGAGGATCCGCAGCCGTTGGCGCGCACCCACAGCGGGCGCACCGCGGTGCGCCGGGCGGTGTCGGTCGTCACCACGTAGCGCACGTAGACGCGCTTGGGGCGGTAGCGGTGGCTCATCAGCATCCCGCTCATCTGCCAGCGGTCGTGCCGGCGCAGCCGGTAGCCGTAGCCCGGCGGCAGGTCGAGCGACTCGTTCTCCTCGCCGGTCCCGTAGAAGACCTCGGGCTGACGGGAGGTGCACTGGCCGGCGGTGCGCAGGACGCTGAGGTTGTTGAAGTAGACGTGGTGCAACATGCCGTCGCGGATCGTGACCGGGCGGCCCCGGGCGTCGACCAGCGACGCGCGCATCCTCGTCACGTAGCCGCTCGCGCGCGGGCGCGGGACGGACTCCTTGAGGAACTGGGTGCGGTAGCCGCCGAGCGCGTAGGGCCCTGCGCGCAGGGTCTCGGTGCGCACCTTGGCGCTCGCGGCCGCGGGGACGAGCACGAGCCCGGCCACAGCGAGAGTCATGACGATCCGCAGGAGAGGCACGTCCGGCACGATAATCCGTCCCGCGGCGAGCACTAGCCGACCAGCGCCGTGAACAGCCGCTCGAGGGTCACCGGCGGATCCTCGGTGAGGCCCGTGTGCACGGGCGACGGCTGGATGATCGTGCTCGACGGCGCGACGAGCCAGTGGAAGCGCTCGCTGCGCTCCATGGCGCAGACGGCGCCCTCCCCCTCCCCCGCAGCGACCGCGGCGAGCGCCTGCAGGTGGCGGTCGACTGCGCCGGCGTCGGCACCCGGATCAAGCGCCGCGAGGCGGGTGTGATCGAGCTGCACGAGCGCTTGCAAGAAGCCCCTGCGTCGGCAGAAGAGCACGACGCCGGCGTTGATGCGCTCGTCGCGCTCGAGCCGAGGAACGACCTGCAGCACCGCGTACTGGAAGGCCTCAGCGGGCACGTCGCGCCTCCTCGGCCTCGGTCGCGAAGCCGCCCCACTGCAGGCGGTCGGTCAGCCAGGCAGCGTACGCCGCGCGCCCGGGCCCGGCGAGCCAGGCCTCCGGCACGGCTGCGACCACGTCGCCCACCGCTGCGGCGCCCCGCGCCGCGAGCCGCTCGTGCGCGCCGGTGATCGCCCCGGCCCACGGCAGCAGCACGTGGTCGCGGACACGCGCGAAGGGCCGCCGCGCCTCGGCCGCGAAGTCCGCCGTGGCGTGCTGGCGGTACAGCGCGGCGCCGTGGTCGATGAGCCACACGTTGCCATGCCAGCACAACAGATTGGGGTTGCGCGGCGTGCGGTCGACGTTGGTGATCAGCGCGTCGAGCCAGACGACGTCGGCCGCGCACTCCGGCTCGACGCCCGGCGCCGCGGCGGTGAAGGGCAGCGAGCCCGGCAGGAAGTCGACGCCGAGGTTCTCGCCGCCCGAGGCCTGGATGAGCGCCTGGATCTCGGGGTCGGGCTCGGCCACGCCGAGGACGGGATCGAGCGCCATCGTCACGAGCTCCGGGACGCGCAGGCCGAGCGCGCGCGCGAGCTCAGCGCCGATCACTTCGGCCACGAGCGCGAGCGGCCCCTGCCCCGCCCCGCGGAACTTGCACACGTAGAGGCCGTCGTCGTCGGCCTCCACGAGGCCGGGGAGCGACCCGCCCTCGCGCAGCGGCGCGACGTAGCGGGTGGCGGTGACGGTCCTCATCGAGGCGCGGACGGCTCGGCACCGGCGCTCAGCTGAGCGCTTCGACCAGCTCGTCCTTGGTCATCTTCGAGCGCCCCTCGACGTCCTCGTCGGCGGCGCGCTCGAGCAGCTCGCGCTTTGACAAGACTTCCAGGCGCTCGCCCTTCATGCGGGCCAGGCTCTGCTCGAGGGCGGCCATCAGGTCCGGCGTCGCGGCCGGCTCGCGCTCGGGCTCGGGCGCCTTGACCGTGCCGCCCTTGCGCTTGCGCTCGATCACGTCGAGCAGGCGCGTGCGGTAGCGGTCCTCGTAGCGGGTCGGGTCCCAGCCGACCGAGAGCTCGTCGATCAGCGCCACCGTCTGCTCCACGGCGGCCTTCTTGGCCCTGCCGGCCGGCGCGATGCCCTTGGTCGGGCGCACCTCGTCGTGCCAGAGCAGCGTCACCAGCGACAGCCGGCCCTCGCGGGCGCGGACGAGCACCAGGTACTCCTTCGTGCGCATCACGAAGCGCCCGAGCGCCGCGCGGTCGGTCGTGCCCATGACCTCGACGAGCAGACGGTAGGCGCGCAGGGTGCCCTCGCTGTCGCCGATCGGCAGCAGCACGTAGGGGTGGTCGAAGTAGGCGGGATCGACCTGGTCGAGCGGCACGAAGGCCTCGATCTCGATCGTGCGCGTCTTGCGCGGCTCGACCGTCTCGAGATCCTCGTCGGTGATCACCACGAGTTGGTCGTCGGAGAGCTCGTAGCCGTGCGCGACCTCCCCCCACTCGACCTCGACGTCCTCCTCAGAGCAATAGCGCCGGACCTCGATCGGCCGGCCCGTCCCGGCGTGCAGCTGGCGGAAGTGGATGCCGACGTCGCGTACGGCGCTTGAGAGCTGCACCGGCACGTTGACCAGGCCGAAGCTCAGCGAGCCGGTCCAGAGGCTGCGGGCCATTACCTCTTCGATCCCTTCACGCTCGCCTCGAGCGCCGCGAAGAGGTCGGACTCCTCGGCGGGCTCGTCCTCGGACGGGCGCACGAGCTGCTTGCCCTTGGCCTTGGCCTCGATCATCTCCATGACGCGCTCGCGGTAGCTGTCCTCGTACCTGGCCGGCCGGAAGTCGCCGGCCAGCGCCTCGACCAGCGAGGCGGCCATCTTGACCTCGCGCTGCGCCGGGCCGCGGGCGGGCTCTGAGAGCTCGAATTCCCCGGCCTCGACGACCTCGTCGGCGAAGTGCAGCGTGTGCAGGCCGAGCACGCCGTCGAGCGGGCGGACCGCGACGAGGTACTCGCGGTCGTGAAAGGTCATGCGGCCGATCCCGGCGCGTCCCGTCTGCTCCAGCGCGGCGTGCAGCGCGCGATAGGCGTCCTCCCCGCCCTCGCGCGGGCCGAGGTAGTAGGTCTTGGCCCAGTAGATCGGGTCGACGTCGGCGACGGGCACGAAGTCCTCGATGCCGATCGTCTTGGTGCGGTCGCCGGCCGCGGCCTTGACCTCGTCCTTGGCGAGCACGACGAACTCCCCGTCGTCGACCTCGTAGCCCTTGACGACGTCGTCGTAGTCGACCTGCTCGCCGCACTCCGGGTCGATCCGGCGGTGCTCGAGCGGCGCGCCGTCGGTCTCGTGCACCTCCCGGAAGCGCACGGTCCTTGACTCGGTGGCGCTGTGGAGCTTGATCGGGACGTTGACGAGGCCGAAGGTGATCGTGGCGTTGAAGATCGAGCGCGGCACCCTCACCTGCTACCCGTCAGGCGCAGGATCGGCACCTCCGGCGGGGCGCCGAGGCGCAGCGGGATGCCCGTCTCACCCACGCCGCGAGAGACGAACAGATGGCGCCCCTGCTCGATGACGTGTCCGGCCTTGTAGCGCGCGCCGTGGCGCGACGGCAGCCTGCGCGGGATCAGCGGCAGGTCCACCTGGCCGCCGTGCAGGTGCCCGGCGAGCGTGAGGGCGACGCGGGCGGGGACGTAGGGGAACACGTCGGGGTCATGGCTGAGCATGAGGACCGGCTCGCCTGCGGGCACGGCTGCCAGCGCCGCGCCGACGCGCGGGTCGCGTGCGCGCAGGTCCGCCACCCCGGCGACCCACAGCGGCCCGCCGCGAGCCTCCAGCCGGACGGCCTCGTTCTCGAGCACCCGCAGCCCGGCGTGGCGCAGCGCGGCGCCCATCGCGTGGCCCTCGTGGCGCCAGTCCTGGTTGCCGAGCACAGCGACGACGCCGACGGGCGCGCGCAGCCGGGCCAGCCGCAGCGCCACCGTCCCGGGGTTCATGCGCCTGCCGCCGAGCACCCCGGGATCGACGTAGTCACCGAGCAGGACGACGAGGTCGGGGGCGGCGCCGGCCGTCGCGGAGGCGAGCTCGTCGAGCCGGCGCTCGCGGACGGTCGGGCCGCCGGCGTGCAGATCGGCGACGACGGCCACGCGCAAGCCGTCCAGCCGCCCGGGCCAGTTCGGCAGCGCCAGGTCGTGCTCGGGCAGCCGCAGGCGGCGGGCGAGGCGCATCGACGGCCGATTATGGTCTCGCGCCGCATGGCCGCGCTCTACGAGCCGCACGAGGACGGCGCCTTCGTCCCGACCGCCTACACCCGGGGGCCCTGGAACCCAGGCCACCAGCACGCGGGCCCGCCCTCGGCGCTGCTGGCCCGGGAGATCGAGGCCGCCGCCGGCATCGCCGACGGCCGGCTGGCGCGGATTGCCCTCGACATCCTGCGCCCGGTACCGCTCGAGCCGCTGCGCGTTGCTGTGCGCACCGTGCGTCCGGGCCGCCGCGTCGAGCAACTCGAGGCGACCATGACCCTCGCCGCCGACGGGACCGAGCTGATGCGCGCCCGCGCCTGGCGCCTGCGCGCCGCGGCGGTCGAGCTGCCTGACGGCCTCGGCGACCCCGAGCCGCCGCCGGCGCGGCCCGAGGACCTGGCGGACTCGCCGCGCCCGTCGTTTTGGACCGACGACGTCGCGTACTTCGACGCGCTCCAGTGGCGCTTCGTGCACGGCGACTTCGAGCGGCCCGGCCCGGCCGCCTGCTGGACGCGCATGAACGTGGACCTGGTCAGCGGCGAGCCCGCCACGGCACTCGAGCACCTGCTGGTCATGGGCGACGCCGCCAGCGGCATCTCGGCGGAGCTCGACTGGACCGCCTGGACGTTCGCCAACGTCGACTTCTCCGTCGCCCTCGAGCGGCTTCCGGCCGGCGAGTGGCTCGGGATGGACGCGGTCACGCGCTTCGGCGACCGCGCGGCCGGCACCTGCAGCGCCGTCGCCTTCGACGCGCGCGGGCGCGTGGGCTCGTCGACCCAGGCCTTGCTCGTCGCGCCGCGCTGAGGGCGTCCGTCCGGAGCGGGTGAGAGCATCGCCGCCATGGCACTCACTCACGTCGGCTGGGCTGTGCGTCTACGTCTTCCCCGTTGGGACGATCACCTCGTCGAACGGCTCGGGCACGCTGGGATCGAGGCGCTCGAGGCGCCCGACCGCTTCCGTAACACCCCGCTCGAGGTGACCCTCATGACCCCCGACGAGGGCGAGTCCCGCGCCTACGAGCGCATCGCGCACGCCCTGCGCGGCTGGACCGTCCTGCTCCCGCTGGACTTCGTCTCGAGCGGGCCTGGGTAGGGCGCCGGGCGGCCGAGCGGGCTCGGGCGCCTACCGCATCGCGGGGGAGGGCGAGACCGGTTTCGTTCTGCACCGTCAGCGGCGGTGGCTGACGTTGTCCTCGTATGCGGGGGACAACCTCAGGCACCGGCGGTGGGACGCCGACCGTCCCCTCCTCACCTGCCGCTGTATACGCCGGGAGCTCCTCGCGTGCCCGCGAAGATCCTCAGCCGCTCAGGCCGCGCAGCTCACGCACGACGACCATCAGGCCGGCGAGGTCGGAGCCGTCGACCGACTG
>JBBQBV010000148.1:0-9129 GCA_038318085.1 Solirubrobacterales bacterium
CGTCGAACAGGGTCAGGACCTCCTCGAACTGGTCGAAGACGATCAGCGGTCGGTGCTCGGCCGACGCCATCCGCACGCGCCGCTCGAGCTCCGCAATCGACAGCACGGTCCTCGACGATGCGTCGTGGTCGGCATCGAGCCACGGCACGTCTGCGCCGTCATCGGAGATCGCGATCGGCTCGATCACAAGCTCCGCGCCCGCGCGCGGCTGCACGCGCACGCGCACGGGCTCGACGCCGAGCCGGCGCGCCTGTGGCAGCAACCCGGCGTTGATCAGCGACGACTTGCCGTTGCCCGAGTCGCCGTACAGGAACACGCCACGGTGGACGGCGACGAGCCGCGCGAGCCGGCGCGCCTCAGCCTCGCGCGCGAAGAAGATCGCGTGGTCCTCGTAGCGAAACGGCTGGATCCCGCGATATGGGGCGGCCGGGGCGATCACGCAGGATGGATCGACGATCGCTATGGCGCCGGCGCCTCACCGCGCACGAGCTCATAGAGCTGCGGCACGAACGACCACACGTCGTCGGCGATGAAGCGCACGTATCGGCGCTGATTCCACCAGACGTCCTCGATGAGCTCGTCGGGATGGAAGTCGACGGAGTACATCACCGGCGTGTTGGCCGGGTCGAGCTTCCAGCCCAGCGTCTTGAACAGCAGCCGTAGGTTGTAGTCCAGCAGGCTGTATCCCACGAGCAGCGTCGTCGACCGCGTCAGGGCCTCCTTCAGCGAGAGCGGGATCGGGTCGCAGCGCTCCTTGGTCGTCATCATCCGCATGACGAACTGGATGTAGTCCTCGTCGGTGACGACGAGCGACACCCGGTCGTAGATGTCGCCGTGAAGCTTGTAGACGACCGGGCTGGCGGGCGACGGATCGTCGAAGTCGACCGTCTCGACGTTCTCATCGGCGTTGTAGATCGTCACGCGCGGCTGCTTGCCGCAGTCGCGCAGCGCCTGCTCGAACAGGCCGTCGTAGTTCGTCGTGATGACGATCGGAAAGTCCAGTCGCGCGAGCGCGCGCAGCATCGGAGACGGCGCGCCGACGTCGACCGCCTTCGCGATCACATCCACGAGCCGCTCACGCCCGCACTCGAGCTCGTAGGCGAGCGCCACGCGCTGCAGATTCTCAGACCGGTCGTTCGGGAAACGCTCCTCGAAGTCGCATCCCAGCGCGAGCGTCCGGCTCAGAGCCGCGCCGATCGGCGGGCGCTGCTCCTCGGGGTACGCGAACCCGGACGACTCCTCCGGCGGCGCGTGCACGCCCGCGCCGAGAAACAGGATGCACTCCCCGGACCTGACGCTCTCGGCGACGAATCTCAGTGCGCGGCCGGTGAGGCTCATGCCGTCAACCCTGCGCTCCCTCGAAGGCCCGGGTGCAGTCGAGGCGATCGCGATCGAGCGTCATCGGGCCTTCGTGAGCTGCTCGTCGCCGTATCGTAGCTGGCCGGGGTCAAGGGCGCGGATGAGCTCGCAGAGCGCGTGCTGAGCGGCGCGCAGGCGCATCTGCGCCGCCGGCTCGCCGAGCTCGGCACGCAGGCGATCGCACCACGGCGCGAACGTGCTCTCGCAGGCGTCTACGAACGCGGCGTAGCCCATGCAGATCACCTCCTCGTGCTCGACGACGATCATCCGCTCGCCGATCGCGCGCTGCTCGTCGGACCAGATCATGAGTGCCTCCCCACCCTTGTGGCTGAGAAAGCACTTCGCGATCTCGGCCTGCAGGCGGGTGACGTGCTGCGTGCTCGCAGCCTCGGGAAAGCTCAGAAACTGGATGTTGCGCCGCAGGATCTCCGTCCAGGCGAAGTACTGCGCCAGCCGGAACAGCGTCGTGCGCAGCGCATCCTGGGCGCGCGGATGCGTCCCGCCCCACAGCCCGAGGAAGTCCAGCTCGAGGATGTTGTACAGACGACTCTGCAGGTCAAACGCCGCGGCCGCCAGGGGGTCGCGGTATTTCGTCAGGACGTCCTCGGCGGCGAGCTGGCGGTCGATCATCGCGGTGCGCCGGTGCACCTCGGTCTCGAGGTCGCTGTGCAGCTGTGCCAGGCGCGCATCGGTCTTTGACTGGCGCAGGGTGGTGACCACGCCCAGGACCGCCGCGACGAGGGCGACGCCGCCGGACGCGGCCGCGAGCAGATCGCTCACACATGCCCCCGAGCCGCCGGCGATGACATCGGCGTCCTGCTGCCGTCGGCGAGGGACGCGGGCAAGATCACACAGTGCTGGCGGCGGATCGCAAAGACTATGCACATGGCGCAGCTCACGTCCACCTACCCGGCCCACATCGCACGACAATTCGCCTTCGCCGCAGCGGGCCTCGGTCTGGCATCCAGCGCCGCGGCGCGGCGGTGACCGGGGCGTGGCTCGAGGGGTTGACTTCGCGGGCCTCGCGGGCGTAGCGTCGTCCAAGTTCATGGTGGGGACGACAGCCCGCATCTTCCTCAACTACCGGCGGTCGGACTCGGCCGGCTGGGCGCGTCAGCTTCACAGCGATCTCAGTGCGCGCTTCGGCGCCGAGCGCATCTTCCGCGATGTCGCGCTCGAGCCCGGCGTGGACTACATCGACCACCTCGAGCACGTGATGGACACCTGCGATGTGTGCATCCCGGTCATCGGCTCGCGCTGGGCGGACGTCACGACCGCCGACGGCCGCCGACGGCTCGACGAGCCGGATGACCTCGTGCGCCTCGAGATCCAGCGCGCGCTCGAACGCGACGACGTGACCGTGATCCCGGTGCTCGTCGACGGTGCGCGCATGCCGGGCGAGCACGAGCTGCCCGAGGGCCTGCGCGCGCTCGCCCGCCGCAACGCCTGCGAGCTCACCGACTCGCGTTGGGACTACGACGTCGAGCGGCTGTGCCGGGGCCTGCGCGACGCGCTCGGCGACACCTCGGTCGAGCACGAGCGCCTCCAGCTCGCAGACGCAGACGCAGACACAGAGAAGGCAGGCGGGCCGCGCACCGCCATCCTGCTCCCCGCCCTGGCGACGCTCGCCGCGGCGGCCTGCGCAGGTGTCCTGGCAGCCCTGCTGACCGAGCCGCTGTCCGGCCGCGGCGACCCGAAATGGGGCCGCCTCGCGGCCTACGCGGCGGAGCGTGGCGTGATCTGGGCGATCATCGGCGCGGTCGTCACCGCCGTCGTGGCCGCGAGCTTCGGGCGGGTCCGGGTGCCCTTGGGTCATGCCGTCGTCGGCGCGGGCGCCGCAGGGTTGGGCGGCGCGCTGGGCGGCGCCGGGTTGCAGGCGATGAGGCAGTTCGGCGACCTCACCGCGGCTGACGCCCACTGGCTCCTGCGCTTCGTCCTCCTCGCCCTGCCCGCCGTGGCGCTGGCGGTGGTGCTCGCGCGCGCCGCAGGGATCCGCGCCGCGGAGTGCGCGGTCGCCGCGCTCGCGGGCGCGATCGTCGCGGCCCTGTTCTACCCCGACGACCGGACGGCGAGGCTGACGGTGCACGCCCTCCTCGTCGTGGGCCCGATCGTCGCCCTCCTCGCCGCGCGGCCCACCATGCGCCTCGCCCGCGGCGCGTGGCGGCCACCCGCGGCGTGACTGCCGCCTGACGAACCGGCGCTCGTGGTCGGGCTCGGATGACCCGCTGCGCATGGCGCTCGCGCTGGCCGCGGAGCGCGTTCCACGGGGCCACTAGCGCTTCGGAGGCAGCGAGCGCGCGTACGCGACGCCGCGGCTGACCCAGGGTGCGAGCTGGCGATTCGTCCGCAGGCCCTGCGCGTCGACTCGCAGCCAGCCCTGCATCGCGCGACCGCGCATCTCGAATGTGCGCGCATGGGGCTTGGTGACCAGGGCGTCGGTCTCGCCAGGGTCGACGCGCACCATCAGGCCTCCCTGACCGCTCGCGGCGACCGACATGTTGCCGCCGACCAAGAAGGCCAGGCCGCCGAACATTCGCTGTTCGGTGACGTCGGGCTGCGCCGCGATCAGCTCGCGGATGCGTTGGGCGAGGTCCTCGTCGTACGCCATCGCGACATCATGCTCTGCGGTGTCGAGGCACGGCTATCCGAACGAGCAGATGGTCTTCTTGCCGGCCCAGCGGAACCACTTCCCGAGCTTCCCCCCGGGACGCTTCGGGACCCGGGCCAGGAGCTCGGTGTAGGCGCGGACGCTCTCGCCGGGGCAGGTGCCGAGGCGCTTGGCGCGGAACTCGATGCGCGGCCGCTTGCGGTAGTAGCCGCCATGCGGCTTGAAGATCGAGTTGCGGCCGTGTCCGCGGGCGGTCTTCGATCCCCAGTGCTTCCAGTGGATGTGGTCGGCCAGGCCGCTCGGATCGCCGCCGTTGTCGATCAGGGACGGCTTGAAGGTCCCGAACCCCCTGCCCTGCGGGGCGAAGGCCTTCGACCCGAGGATCACCCTGGCCTGCGCCGGCGCGGCGGCCGCGAGACCGAGAACGAGCAGGATCAGGAGCGCGCGAACGGGCCTCATCAGGGGCGGGACAGTAACGACTCGCCTCGGAGTCCTGCTCGATCCATCGGCTCGCCCGCCGCGCCGCCGAGTAGGCTGCGGGCATGGAGTCGATCAAGCCCGGCGAGCTCGTCAGGGTAAGCGGAGAGGGTCCGGACCTCGACGGCATCGTGTTCGACACGCCGAGCGCGCGCAAGATCGTGGTTGCCGTGGTGGGTGCCCAGCGCGGGCCCGGATTTCGCACGGTCGACCCCAAGGCGCTGAGCGAGCGCTCCGAGAAGGGCCCGGACGATCAGGCTCTGCGTCTGCTCATCCGCCGGACCCCGCCGCCGGTCCGCGGTGGGACGGGGCGCGAAGGAGGCGGCGTGCACGGCCGCGCCGGTCACGCCCGCACGGCGATGCACCGCACAACCGGCAAGTAGCGCCTACCGGCTCACGCGAACAGAGTCGCGTAGCGGACCGCATCGGCGTCGCAGGCGATTGGGATCTCGAGCGTGTCGAGGTGCGGCATTCGCCCGGTGAACGTCGGCGTGAGACACGACGACGCGACGGACAGCCGGAGCCGCCGGCCCGAGGCCGGCGGCTGGTTTCCGACGCCTAGGACGTCTTGGGCTTGGCGGCCTTGAAGTCCACCTTGCGGACCGTGACGGTGGGAGTGAAGTTGCTGGGGCCGCAGTGCTTGGCCAGCTTGGTTCTCCTGCCGCTGACCTTGACCCGGTCACCCTCCCTGGGGGTGGTGGCGGAGTGCGGATGGAACCGCACGCGAGCGTTCTCGACCGTGTAGGTCTGCTCTCCCCTGGCGGCCTTGTGATTGGCCTTGGTGACATTGATCGTGAGCGTGCCGCCGTAGCGGTCGTCCCGGCGCTTGGCCGTATCGGCGCCGGCGGTCTGCGTCAGACCGTTGCTGATGAGCTCGCCAGATGCCTTGTAGCCGATCTTCTTCGGTACGCACTGGTCGGGCCCGGGCTTCGCCGGCTTTGGCTTGGCCATCGCGGGGGCCGCGACCACGGAAGCCACCATGGCACTGCAGATGATGATCCTGCGCATGAACGACTCCTTCGTCGAGGGGTTCTGGATGTCGTTACGCGCCGGCGGCGTGAAGGTCGGGATCTATCGGCCTGCGGGCGTCGGCGTCGGCGTCGCTGGGACGTTCGGGCCGTTGGCCTTGGGCGGAGCCGGGACCGAAGGCGTCGAATGCGGCTTGGGCGGCTTGGGATCGGCCTTATGCGGCTTCCTGATCCTGGGCGGCTTGACGGGATCCGGATGCGGGACGGGCCTTGCGTTGCTCATGCGGCGGCGGCGCTTGACCGGGGTGACCGGGTGGGCGTTCTTTCGGTTGGGATGAGCTGGGCCCGACGCCGGGCGCCTGGACGACCTGGCGTCAACGATGAGCATGGCGGGCGCCTGCGCATCACGCCTCACAACGCGCGGCTGACCCCCCCGCGCCCGGATGCCGGAGCCGCCCTTGCGACGCTGGGACTTACGCTCCGGCGTCGCGGCTTCGGCACTGATGACCTCGGGGCGCGATGCTGCGGCATCGCGCCGATTGGCCTGCACCGGGAGAGCCGGCGTCTTCCGGCCCTTCGCCGCATGGTCGGAGCCGCCCCCTCCAACAACGATCTCAGTCGCGCCCACTCCCGCGCCGACGGTCGCCACGACCGCGACGCCCGCAAGCGCCTTGGTGAACAGGGTGGCGCCCGCAACCTTGCCGGCCACTGCGCCGCCACCGCCGCCACCGCCACTTCCTCCGAGCAGATGGGCAAGCAGGCCGGCGGAGACCGCCGCGGGCAGCGGCGGGACAAGGAGGGCGAGGTCCGCTTCCCGCGTGCGGATCGCCTCGCGCAGGGTCCGGCAGTCGGGGCAGCCGCGCAGATGTGCGCGGACGGTCCGACCGCGCAGCTTGCGGCCATCCTCGGCAGAGATGACCTGACGGACGTCAGGGCAGTCCATCGCCCGGCCCTTCTCGAACTCCCGAAGACTCAGGCGCGCCTCGAGGATCGCCTGCTTGGCCTTCGCCGGGGAGATCTCCAGCGCGCCGGCGATCTCGGCATGGGAGAGACCGCTCAGCTCCCGCATGACCAGGGCGCTGCGCTGACGCTCCGGAAGATCCCCCAGGTCGTCCACCAGCAGCGACAGCCGCCGCCGGTCCTCCAGGGTGCGCTCGAGGCCGTCGCCGAGCGCCGGTGCCTGGGTCTCGTCGAACTCGGCCGCCGGCCGTCGCCGGCGCAGGGCGGAGATGGCCTCGTTGTGCGCGATCCGGAACAGCCACGGACGCAGCGGGGCATCCGGAGTTCCGCGTCGCAGCGCCGTGATCGCGTTTGTCATGGTGCTCTGCAGCACGTCCTGGGCGTCCTCTTTGTGACGGACGATCGTCAGCACGTACCGGAACAGCGCCCGGTGATGGCGCTCGTAGAGGGCTGCGACCGCGCGCTGGTCGCCTGCGGCTGCCATCCGCGCCAGGCGGTCGTCGCTGAACAGGCGCAGGGGGCGGCGAGCGAGCGGCGCGCGCTGCCTCGACACGGCTGTACCGCTCATGCTCCACCTATCGGCAAACGATGGACTGACACCGGAGTCGGGATCTAATGAGGACACGCTGGGGCGATACTTTGTCACGGTCGAGTGACGCATCTTCCCTCTTCCTAACAAGCCTCGGACGTTGTAGCTTTCGGGCCGATACCGCAATCGAAGACGGAGCAGGTCGACATGTCACGACTCCTGGTGGGTCTCCTCGCCGCGATGGTGCTGGCCGCCACCCCGGCCTCCGCACTCGCGCAAGACAGCGAGGTGAGCGTGGGCAGCCCGGCGGCGCCCTTCCCGCAGAACAAGCAGAACGAGCCGGACGTGGCCATCGACGCTGCGAATCCCTCCGTGGTCGCCGCCGGTGCGAACGACGAGATCGACCTCGCGCCGTGCGCCGGCTCGAGTTGCCCGTTCACCCCGGGCGTCGGGGTGTCGGGCGTCTACTTCTCCTTCGACGGCGGACAGACCTGGGGCCAGCCGGACTACACGGGCTACTCGGCCCGCGTCGGTTCGCCCGGCACGGGTCCGATCGGGACGCTGCCCAACTACGTCGAGGCCGGCCTGGTCTCCAACGGCGACCCGGCGCTGGCGTTCGGCCCGCGGCGCGGCGCCGACGGCCGCTTCTCCTACGGCAACGGCACCCGTCTCTACTACGCGAACATCGCGACGAACTTCTCCGCTGTGCGCTCGGAGGCCGGCTTCCGCGGCCAGGGCGCCATCGCCGTGTCCCATACCGACAGCCCGCAGGCGGCTGCCACCGGGGCCGACAGCGCGTGGAGCGGGCCGGTGCTCGCCTCCCGGCGCCAGAGCACGACGACGTTCGCCGACAAGGAGGATCTCACCGCTGACAACGCCGCGACGAGCCCCTACTTCGGCAACGCCTACGTCTGCTTCACACAGTTCCGCTCAAACGGCGGGACTGCGCAGCCCATCCAGGTGGTCACGTCGCGTGACGGCGGGCAGACCTTCGCCACCCAGCGCCAGATCACCGCGGCGGCCGGCAACGCGCAGCAGTTCGGCCGCCAGGGCTGTTCGATGAAGACGGACTCCCGCGGCGTGCTCTACGTGTTCTTCGAGGGCGCCGAGAAGAAGGTTCCCTCACAGCTGCTCGCCCGGTCCTTCGACGGCGGCAAGTCCTTCGAGCGCCCGCACGCGATCTCGACCGTGACCGACTGCGGCGGACTCGACGTGGTCGGCCGCGGCGATCTGACCCTCGACGGCCAGGCCGGCGCGCGCAACTCCTCCTTCCCGCTGGCCGACGTGGCCAACGGGGCGCCGAGCGGCGTCGACGCGCCCAACACGGTCGCCGCGGGCTGGTGCGACGGCCGCGCCGCGCTCAACCACGAGCACGCCCGCGTGGTGGTCTCCAGCGACGGCGGCAGCTCGTTCACCGCGCGCAACCTGGAGCAGCCCGGCGACCGGCCTGGCTACGTCTCCCTGGCGCTCGCTCCGGACGGCGGGGACCTGTACCTGACCTACGACGCGTTCCTCGACCCGTTCCGCGATACGACCGGGCCCCCGCGCCGGATGCAGGGCGTCGTGCGGCACGCCGACCTGGCCGGGACGGCCACGAGCAACGCGTCGACGTTGCATCGTGGTCTGGTGGGCGACGCCCGCGGATCGAGCACGAACTCGGTGACCAACGAGTTCCTCGGGGACTACACCGGGACCGCGGCCACCGACGCGGGCGCCGTGGGGGTCTGGAACGACGTCCGCGACGCGACCGTCTGCGGAGCCATCAACGCCTACCGCCAATCGCTCATCGACGGTGCCCCGATCGCCACGCCGGCGCCCAACATGGACTGCGCGCCGGGCTTCGGGAACTCCGACATCTTCGGCATCGCGGTGCCGGACCCGACGCCGTAGAGGGCCGACCGGGGCCGCGCGCCGCTGGTCGCGGCGCGCAAACCCGTTCGGTCAGTGGCTCAAAGCGGCTGCGGAGGCCAGCGGGCGGGCGATTGACCTCGATCGGGCGTGCAGCTCTCGATATCGCCCGCGGCGCGAGCGTGAGGTATCGCGGTTCAGCGCCTCCATCAGCTCGCGCACCGCCGCGCTTCCGTGGTCCCAGATCTCGTCCATCACCTCGAACCTCGGATTCCGACTCGTGGAGCGGGGAGGAGCTGGATTCGGCCGCTTGCGCGAAGGCATGACGATCGCCCGGCGCGATCCCAGAGATCTACGACGCACCGTAGCAGACCTCGACT
>JBBQBV010000149.1:0-9082 GCA_038318085.1 Solirubrobacterales bacterium
CGAGTCGACCGTGAACGTGGTGGCCGCAACCGTTCCGAAGCGCACCTGGCTGGCGCCGCTGAAGCCGTGGCCTTCCAGGCGCACGGAGGTGCCGGCGGGCCCGCTGCGCCGCCCGAGCTTGGTGACCAGCGGTGCCGACGCGGCGACCGCAGAGAGCTTGGCGACAAAGGCGTCCTGGCTGAACTGCTGACCGCCACCCGCGTTGGCGGCCTGCAGCGGACCGAGCGTCGGGAAGTCGGTCGAGGTCGTCTGGCCGACGAGGTAGGCGCTGCCGGCGCCGTCGAGCGCGATGTCGCTGCCCATGTCGAGGCTGCCTCCGCCGAACGTGCTCGAGTAGCTCAATCCCGTCCCGTCAGGCCTGACCTTGGTCACGAAGGCCTCGTCCCGGGGCCCGCTGGGCGCGAACGGATCAACCGTCGGGAACCCCGCGCCGGGAATCGCCCCGAGCCCCTGCTCGTCAGACTCCCCGATCACGTACGCGGCGCCGGCGCCGTCGACGGCGATGCCGTGGCCCGCGTCGGCGGCCGAGCCACCGAGATAGGTCGAGTACCCGAGCGCCCCGCCCGCGTTGAGCCTGGCCACCGTGGCGTCCTGCGCGTCCGCGTTGGCGGGATCGCCTGCCCTCGCCGTCTGGAACGCGCCTGGGGTCGTCGGAAGGTCGGTCGAGGTGGTGCGCCCGGTGACGTAGGTCCCCCCGCCCGCGTCGACCGCCACCGCGTTGAGCTCGTCGGAGCTCGAGCCGCCCAGGTACGTCGAGTAGCCGAGGCCAGAGCCCTGGGGGTTGAGCTCGGCGACGAAGCCGTCCGTGTCGCCGCCGCCGTTGACGCTTTGCGCCGCGCTCTGCAGGGGGAGGTCGGTCGAAGAGGTCCTTCCCGTGACGTAGCTGTTCCCGGACGCATCCACGGCGATGTCGGCGGGAAAATCGTATCCGGTGCCGCCGAAGAACGTCGCCCACACGCGCGACGCCGCGCCCGAGGCAGAGGGGTCGAGTTTGGCCACGAAGGTGTCGCCGCCGCCAGGCAGCACGCTCTCAAACGGCGTCCCGGCGGGGCCAACCGGGAAGTCCGGGGTGTTGGTGTAGCCGGTGACGTAGGCCATCCCCGAGGAATCCACCGCGAGGCCGTCTCCCCGGGCAAAGCCGTTCGGGTCGGCGCCGCCGAGATAGGTCGAGTAGTCGAGGCCCGAGCCGGTGGCGTTGAGCACGGAGAGGAAGCCGTTCTGGGGCTGCTGGAGCGTCGAACGCAGGGCGTTGCGGGTGGGGAAGTCGTTCGAGAGGGTGACTCCGGCGACATAGGCGCGACCGGATCCGTCGACGGCGATGCCGCTGGTCGTCTCGAGGTCGCTGCCCCCGAGGTAGGTCGAGTATTCGAGCGCCGTGCCCTGCGGGTTGAGCCTGGCGACGAAGGCGTCGAAGGAGTTCTGGGTGTTTGGATCGGCCGGGTCTTCGGCCTTTGACGTGTCGAGGGCGCCCGCCGTCACCGGGAAGTCCAGCGACGAGGTCGCGCCCGCGACGTAGGCGCGGCCGGCACCGTCGACAGCGACCTTCTGGCCGTCCTCGGCGAACGCGCCGCCGAGGAAGGTTGAGTAGTCCATCGCGGGGTCGATGACCAGCGGCCGGGCTCGGTCGTAGTGCCCGACCCGGAAGCCGACGCGGTGGCGGGCGGTCATCACGTAGCGCCCGGCGATCCGCTGCCGGCGTCCGCCGGCGGTCTGGTAGATCACCGGCGCGTGCTGGCGCAGGCGCCCGGCGGAGGTCGAGAGCACCAGGTCGCCGGAGCGGTCGATCGCCATCCGCCTGGCGCCGCGGATGCCCAGGCCGATGCGGCCGGGGTCCGCGCCGGGCCTGACGACGAAGTCGTACTCCAGCGTGCCCTGGCGGCCGTGGTAGAGCAGGTCGATGCCGGGATACGCCGAGCGGTAGCGCACGCGGGCGAAGCCGGGGACGTTCGTGCGCCAGGCGGCGCGGCCCTTCCCGCTGAGGTAGTTCGTGTGCCCGGGCTGGCGGCCGAGCCCCGCGACCTGCGGGTTCGGGTTGGCCCCGAGCAGGCGCATGCGCACCACGGCGGCGCGCGTTCCACGGGCGTGACCGCCGCGGGCGTGGTCCGGGCGCATGAGCGAGAGCACCGCCTCGCGCGAGGTCAGAAACAGCGTGTAGCCGGCCCCGCGCGACACGAAGCGCACCCGTTTGTCGGTCTGGCCGCGGTTGGCCTCGAAACGCAGCGGAAGCCTGCCGTAGGCGGCCCCGATGCGCCCGGGCACGGCCGACGCGGGGACTGCGGCCGCCGCGGCCGCGGGCCCCGCTGGCTGGGCCGCTCCGCGGCCGCCGAGCAGCACCGCCAGAGCGACGGCGATCACGCCGATCAGGACGGCGGCCGCGGCTGCCGGTGCGATGCTCGGCGGCGCCGGCCGCCAAGGAAGCCCTTCCAACGCATCCTGCCGTGCACCGACGCTCATCTGGACAGCTCCTCGTTCAGGACGCTTGTGATCCGAGCGTCGACGACATAGGGCGCGTCGCGACGCCATGCGAGCCCGGTGGAGCTCTGCGAGCGAGCGATCTCCCCGACCGGTGCCAGAAGGGCAAACTACAGCAGCCCTCGGGGTGGGTAAGGGCCGCAGGCACATAGCGACGTCGCCGGCACCGCGCCGGTCGGCTACCCACTAGAGCGCTAGAGCAGCTATGGCGTTCGTGTAACGGGCGATCGCACATAGCCCGATCCCCCAGACGTCCGCCGGTAGTCTCCGTGCACGGAGGGGCGCTGCGAACGGCGAACGCTTCGCGCGCAGCCATGCCCACCGTCGACCTCGCCATCGTCGCCCTCGTCGTCCTCGCGGCCGTGTGGGGCTACCGCAGCGGGGTGATGGTCGGCGCCTTGGCCCTGATCGGCTTCGGGGGAGGGGCGCTGCTCGGGTCGCGCGTGGCCCCGCTGCTGCTCGAACACGGCATGCGCTCACCGAACGCGGCGATTCTGGCGCTGCCCGGCGCGCTGCTGTTCGGCGGCCTTCTCGCCACCGCCGTGGAGGCCATCGGGTCGCGCATCGGCAAGCAGCGACGGTGGCGTCGGATCAGGGAGTCCTCCGTGCTCAACGACATAGGGGGAGTGGTGTTCGGCGCCTGTGTCGGCCTCGTGTCCGTGTGGCTGGTCGGAGCCGCCCTGGCCCAGATCGACGGGCTGCGCGGCTCGCTGCGCGACTCGACCGTTCTCCGCCGGCTCAACGCGGCGCTGCCCCCGCCCGGCCCGCTGCTGCGCGCGCGCCCAGGGCTGCAGGACGAACCGCTCGGCGATTCCGGCAGTCGCAGCACGGGTGGGCCGATCAAGGCGGACCCCCAGGTGCGGGCGGCCGCCCGCAGCGTCGTGAAGCTGACCGGGCTCGGCTGCGGTCACGCGGCCACCGGCAGCGGCTGGATCGCCGCCGGAGGCATCGTCGTGACCAACGCGCACGTCGTCGAGGGCAGGAAGGACGAGAAGGTTCAGGCCCGCGGCGCGGGCCTGCTGCTGGACACGACCCTGATCTGGTTCGACCGATCCAACGACGTCGCGCTGCTACGGGTGCCGGCTCTGAGGCGCGCGCCGTCCCTGCGGCTCGCGGCGCGGACCAGGGCCGGCACGCCGGCCGCCATTCTCGGCTTTCCGGGGGGAGGCCCCTTCGACGTGGAGCCGGCGGTTCTCGGTGCGACCCGCCCCTACTCGCCGAGCTTGCGGATGCTGACCCCCGGCCTCGGCCGCGGGGTCGGGGCCCCCACGACCAGCTTGGCGGGGCGCGCCCGGCCCGGGAACTCGGGCGGGCCGATCGTGGACCACAGCGGTCGCGTACAGGCGATGATCTTCGGTGGGCGCGCCGGCGGCACCACCTACGCCGTGCCGGTGCCGGCGATACACGCCGCGCTCCGGCGCGCCAGGCGGTCCGCCGCGTCCGTCAGCTCCGGCGCCTGCGACGCACACGGCTCCTAGACGCCGCCCTCGGAGGTGGGGCGTTGAGGACGGCTGCGCTCCTGGGGTTGTGTCTGGACGCCAGGTCTGGTCTACTAAGTGCGTCCAACAACTATTGGGGAGCCGTGGTGGCATCACGCAGCCGTAGCCGCACACTGACGAGTCGGGGTACTCGTCGTCTTGTCGTCGCGTTCATCGTCGTTCTCTGCGTTCCCGTGGCAGGCGCCGCTGTGGCCTGGGCGTGTAGCCCTCAGGCGACCGTCGCGCTCACGGTCGACGCCGGATTCGATCGCAGCGCCTCGACGGTGCGCGGCAGCGCGTTCCCGTCGTCCCCGGTGAAGATCCACTGGGGCTCTGCCACCGGCCAAGAGATCGGCAGCACGCAGGGACCGAGCTTCAGCATCCCGATCACTATTCCCGACGCGCAGCCGGGCGTGTACTACATCGTCGCGACGACTGAGACCGCCGACGGCACTCGGTTCTCGCCCTCCACGGCCTTTGAAGTGCTGGACCCCAACGCGCCCAACGCGTCGGCCGGCGCGGCGTCTCCGTCGGGCCAGAACAGCGCCCCGGCGCCGGCCCCTGCCGCGACTACGCAGACCCCGCCCGCCAGCTCCAGCGCTCCGGCCCGGATCACCATCCCCGCCCCGGCTGGCCGCCAACGCGGCGCGGGCAAGCACCCCCATCGCTCGGGCTCCACCCACAACGGGTCGCCCCGAAGCACGCCGTCCCCGGTCCATGCCAGGACGAGGACGGCCCCGGTCGCCGCCAAGCCCCCAACCGGGGCGCCCACCCCCTCTCGCGCGGCCAACTCGGCGGGCCCCGCCGCAGCGACGCATCGCCAAGCAGCAGGGCCGACCCGGCACCCGGCACCCGAAGCCCCACGCGCCGGCGCGACACCGTCGCAGCAATCGCTCTCCTTCGGCGATCTCTCGCGCGGGTTCAGCTCGCCGTCCAACGCCCCGGCCGGCCCGAGCCTGGCGGGTCACGCGGCGCACGCCGCCCCGGCAGGCACCCCGCTCACCGCGGGGATGATCCTGCTCGGCACCGGGCTGATGGCCCTGTTCGGCGGCTTCCTCACCGCCGGCCTGCGCCGTCGCCGGTCGGCGGCCGGCGGAGACGGGCAGCCGCACTGACGATGAGCTCGGGATGGGGCTCCGCCCTGCCGGCGCTGGACGTCGGCAGGGTCGCCCCGCCCGACGAGCACGCGGATAGGCTCTGCCCATGAGCTCGAAGAAGTCCGGGCCCAACCGCCGGCGGTCGGGGGCGTCCAAGCGCCGCTTCGGGACCCTCGGATTCTGGACGATCCTCACGATCGTCATCCTGCTCGCCGTCTACGTCCAGGTGCTGGCGGCCACGCGGCCCAACGTCTCGGGACAGCGGCTGACAGTCAAGGGGTTCAACGACCTCTCCGAGCAGGGCCGTCTCAAGAGCGCGACCATCCTCGACGCCGACAGCTACGTCGTCGGGCGGTTTCGCCGCGCCGATGGCACGATCGGCACCTACAACATGCCGTACCTGAAGGCGCAGGACTCGCGTGGAGATCTGCTCTCGGGCCTGCTCGCGAACAAGGTCGACGCGCGCATCGATCAGCAGTTCACCAAGAGCCTCGCGGTGCCCGCCAGCCTGGTCCTCCCGGCGCTGATCATCGTGGTGGTGTTCGTCTACCTGCTGCTCGCGTACCGCCGCGGGAGCGGCATGTTCGCCGTGCGCAGCGGCGCGAGGCTGGCCAGCGAGGGCGACTCGAGCGTGACCTTCGACGACGTCGCGGCCCAGGACGACGTCGTGACGGAGCTGCGGGAACTGGCGCAGTACCTGTCGGACCCCGACCGCTTTTCCGCTCTCGGCGCGCGGGTCCCGAAGGGCGTCCTGCTCTACGGGCCTCCCGGCTGCGGCAAGACGCTGCTCGCGCGCGCGCTCGCGAGCGAATCCGGCGCCTCCTTTTATTCGATCACCGGCTCGGACTTCGTCGAGCTGTACGTGGGCGTCGGCGCGGCGCGCGTGCGCGACCTGTTCAAGGAGGCGCGCGAGAACGCGCCGGCGATCATCTTCATCGACGAGATCGACGCCGTCGGGCGCCGGCGCAAGGGCGGCACGGCAAGCACTGGCTCCGGCGAGGAGCAGTCGCAGGCCCTGAACCAGATCCTGACCGAGCTGGACGGCTTCACGGCGGTGCAGGGCACGATCGTCGTCGGCGCGACCAACCGGCCGGATGACCTCGATCCGGCCCTGCTGCGCCAGGGCCGCTTCGACCGCGGCATCGCGGTGGAGCGTCCCGACGAGCAGGGCCGCGCCGAGATCCTGGCGGTGCATGCGCGCGGCAAGCCGCTCGGGGGAGACGTCGACTTCGCAGCGATCGCCACGCAGGGCGTCGGCCTCACCGGCGCCGACCTCGGAGGCCTGGTCAACGAGGCGGCGCTGCTGGCCGCGCGGGCCCACCGCACGGAGATCCTGCAGGTCGACCTCGAGCACGCACTGGAGCGCATCGTCGAGGCGCCCGAGCGCCAACGGCGGTTGGCGATGCGCGACCGCAGCCTCGGGGCGCGATCCCTGGCGGGCGAACGGGTCACCTTCGCCGACGTCGCCGGGATCGACGAGGCGCTGGCGGAGCTGATCGAGGTCAAGCACTTCCTCGGCAACCCGACCCACTACACCGAGATGGGCGCCCGCTTCCCGCGTGGCTTCTTGCTCGTCGGCCCGCCGGGCTGCGGGAAGACCCTGCTGGCTCGGGCGGTGGCCGGCGAGTCCAACGCGGCGTTCATCTCGGTCGCGGCCACGGAGTTCGTCGAGATCTTCGTGGGCGAGGGCGCCGGCCGCGTGCGCGACCTCTTCGCCGAGGCTCGGGCGGTGTCCCCGGCGATCGTGTTCATCGACGAGATCGACGCCGTCGGCACTACCCGTCAGGCCGCTGCCGGCAGCAATCAGGAGCGCGAGCAGACGCTCAACCAGATCCTTGTCGAGCTCGACGGCTTCCGCCAGCGCGACACCCTGATCGTGATGGCCGCGACCAACCGGCCGGAGATCCTCGACCCGGCGCTGGTACGGGCCGGCCGCTTCGACCGCACGATCACGCTCGGGCTTCCCGATCTCGCCGGCCGAAGGGCGATCCTGGCCGTCCATGTCAAGGGCAAGCCGATGGGCCCGGACGCGGATCTCGACGTGCTCGCGGCCGTCACGCGCGGTTTCTCCGGCGCCGACCTGCAGAACCTGCTCAACGAGGCGACCCTGCTCGCCGCGCGCGACGGACGGCGGGAGGTGTCCATGGACTGCCTGGACCGGGCGATGGAGCGCATCAAGCTCGGGATCGGGCGGGCGTACGTGCTCTCCGATGAGGAGCGCAAGGTCCTCGCCTACCACGAGGCCGGTCACGCCGTCGTGACGACCGTGCTGCGGGAGGGAGGGCTGCCCCACAAGGTCAGCATCCTCCCGGCCGGCGCCACGCTCGGCCGCGCCTGGATGGCGAACGGTGAGGAGCAGCACCTCCACTCGCGCTCGATGCTCGTCAATCAGATGGCCTCGCTGCTCGGCGGGCTCGCCGCCGAGGAGATCGCTCTGGGCAAGGCCAGCTCGGGGGTCGCCGACGACCTCGCCCGGGTGGCGCGCATCGCGCGCAAGATGGTCTGCGAGCTGGGGATGAGCGAGGCGGTCGGCCGGCTCACCTACGGCTCAGAAGACGGCACCCACCTCGACGGGCCGAACCCGGGCTACTCCGACGACGCGGTGCGCCTGCTCGACGCCGAGGCGCGCGCCCTCGTCGTCGAGGCCGAGAACCTCGCCCGGGACGTGCTGACCAGCGCCCGGGCCTCACTCGAGCGGGTGGCGCAGGCGCTGCTCGAGCGTGAGACGCTCAACGCGGCGGAGATCCGCGAGCTGATCGACCGCGCGCCCAGCGTCACCCGGTAGCCGGTCACGGGCGCCACGAGCGCCAGCGGCTCCCCAGCGCCACGGCTCCGAGCGCCACGGCGCCGAGCAGGACGACAAGCGACACGACGCTCAGGACGCCGAACACGCCGCCGCCCTCCGCGCGGCTCTGGCCGCCCCCGGCGCGGCCGGCCGGAGCGGGGCGCGCTGCCGGCGAAGTCTGAGTGAACGACTGCTTGTCGAGGATGCCCAGGCCCTTGACGTGGACCCAGCCGCCGTAGGCCCCGGGGCGGTAGGCGAACGTGCCCTCGGAGAAGAACAGCGGCACTGCCGGGACGTCGCGCGCGAGCCGCTCGAGCACCTGCCCGACGGCGCGCCTGCGCGCATCCGGATCGGGCGCGGCGGCGATCCGTGCGGCCAGCGCGTCGAAGGCGGCGCTGCGGTAGCCGGATGCGTCCAGCCTCGTCCGACGACCGTTCGCGCCGAAGAGGCGGCCGAGCAGGTCGGGGTCGTACGAGGCCAGTGCGGGGATGCTGACGATCGCCGCCGTGAAGGTCGGGCGTGACCCGTCCTCCCCGGTGGCCTGCGCCAGCGCGGTCGCCGAGCTCGCGACCAGGCGCGCGCGGACCCCGGCCCGCCGGAGCGCCAGCACGACCTGGCGGCCCGCCTCCATGCGCACCGCGTCGTTGTCCGGGGCCAGCACGGGCACCTCTGCGTCGAGGGGCGCCCGCGTGAACGCGCGCCGCGCGGCGGGCGCGTCGAAGTGCTGAAGGACTGGCGCGGCGGCCCACGGCGACGCCGGGTGCAGGTACCCGTGGTCGGCCTTGACCGCGGGCGCCACGTTGAGCACCAGGCGGTCGAGGTCCAGGGCCGCGGCGACCCCCCGGCGCGCATCCACGCGGTCGAAGGGCTTCCGGCGGACGTTGAGCATCAGCGCCGTGCCGGAGTACGACGGCCCGCTGGAGATCGCGATCCCGAAGGACCGGCGCAGCCGCCTGGCGACGGCGCCCGGAAGCGTGACCGGGAGCATGTCGGCCCGGCCGTCGAAGAGCGCCCGGTAGGTGCGCTGTGCATCGCGGATGATCGGCACCTCGAGCCGCGCCACCGCCGGTGCGCCGCGGAAGTAGTCGCGGTTGGCGAGGAAGCGGTAGCCGTCGCCGGCGCTCGCCCGCACCAGCCGGTAGGGGCCGCTGCCGACGGGCGGCCCGGGAGGGGCGGCTTGCGCGCGGGGAACCCCCCGCCAGAGGTGCTCGGGGAGGATCGGCAGGTCGGCCAGGGGCTGATCGGGAAAG
>JBBQBV010000150.1:0-8970 GCA_038318085.1 Solirubrobacterales bacterium
CGAGCGCGACGAGGCCGGCGAGTCCGACCGCGATGCCGCCGTAGCGCAACGCGTCCCGAGCGGCGGATGACAGCCGGGCCGGGTCGCTGACGGCCACCGCCGCCTCGGCGAGATCCTGCTTCTGCGTGGCCGGCGTCCCCGCCCGGGTGTCGGTCCACAGGCCCAGCGCGGCGCGATCGCCGGAGAGCAAGGCCAGCCGGCTCCCGAGATCGGGCAGGCCCTCCTTGGCGCCGAACCCGATCCTCGAGTCGAAGGCCTGGCTGGAGAGGCGCAGCGCCGGTGTGAACGTCCTGCCCTGGTCGAAGGACGACTGCAGCGAGACCTCGTTCATGAGGTTGCTGTGGTCGGCGCGGCGGTCGTAGTACAGGACGTCCAGCCGGCCGTCTGGCGCGACGGCCAGCTTTGGCAGGTACTGCGCCGTGCCGTCGTGCGGCTTGGTGTCGTTGACGCGCGTCGGCCCGCGCCAGGTCGATCCGCCGGGCTCCAGCGACCACAGCCACACGTCGGAGTCGCCCAGGCCGGCGGACTGGAAAGCGGCGTAGACGCGCCCGTCGGCGTCGACGGCGACCGACGGAGCAGGAGCCAGGAACACGACGAAGCGCGAGATCGGCGTCAGCTGATCGTCGACGACCGACTCCTCCCATCGCGCTCCCCGGTCGCTCGAGCGGGCGAGCACGAGGGTGTAGTGGCCGGGGTAGGGCGGGCCGCCCCGGCCCTCGTGGCCGGCCTCGTAGTCCAGGCGATCCTGCCCCAGGTCCAGGTAGAGGACGTAGAGCGTGCCGTCGCGCCCGACGACCGACGCGGGGCTGACGGCCCGCCCCCGGGCCGCGCTGCTGACCCGGACCGGGGCCGACCAGGTGGCGCCCGCATCGTCGGAGCGCGCAGCCACGATCGGGTTCCCGGGACCGTCGAAGCGCAGGGTGCCGACGCCGCGGGCCTGCAGCCACGTGAGGTAGACCCGTCCCGGCTTGACCGGATCGGGGGCGAGGCGCACCTGGAAGGTCAGCGGGCCGTGCACCCGGACGGGGTCGGAGAGCGTGCGCCCGCCGTCGCGTGACCTCGAGAGCCACAGCGCGTGCGGGACGTTGCCGTTGCCCTTCAGCGTCACGAACGAGACATACATCGTCCCGTCGGCCGAGAAGGCGACATCGGGCGCAAAGCACTTGGCCTCCTCTCCCTTCGGGGCGGGGATCGCCGTCTGCGTCCAGCTCGCCCCTGCGTCCGAGGAAACGTGCAGCCCGCACGAGTAAAACGGCGTGTCGATGCGGCTGGAGACCGCCAGGTTGTCCGGCCGGACGGGGTTTCGCACGAGCGTCGGCGAGTTGTGCGCGCTGATGTCTGTACGGCTGCGCGCGGACAGGTTCACCGGCGCGTCATGGCCGACCAGGCGCACCGTCGCCCGGTCGTTGAACGAGCCCGACACCACGAGGGCACCGGCCGCGAGGAGCACGAGCGACAGCCCGAGTACCACCCAAAGCAACGAGCCCCGCCGCCGCAGGCGGTCGGGGCTCGTAACCCGTGTCTCTGGCGGCTCGCCGGAGACGATCTCCGGCGAACCGTCCTGAGCTTGCATCTAGCGCTTAGCCGCTCCGCTGCTGCCCGAGGTGCTGCGGCGGCGGCGTCCGGCGACGACCATGAACCCGCCGGTGAGGCCGGTGAGGCCGAGACCGAGGACGACCAGACCGGCCACGACGCCCGATCCGAGCCCGCCGCCCTGTGCCCCGGCGGCGGCGGCAGAGGCCAAGGACGGCTTCCCGGCGGAGCGCACGCCGCTCCACAGGTCGCCCGTGGCGCCGTTCCTCGCGGGCGCAGCCGCGGGCGCGGGCGTCCTCGAGGTCGATGAGTGCGAGGTCGATGAGTGCGCGTGGGCCCTGCTCGGTGCGGTCGAGCTCTTGAAGACCGACTGCCCGCCGTGCTGGCGGGTGACGCCGGCGGTGCCGCCGCGGACGCGGGTGGCGAGATCCGCCTGGCCGCTGCTGCCGACGGAGACCGCTGGGGCCGTGCTGGGCGCGGGCTGCCGACCGCTGCCGGCCGGGCCGCCGGAGCGTCCGGTGGCCTTCCTCGTCGCGCCGCTGGTCCCGCCGCTCGTGGCGCCGCTGGTCGTCCCGGATGCCGTCGAGTGCACCGCGCTGCCGGCGGAGGCACCCGCGGAGCTGCCGGCGGACCCCGGCGCCGCGGCCGAGGCGGGCGGAGCCGACGGCGGAGCCACAGCCGGAGCAGCGACGGCTGCGCCGGAAGGTGGTGCCGGAGGTGGCGTGGGCGGCGCGGGCGGAGACGACGGCGTCCCGAAGCCCGGGCTCGTGCAGGCCCAAGCGATGCTGGCCCCGACCACTGCAGTAGCGAGCACCGACAACACAGCCACTGCGAGCAAACGCGTTCGCCTAAGCATCCACACCACCCCTCTCTCCAAAGTTCTGTCCTTAGCGCTCGCAACCGTAGCACGTTCTAGATGCGGGATGCGCATAGTTTTCAGGCGGTGGGCCGAGCGTCGGGCGCATGCCGCCCCGCGCAGTAGTCTGATTGCCGTGACGGGCTTCGCCGCGAGACGCAGCGCGCCCATCGCGTTGCTGGCCGTCGTCCTGCTGGCCGTGGCGGCGCCCGAGCCGGCCGCCGGCGCCGGCGCGTCCACCGCGAAGGTCGTCCGGCTGCCGTTTCCGCGCTACGACGGCACGCTCACGCCCTACACGTTCGACCTCGGCTATCCGCTGGTCACCCTCGTCTACGACACGCTGACCTGGCGCGACGCCGACGGCATCCCGCAGCCGTGGCTCGCCCGCGCGGTCATCCGCAGCCGCGGCGGCCGCCGGGTCACGGTCCGGTTGCGACCGGGGGTCCGCTGGCAGGACGGTCGCCCGCTGACGGCCGCCGACGTCGCCTTCAGCTTCGGCTTCGTGGCCCGCCGCTTCCAGCCGCGCTTCACGCCACAGCTCGCGGACGTCGAGCAAGTGCGCGCCACCGGGCCCCTGACCGCGACGTTCGACCTGCGCCGGCCCTCGCTCGGCTTCGACGACCAGCCGCTCGCCGACGTGCCGATCCTCCCCAGGCACCTGTGGCAGGGCCTGCCCGCCGACCGGACGGCACCACGCGGTCCGGCGGTGGGGAGCGGGCCCTATCGGATCGTCACCGCAACGCGGAAGCAGGGCTACGTCCTGCGCGCCAATCGGCGTTACTTCCGCGGCGCCCCACGAGTCGAGGAGATCCGCGTGCCGATCATCGACGACGCCGAGCGCACCTTCCAGGCGCTCCGCGACCGGCGGGTCGACATGGTCCCGTTGAGCCTTCCGGGACAGACCGCGCAGGACTTCGGGTCGACCCTCGGCATCGGCGTGCTCCGGGGCCCCTCGTACTCGGGGACGGCGCTGCTGCTCAACCTCCGGCGCCCGCCGTTCGACCGCCCGGACGTCCGCCGGGCGGTCGCCGCCTCCCTGGACCTCGGGCGGATGGTGCGCAACGTCGCGCCGGCCGTAGCCGCCGTCGAAGGGCAGATCCACCCCGCCTCACGCTGGTCGGCGGGCGTCCCCCTCCAGCGGTCAGACGTCCGCGCCGCGCGGCGGACGCTGGCGCAGGCCGGCCGAAGGCCGATCCGCGTGCTGGCGCCCACGAACGATCCGGTGAGGCTGGAGGCCGGTCGCCAGGTCGTGCTCGCGCTGCGACGGGCGGGCGCCGAGGCGGACCTCGTGAAGCTGGCCCGCGGCCGGCTCGGCCACGCAATCGGCGAGGACGGCGCCGCCCCAGACTTCGACGCGGCCATCCAGAGCATCCCGGCGCTCGCCTCCGAGGATCCCGACTACCTGGCGAAGGTCTTCGGGTCCCGCGCGCGCAACGCCCCGCTGAACTTCTCGGGCTATCACAGCCAGGCGTTCGACGCGCTCGCGCGACGCGTCGCGTCGGTGCCCGGCTCGCGTGCCCGCCGGGAGGCGACGCGCGCGGAACTGCGGCTGCTCGCGCACGACCTGCCGTCGATCCCGCTGTTCTTCTCCGGTGGCGCCTTCGCCTACCGCCCGGAGGTCTACGACGGCTGGGGCTTCATCAAGGGCACCGGCATCCTCGACAAGCGCTCGTTCCTTCCTTCGACGGGACCGACGCGCGAGGCGCCCGCGGGCGCTCCGCGCGTGGACGCGCCGGCCGCGTCGGGCTCGGGACTCGGCGTCGTCGATGTGATCGCGATCGCGGTGCTCGCAGGGGTCGGGCTGCTGGTCGTGGTCGCGCTGGTACAGCGGCGCTCGGCGGGCAGGCGGTAGGCGCTCAGGCGGGCGCGGGGGCGGGCGTCGCCGGCTCGCCCACGAGGCGCTCGATCTGCGCGGTGTTGAGCGTCTCGGCCTCCAGCAGGGCAGCCGCCACACGCTCGAGCAGTCCCCTCGATGCCGTCAGGGCCGCGTCCGCCCGGTCCTGCGCCTCCCTGACGAGCTTGCGGGCCTCGGCGTCGATCGTGCGAGCGGTGTCGTCCGAATAGGACACGACGTGCCCGTGCTCGTCGGCGTCGGCGGCATAGCCGATGCCCCCGAGCGCGGTGCTCATGCCGAGCTCGCGCACCATGTGATGCGCGATCCGTCCGACCTGTGCCAGGTCCCCGGCCGCCCCGGAGCCGGCCTGGCCGAGGACCAGCTCCTCCGCGGCACGGCCGCCGAGCAGGACCGCCATCTCGTCGATGAGGTCCGAACGCGACTGCACGAGGCTGTCGTGCGTGTCGGTGAGCCACGCCCGACCCAGAGATCGACCGGAGGGGATGATGCTGACCATGTGGGGCAGAAGGCCCCCGGGCACGGCGCGCGCCACGACGACGTGGCCGGCCTCGTGGACGGCGATGGTCTGGCGCTCGGAGTCGGTCAGCACGTGGGCACGCCCGATGCCCAGCGTCGAGCGCCCGACCGACGCCTCCAGCGTCGACATCGAGATCTCGTCCTTGCCCTGGCGCGCGCTCAGCAGCGCCGCCTCGTTCATGACGTTTGCGAGGTCGGCTCCCGACAACCCGCGGGTGATGCCGGCGATGGCGTCGAGGTCGACGTCGTCGGCGAGCCGCTTGGTCCCGACGTGCACCTGCAGGATGGCTCGCCGGCCGGCCCGGTCGGGCAGGTCGATCGTGATCTCGCGGTCGAAGCGACCGGCGCGCACGAGCGCGGGATCGAGGATCTCGGGACGGTTCGTGGCCGCCATGATGATCACGCCGTCGCGCTGACGGAAGCCGTCGAGCTCGATCAGGATCTGGTTGAGCGTCTGCTCGCGCTCACGGTGACCATCTGTCGAAGAGGACTCGCGGCGGGCGCCGATCGCGTCGATCTCGTCGATGAACACGATCGCGGGCGCCATGGCGCGCGCCTGGCCGAAGAGGTCGCGCACCCGCCCCGAGCCCTCCCCGATGAAGACCTCGGTGAACTCGGTCGCCGCCACCGACAAAAACGCGGCGTTGGACTCGCCGGCCACCGCCCGCGCCAGCAGCGTCTTGCCACAGCCCGGCGGCCCGACGAGCAGAAAGCCGCGCGGAAAGCGTGCGCCGATCGCGGCGAAGCGAGCGGGCTCGCTCAAGAAGTCCCTGATCTCTGAGAGCTCGCTGAGGGCCTCGCCGACACCGGCGACGTCGGCGAACGTCACCCGCTCCGAGCCCAGCGACTGCTGACCCATCGTGCGGTCGCGCATGGTCAGCCGGCGCTGGCGCTCGGGCGCTTCGAGGATGCGCGTCACCGCGTTTTCGAGGTGCGCCTGAGAGATCTCGCTCTGTCCGGAGCGGGCGGCGAGCAGCGCCGCCTCGTTCATCACGCTCTCCAGATCGGCGCCGGTGAACCCGATGGCCGTGTTGGCGATCACGCCCAGATCGACGTCGGGAGCGACCGGCTTGCCCCGCCCGTGGAGCGCCAGGATCGCGACCCGGCCCGCCTCGTCGGGACGATCGACGGCGATCGTGCGATCGAAGCGCCCGGGACGCAGCAGCGCCGGATCGAGGTCGTCCGGACGGTTGGTCGCGGCGATCACGATCGTCCCGCCGACGCGCGCGAAGCCGTCCATCTCGGTCAGGAGCTGATTGAGCGCCTGGCTCTGCTCCTCGCCGGAGCCCTCGCTGGCCGCCGGCCCGGAGCGGCGCTTGCGCGCGACCGCGTCGATCTCGTCGATGAACACGATCGCCGGCGCGTTCTCCCGCGCCTCCCTGAAGAGCTCGCGCACGCGCGCCGCGCCGACCCCGACGTAGAGCTCGACGAAGTCCGCCCCCGAGATCGAATAGAACGCCGCGCCCGACTCACCCGCGACGGCGCGGGCGAGCAGCGTCTTGCCGCAGCCCGGCGGGCCGTACATCAGGACCCCCTTCGGGATGCGTGCGCCGAGCCGTGCGAAGCGGTCGGGATCAGCCAGGAACTCCGAGAGCTCGCGCAGCTCCGTCACGGCCCCGTCCTGTGCGGCGACATCGCCGAAGCGCAGCACGCTGTCGTCGGCCGTGGCCTTCTGCGCGCCGCTGGCCGTTGCGAACAGCCCCGATGCCCGCCGGTAGGAGACGATGAAGTACGCGAGCACCACGATCAGGATCAGCGAGGGCAGCAGGATCGACAGGTAGGGAAGGAGCCCCTTGCCGGTCTGCTGGTCGATCTTCGTGGGAATCTGGTTCGACGTGAGGACGTCGACCAAGCGCCCCCGGGTGACCTCCGACTTCAGAAACGGTGTGTTGAACGGCACCAATCGCCCGCCGCGACGCCGGTACGTGCCCTCGACATAGGAGTCCTGGTCGCGGATGATCGCGTTCTTGATCGCGCCGCTCTCGGCGAGGCTCACGAGGCCCGAGAAGTCGACACGCTGCCCGGCGACGTGCGGCTGACTGGCGGCGATCACCTCGGCATAGGCCACCAGCAGCACGACGATCGCCAAGGCGGCCCAGAACCCGGGCGTGCTGAAGCGGCGCCGCGAGGAGCCTGTCGAGGACCGTCGACGTCGATTTCGATCAGTTCGCAAGCGCATTCGACCCAGCAGCCTACCGTCGGCGCGCGCGGTCGGAATCGTCCAGGCACCGGCCGGTGCTCACCGTCGGGCCGGCCTGGCGCACGGCGCGGCTCACGAACCGGTTCGGGACACCCAACCCGCTGGCCAGCGAGAAGGTTCCGCCGAAGACGGTCGTCAGCACTCGCCCTCGCCTGTCCACCACCGGGCCGCCGGAGCTCCCGGGCTGCACGTTGGCGCGGAACGTCGTGACCAGCCGGCCGAAGAGCTCGCGGCGAAACCCCGGCCCGGGACGCTCTTCCATGAGACCCCGCCGCTTGCTCGTCGTCGGCCCCAGCCGAGCGCGGCGGATCGCCCGCAGGCCCAACGGGAAGCCCAGCGCGGCGCCCGAGGCGCCGGTCCGGGGCCGTCGGACCATCGCGAGCGCGGGCACCCCCCGCAGCTTGGGGACGCGCACGAGCGCGAGATCGTTGACCGGGTCGAACCAGATCACGGACCCCGGTCGAGCCGGTCCCGTCCCCCGGGAACGGAGCGTCACGGCATCAGCCGAGGCCACGACATGGGCGTTGGTGACCACGATGCGGTCAGCGACGACCCAGCCGCTTCCCTGCCCACCGTGACCGCAGCTGAGCACGCCGATCTTCACGACGCTGCGTTCCGCGCCACGGACGTCCGGATCGGTCTCCGCGCGCGGATCGGCCGGCGCGACGTCCGGTGGCGGACCGGCGAACCTCGGGAAGCTGTCCCTCGACGGCGGCGCGTTCCGGTTGGGCTTGGGGCCGACGGGCTCAAGCGCCGAGTTCAGCCGCGCGAGGATTGTGGAGCGCCCGATCGGGTCACGCAGGGACGCGATCTGCGCCGCGACAGTGCCGAGCGTCCACACGAGAACCACACCGACGGCACCCGCCAGCACCGCGCCGCCGGCGGCGCTCGCCGGCCCGCGGCCCCGGGGCCGGCGGATGCGCCGCTCGACCAGCGCAGCCATGGTCGCACCGAGCACGAGCGCCGCGGGCAGCGCGGCCACCAGCGAGAACGTCGAGTGCAGATTCCCGCCGAGGATCAGCGGGACGCGGGTGCCGAGGACCGCGCCGACGGCGAAGCCGGCGGGCGCCAGCATGCTGTGCAGACCCCGAAAGAGTCCCCATGCCACCGCTGCGGCGATCACCAGGGCGACGATCAGGTCGGCGACAAGCATGAGACAGACTAAGCACGACGGGCAAAGTCGCCCGGCCGATCACGACGCAGTTTGCGCTGCACGAGGGCGTCTTGCTCCCGCATCGCGCTTGCGGTGACCGCCGTCCTGGTCTTCGGCTTGCTCAATGTCGGGCGATCCGGAAGGTCACATACTTCGGCAAGGACACGTGATGCGCAGCGTCCGTCGCGACGGCCCGCAACCGATACCGGCCCGGCTTCAGCGCACGCCGCGCCACACGACCCGTGAACCGCAACATGTTCTTCCCAACCTCGCCACGATCGGAAAAGCTCCCACGCCCCAGCACATACCGCCGACACGCCTTCGCGCGGCGATTTGACCGCTTAGCCGCGACACACCTGCCGTGCGACCGGCGACCAGCCAGCACACGCTGAACCCTGAAGCGCACCGAACTGGCCACAGAGACCCGATAGGAGACCCTCGTGCCGACCACGCTCGCGACACTCCCACCAGACCGCGCCGCGCGAAAGCGCACCGCAGACAACGACAGCCCACTCAACACCGGCCCCGACCCACCAGACGGCGGAGGCCCACCCGGACCAGGACCCGGACCCGGACCCGGACCCGGACCCGTGAAGGTGGCCGTCACCGACTGATCCTGATCCAACGTCACCGTGCAGATCATGCTGCCCGCAGAGCACCCACCACCGCTGAAGCCGCCGAACAACGACCCGGAATCGGCGGCCGCGGTGAGCGTTACCCCCGTACCCTGAACGTAGTCCTGCGAACAGTCAGAACCGCAGTCGATACCCGTCGGCGTGCTCGTCACCGTCCCCGCCCCGCCCCCCGCCTTGGACACCGACAGGCTGTGCCGCACCAGCGCAAACGAGACCGTCACC
>JBBQBV010000151.1:0-8912 GCA_038318085.1 Solirubrobacterales bacterium
GCCGCCCGCTGGCGCGGCGCGATGGCACGCTGGCGGGAGCTGCTCGAGTCGGTCTTCTCCGGCTGGGCCGCCGAGCTCGAGCTCGAGCTGCCGGTGTCGCCGTCCGTCCTGGCCTCGCTCGTGGCCAACGTCTTCCAGGGCATCGAGATCGAGCGACTCGCTCACGTCTCAGAGCGCGAGTCCCCCCATCACGAGTCGCTCGCATGGCTCGGCAGGCTGATCGAGCAGGCCGAGGCCCGCGCCGGCGTGGGCACGCACGACTGATCGCCTCGAGCCGCACGCCATCGGCGTCTACATCGACCACAACCTGGGCGAGATCGCGAAGCACATCCTCATGGCGCTGCCGATCGCCACGTCGCCGACCTGGCTGCGGAATCCGACGACGGCCACGAGATCCGGGTGACCCCATCGCGCCGGCCGAGGCCTGTGCGCGACAACGATGCGATCGACCTCACGGACGCCTGCCTCGACGCGCCGCTGGAACGCGCTCAGCGACCTGCCATAGAGCGTCCCCGGCAGGACTCGAACCTGCGACCCGCTGCTTAGAAGGCAGCCGCTCTTTCCAGCTGAGCTACGGGGACAAGGCCCGGAAGCGTACGCGCCGGATTGACTCAAGCGCCAACCGATGGCCTGTCGATGCTATATGGGATGCCATGATCGGGACCGGTCACAGTGCTCGGGTGCTCATGGACCTCTCGACCACGCCGTCGCAGGTCCCCCGCGCCCGCCGTCGGGGTCGGATCCAGCTGAGCTACGGGGGCTTGCCGGGGAAGGCTATTCCGGGAGCTGGCGCGCGAGGGCGTCCAGCGCGACGAGGTCGTGGGCCAGGCCGCGGGTGGCGCGACCGACCAGGCGGCCGGAGGTGCGGACGCGGACGGAGGTGAGGCGTTCGATACGCAGGCCGTGGTGGCGCAGGGCGCGCTCGAGGGCCTCGTCCTCGAGCGCTTCGAGGGGCTCGAGGCCGCCGAGGCGGGTGTAGGCCGCGGCGGTGAGGGACATGGAGGCGCCGGCGAAGTGGTGATGCTCGGCGTGCGGGGTGTGGGCGTGGACGGCCGCGAGGCGCTCGACGGCGCGCAGGCGGCGCTGGTCGGTCACGAAGGGGTGCAGGCCGGCGTCGTCGAGCTCGATGTCGCCGCCGACGGCGTCGGCACCGGCCGCGACGGCCTCGAGCTGGCGGTGCAGCCAGTCCGGAGCGACGAGCGTGTCGGCGTCGGTGGACCCGATCAGGCCGGAGGGCCGGAGCTGGGCGGCGGCGTGATCCATGCCGACCCGCCGGGCCGGCCCCGGGCCGCCGCCCGGCCCGTCGAGCAGCGTGAGCCGCAGCGCCGTGCCGGCCGCAGCGGCCAGGGCGGCCTTGCGCGTGTCGTCGGTGCAGGCGTTCAGCACGAGCACGACCTCGTACTCGTCGGGCGCGACGCCGAGCTGGCCCGCCAGCGCGCCGAGGCACGCGCCGACCGTCTCCTCCTCGTTGTGCGCCGGAACCACGACGCAGGCGCGCAGCTCGCTCACGGCGACGGCTCCCCGGCGGCGATGAGCCCGGCGCCGCGGTCGTAGTCGTCGTCGCGCTCGTGGCACAGCACGCCGACGCAACGCACCTCCTCATCTGCGTACCAGACGGTCCAGGCGCCGGCGCCGTGGTCGACCAGGTGCGACGCGGCGAAGCCGTCCCCCCAGGCGGCGTGCTTGAGCGTGTGCTCGCCGATGGTCGACCAGAAGCCGGGGACGCCGTCCCACGCGGCGCGCTCGCCCGCGAGCCGGCGGCCGGCGACCTCGCCCTGCGCGAGCGCCTCGCCCCAGTGCTCGACGCGCAGCGGGCGGCCGGCGATCGGGTGCTGGGCCTCGGCGACGTCGCCGGCGGCGAAGACGCGGTCGGCGGTGGTGCGCATGGCGCCGTCGGTCGCGATCGCGCGCCCGCCCTCCCCCAACCGGAGGCCGGCGTCCGCGGCGAGCGCGACGCGCGGGAGCACGCCGACCGCCAGCAACACGACGTCGGCGTGCGGGATCTCCTCCAGCTCGCAGCCCAGGCGCAGCTCGACCCCGAGATCCGTGAGCCAGCCCGCGATCCGCCGCCCGGCCGCCTCGCCGAGCACCGGCTCCTGCGGGACGTCGTCCTGCCCATAGACCGTGACCCGCGCCCCGCGCATCGCCAGCGAGGCCGCCGCCTCGCAGCCGATGAAGCCCGTGCCGATGACGGCCACTCGGGTTCCCGCGGGAACGGCGTCGCGCACGGCGGCGGACTGCGCGACGGTGCGGATGACATGGACGCTGGAGCCATCCGCGCCCGGCAGCGGCAGGCGGACGGGCTCGGCGCCGGTCGCCAGGACGAGGCCGTCGTAGAGCAGCTGGCGGCGGTCGGCGAGATGCACGACGCGCGCGTCGACGTCGAGCCGGACCGCCTCGCCGAAGAGCACCTCGAGCCCCTCCGGGAGGTCGAGGGGCAACGCCTCCTCGCCCGCCTCGCCGCGCAGGAAGTCCTTGGTCAGCGGCGGCCGGTTGTACGGCGGGCGGTCGTCGTCGGTGACCATCAGCAGCGTGCCCGCGCCGCCGGCCGCGCGGTAGCCGCGCGCGGCGGCGAGGCCGGCGGCACCGCCGCCGACGATCACGATGCGCTCATCGCTCACCGGCGCTCGAAGCGGTCGAGGCGATAGCGCTCGTAGACCTCGCCGTGCACGCGCACGAGCTCGGACCGGCGACGCAGGACGTCGTGGACCTCGTCGCCTGTGAGCTGGTGGGTGCCGCGGCCGCGCCAGTGGACGGCGAGCAGCGTGGACGCCCGCGGCATGCGCTGCTCGAGCGCGTCGAGCACCCGCTCCAGCTCGTCGTGCGAGAAGTAGTAGAGAACCTCGGAGCCGACGACGAGGTCGAAGCTCCAGTCGGGCAGGTCCTCAGGCGCGCTGCCGAGCCGGACGTCGACGTTCGGGACGGTCTCGAGTCGGTGGCGGGCCTGCTCGACGGCGGTCGGGGCCGGTTCCAGCGTGATCAGCCGGCCGCAGCGGGGCGCCAGCCGCTCGGTCAGGACGCCGATCGACGCGCCGAGCTCGAGGCCGAACGGGTAGGTGCGATCGCCCAGCGCGTCGAGGGTGCGGTCGTACTTGGCCTGCTCGTAGGCGCTCGTCTCGAAGTTCCACGGGTCACCGCGCTCCTGATACTGGCGCTCGAACTCCTCGACGGGATTTCTCACGACGCGCCGAGCTCCGCGAGCCCGGCGCGCGCGACGAGCGGGTCGAGCCGGTGCTGCAGCAGGAAGACGTCGAGGTCGCGCTTGGCGCGGTCCAACCCGTCGCCGGTCGCCAGCGGGCGCGAGCCGCACGCGCGCACGGCCTCGTCGAGCAGCGCTCGGCACGAGGACGCCACCGCGTCGCGCAGATGGGTCGCGAAGGCCGCGGAGGGATCCTCGTGGCGCGCCGCCTCGGCCATCCACAGGTCGATCGTCGAGCGCGCGGTCCGCATGCGCCCGACGGCCAGGCCGACGAGCTCGGACGGCGAGCCCTTCGTCGCGAGGGCGGCGACGGCGGAGGCGAAGGCGGCGTCCGCGAGGCCCGCCCACGTGGCCGAGGTGCGCACGGCGTCGCGGGGGAACCACGGCAGCGCCGTGATCGGGCCGAGGTTCCCGAGCACCGGCGCGCCGGAGAAGACGACGCGGTGTGAGACCGAGGCCCGCAGCCCTGCGCTGTGGTACCAGGCGTCGTCGACCTCGACGCCCTCGCAGAGATCGACGTGGACGAGGTCCCCGCCGATCAGGACGAGGACCCGGTCGAGGCCGCCCGCGCCGGAGCAGAAGGTCTTGACCCCGACGAGCCGGTCGCCCTGCACGCGCGCGGGGTCGCCCTCACCGGGCGCGGGGTCGGCCCCCCAGACGCCGAGCAGGCCGTCGAAGACCACCGTCGACAGCCGCTCCTGCGCGTTGACGTGCCCGTCGAAGATCCGCCCGACGGAGCCGTCGGCGCGCGACACGGCCCGCACGGCCGCGATCTGGTCACCCAGCGAGACCACGGGCTCGAGCATCCCGGCCTCGCGCAGCAGCTCGAACGCCTCGACGGGGAAGGGCGCGACCCCGGAGCAGCGGTCGCGCTCCTGCGCGCCGGCGGCGATCAGCTCCAGGGTGTCGATGGTGACCGTCACGACGGCGGTTCTACCCGTGCCGACCCGCGGGCACCGCGTCGAGCTCGTCGACCGTGACCGGGTCGAGCCCGCGCGAGCGCGCCGCCGCCAGCAACGGCCCGACGAGCGCCACCGTCTCCTCGCAGTTTGACCGGCGGACGCCGGGACCGAGGCCGTCGTGCGCCAGGACGATCGCGCCCGGCACGAGCGCCGGCAGCGCGGCCGCCAGCATCGACCGCGCCGCGTCCCCGCGCCAGTCGTGCGTGTCGTGGGTCCAGCCGACGATCTCGAGCCCGTGCTCGGCGGCCAGGTCGGCGCTCCACGGCGCCGCCATGCCGTAGGGCAGGCGCCACAAGCGCGGCGCCTCGGCGAAGGCGGCCAGGGCGCGCTCGGTGTCCGCCGCCACCGCCTCCGCCGAGCACTCGGGGTGCTTGAGATGCGCGCACCCATGCAGACCGACCGCGTGACCGTCGACCAACATCCGCTCGATGAGCTCCGGGTAGGCCGCCGCCCGCGGCGACAGCGGGAAGAACGTCGCCCGCGCCCGCGCGCCCGCGAGCGCGTCGAGCAGCAGCGGGGTCCAGACGGGGTGCGGGCCGTCGTCGAAGGTGAGGGCGATCACGACGCCCGTCGGCGAACCTCGATCTGCCCCCCGGTGACGCGCGCGTCGAACGCCGGCTGCGGATAGGCCGCCGGCCCGCGCCGCACCGAGCCGTCTGCGAGCGAGAAGACCGAGCCGTGCCACGGGCAAGTGATCGTGCCTGCGGCGAAATTGCCCTCGGCGAGCGGGGCGCCCCTGTGCGTGCAGCGGTTGTGCAGGGCACGGATCTCCGCGCCCTCGCGCACAAGCAGCACGGGCACGCCGGCGGCCAGCGCGCACGTGGGGCGGCCGTCGGTGAGGTCGGCGTCGGCCACGTCGGTCGCCGTCCAGCTCTCCGGCCCGGGGTCGAAGACGGTGGTGTCGACGCCGACGCCCCGCGCGTAGCTGAGATGTCCGCCGAGCCAGCCGCCGGCGCCGATCAGGCCCAGGCCCGCGAGCGAGAGCAGCCGCCCGCGCCCGCGCGCGCCGTTGCGGCGGGCCGCGAGCGACGCCGCCATGAGCCCCGTCGCCGTCCCGTTGACGGCAGCGTGCAGGATGCCCGTGCGCCGCACGGGGGCGTTGCCGGTCTCGGCATCGGCCCAGTCGCTCCAGCCCGTGATCAGGACGGACGGCGTCGCCGCCAGCCCGACCGCGATCAGCTTTGTCGCGGCGTCGCCCTCCCCCAGCACGTCGAGGATCACAGCGCTGGTGTAGGCACCGATCGGGACGTCGGTGAGCAGCGGGTGCAGGGGGTGCCCGAGCCAGGTGCCGCTGAGGGCGTCCTTGACGGGACCGCCGGGGATGGCGCTGCGCACGGCCTTGCCGATCGCCTGCGCGGGCGGGTCGAGGGACTGCAGAGATTCGAGCCGTTCGGCGACGGCGCGGGAGAGCGGGCTGGTCACGACTGGGCGGCTACCCGGCCGGGACGAGCGTCATCCGTAGACGTCGATCCGAAAGGACGCCCGAAAGGCCTCGCCTGGGGCGACGGTCCGCAGGCCGCGGCCGGTGCGCAGCGCGTCGGCCGGCGCGGTCATCGGCTCGAAGGCGATCACGTCCTCCGAGCGCGGCGCGAAGAGCTGCGCGTGCGTGTAGCCCTCCAACAAGCGCAGGTCGACCGTCCGGCCCCCGCCCGCCACGCGCAGCCAGGCGCCGGTGGCGGACTGATAGCCGTCATCGAGCTCGCGATCGCCCAAGGGCCCCGGGGCGACCGGCTCGTGGCGGACGTCGCCGGTTGGCACGGAGTGGTCGTCGAGCACGAGATGCTCCGACACCGTGCACGTGATCTCCCAGTCGGCGCGCCGGACTCCGGGCAAGGCCAGATAGGGGTGGTAGCCGAACGCCACCGGGACGGGGACGTCGCCGGTCGCCGTCAGCGTCGTCTCCACCAGCAGCCCGACGGGATCGAGGACCGCGTGCACCGACAGCAGGTGGGCGAACGGGAACAGCCGCATCCGCCGGCTGTCAGCCGCGAAGTCGAGCTGCGCGCTGACCTCGGTCGTGCTCGCCTCCTTGACCGTCCAGGCGGTCTCCCCGTGCAGCAGGCCGTGGATCGGCAGGCCGTGCTCCTCCGGGCGGACCATCTGCGAGCCGCGCGGGAGCTCGACCTCCACGCCACCGACCTCGTAGGACCAGCCGCTCAGCCGGTTCGCCCACGGGTGCAGGAGCGGGATGCCCATCGTCTTGCCGCGCTGACCCCAGGCGTCGAGCCCGCCCCGCAGGCCGAGCAGCTGCTCACCGCGGTGGGTCAGCGACGAGCCGATCATGCTCAGCTTGGGGACGAACTGGGCGCGCAGGTCCCCGACGCTGAGCTCGACGTGGTTCATGGTCCTCGACGGTAGATGACGCCCGGCCGCCCCGGACCCTCGCGCGCGGTGCGGCCCGTGTCCTCGAGCAGCCCCGTCGCCCGCACGTCACGGCGGAAGTTGGCGGCGTCGACCGGCTCGCCGCGCAGCGCCTCGTACAGGCGCTGGGCCCGCGCGAGGGTGAACTCCGCCGGCAGCAGCCGTCCAGCGACGCGCACGAACCACGCCTTGTCGCCCACCCGCGCGCGCAGCCGCCATAGCCCGTCGTCGACGATCCGGGCGTGGTCGAGCGCCAGGTCCGGCAACGCGGAGACCAGGTGCCAGCTGGCGTCGCGCTCGGGCGGGACCTCGTCGGGGAGCGTCTCCGGCGGCACGAGCGCGACGAAGGCGATCGACGGCAGCCAGCCGCGCGGATCGCGCGCCGGGTCGGCGTAGGTGCGCAGCTGCTCGAGGTGCACCGAGCCGACGCCGGCCTTCTCACGCAGCTTGCGCTCGGCGGTGGCAGACGGGTCCTCGTGCGCGCCCACGAACCCGCCCGGCAGCGCGAACATCCCGCGCTGGGGCGGCTCCAGCCGCCGGACGAGCAGCACGGACAGCCCGGACGCTGTCAGCGTGAAGACGACGGGATCGGCGGTGAGGCCGATCGGCGCGAGGTAGCCCGCAGTGTTGCTGGCGTCCATCTAGGGGCGCATCGTAGGCTGCCTCCATGCACGAGATCGCGCCGCTGCTGCGGGGGGTGTCGCACTTCTGGGCCCTGTGGTTCGCGCTCGTAGGAGCCGTGATCCTCGTGATCGTGGCCCACGGCGCGACGGCGCGCGTCGCCGCGATCATCTACGGCGTCGGCCTGTGCGCGCTGTTCGCCGGCAGCGCGCTGTATCACCGCTGGCGCTGGGATCCGCGCTGGCGCCCGCTGCTGCGCCGCGTGGACCACTCGACGATCTTCGTCTTCATCGCCGCGAGCTACACCCCGGTCGCGGTCCTCGTGCTGCACGGGACCCTGCAGGTCCTGGTCCTCTCGCTAGCCTGGGCCGGGGCGTTCGTGGGCGTGATCTTCAGCCTCGCGTGGATCGACGCGCCGCGCTGGCTGGTCGCCGGCGTCTACCTCGGACTCGGATGGATGGCGATCATCACGCTGCCCCAGCTGCTCGACCGCCTCGGCGCCGCGCCGGTGGCGCTGATCGCCGCCAGCGGGGTGCTCTACACGCTCGGCGCCGTCGTCTACGCGCGCCGCAAGCCGGATCCGTGGCCGCTCACGTTCGGCTTTCACGAGGTCTTTCACGCCTTCGTGATCGCGGCCGCCGCCTGCCACTTCGTGGCGATGGCCGGCTGGGTGGTCACGTGACACCCCGCGAATGGGACGGCGCCGGCTACGACCGCGTCGCCGCGCCCATGACCGAGCGCGGCCTCGAGGTCGTCGACAAGCTCGAGCTGCGCGGGGACGAGACCGTCCTGGACGCCGGCTGCGGCTCGGGGCAGGTCACCGCCCATCTGCTCGCCCGGCTGCCGGCGGGCCGGGTGATCGCGCTCGACGGGTCGCGGCAGATGCTCGACGTGGCCGCCGAGCGCTTCGGGGACGACCCGCGGGTCGCGCTCGTGCACGCCGACCTCGCCGCGCCGCTGGCGCTGGACGGGCCGGTCGACGCGATCGTCTCCACCTCGACGTTTCACTGGATCGACGACCACGACGCGCTGTTTGCCAACCTCGCCGCCGTCCTGCGCGAGGGCGGCGCGCTGGAGGCCGAGTTCGGCGGCCAGGGCAACATCCGGGCGGTGCTCGACATCCTCGCCGACCTCGGAGAGCCCGGGGACGCGACCTGGACCTTCGCCACGCCCGAAGACACCCTGCGCCGCCTCGACGCCGCCGGCTTCGCCGAGGCCAGCGCGCAGCTCGTCCCCCGCCCGGCGCGCATCGCTCCGGAGGAGCTTGGGAGCCACCTGCGCATCGTCGTTCTCGGCGACCACGTCGAGCGGCTCGGCCCGGTCGCCGGTCAGCGCCTCGTCGCAGACGTCGCCGCGCGCCTGCCCGAGCCGGTCCTGGACTACGTGCGACTGGTCGCCTCGGCCACGCGGTGACCGAGCGCGAGACATGCCGACTGCCCCTTGGCGCCTTCGCTTCGTGCCTCCTGCGTTCACGGCGCGGAGCATTCCCAGGCCACCGGCGGACCGTGGTCGCCGCAACGAGCCAGGAGTCTCCCCGGCTCGTCGGGAGCCGCCTGCATCGTGAGCCCAAAGCCGCTCACGTGATCCTCGCCCGGCTCCATGCGCAGCCAGACAACGGGCCGCACGTGCCCTGTCTCGAGCGCCTGTCGGACCGTCAGCTCGATCGCCTCCCAGGCCTTCGGCTCGACGTACTGGCGCACGACTGACTGCCATATGACCGTGAGCTGCCCGTCGCTTGCGGTCGCCAGGGCCCCTGGCAGCCACTCCTG
>JBBQBV010000152.1:0-8889 GCA_038318085.1 Solirubrobacterales bacterium
CCTCGTGAAGCCGTTCGAGCGCCAGGAGCTGCTCGCGCGCCTGCGCGCCCTGCTGCGGCGCCGGCCCCCACGCGGCATGGCGCCGCTCACGGTGGGCGATCTCAGCCTGAACCCCGACACCCACGAGGTCTTCCGCGCCGAGCGGGGCATCGACCTGACCCAGCGCGAGTTTGAGCTGCTCGAGTACCTGATGCGCAACGAGCGCCTCGTGATCTCGCGCCAGCGCCTGCTCGACGAGGTCTGGGGCTACGACCCCTTCTCGATCACGAACACGATCGAGGTCTTCGTGTCCAATCTCCGTCGAAAGCTCGAAGCCGGTGGTGAACCCCGCCTCCTTCACACGGTCCGCGGCGCGGGCTACGTTCTCCGCGTATAGGCGCCTGCCGATCCGCTGGCGGCTCGCCGGCGGCTCCGCGGTCCTGACGCTCGTCATCCTGATGGGCTTCGCGACGGTCATCGGCGTGCTCACGCAGCGGCGGCTGTACTCGGACTTCGACCATCAGGTCTCCACCGCCGCCGACGAGCTGCAGCACTCCCTGCGCCTGAGCTACGAGAACGGCACGTTGAGCTGCGAGACGCGCCTGGCGTGCCCGATCACGAACCTGACGGACTACGCCAAGCCGCAGGACGCGGTCGTCCGCATCGTCACCCTCGACGGCGCCGCCGCCAAGCAGTCCGACGGCGCTCCCTTCCTCGGCACGCCGAGATCCGGGCGCACGGACTTCGAGGGCTACCGCGTCGAGACCCGGCCGCTGCCCGTCCGCTTCTTGGTCTTCGGCAAGGTCTACGTCCAGTACGGGCGCAAGCTCTCCGACGTGCAGGACACCGTCGCGCGGGTGCGCGTCTTCCTGGGGATCGGCGTCCTCGGCGGCGCGGCGCTGGCGCTGCTGGCCGGCCTGGCGACGGCTCGCCGGGCGATGTCCCCGATCGCCCAGCTCACCGAGGTCGCGCGCAAGATCGAGCGCACGCGTGATCCCTCGCTGCGGATCCCCAAGCCGGCGGCCACCGACGAGGTCGCCGAGCTCGCCGACACGCTGGAGAGCATGCTCCGCTCGCTGGACTCGGCCCGATCGGACACGGAGGCCGCCCTCGCCCGCCAGCGCGAGTTCATCGCCGACGCCTCCCACGAGCTGCGCACGCCGCTGACCTCGGTGTTCGCCAACCTCGAGCTGCTCGAGGAGGAGCTCTCCGGAGAGCAGCGCGACACCGCCGCCTCGGCGCTGCGCTCGACGCGCCGCATGCGCCGCCTGGTCGCCGATCTGCTCCTGCTCGCCCGTGCCGACGCCGGCCGCGGCCGTGAGGCGCCCAAGCGACCCGTCGATCTCTCCTCGGTCGTGGTCGAGGCCGCCGCCGAGCTCGAACCGGTCGCCGCCGGGCACGAGCTCAGCGTCGACGCGTCACCCGGCGCGATGGTCGCGGGCGTCCGCGACGAGCTGCACCGCCTCGTGCTGAACCTGATGGAGAACGCCGTCAAGCACACCGATCCCGGGACGCCGATCCGGGCGGCTGTGCGGCGGGAGGGCGACAGCGTGGTCCTCGCCGTCGAGGACGAGGGGCCCGGTGTCTCTCCGGAGATCGCTGTGCGGGTGTTCGATCGCTTCGTGCGCGGGAGCTCTGACCGCGGGGGGTCGAGCGGCCTCGGGTTGTCGATCGTCCGGGCGGTCGCGGAGACCCACGGGGGCACGGTCGAGCTCGAGCCTGCGATGACCGGACGCGGAGCCCGGTTCGTCGTTCGTCTCCCTGCTGACAGCCTTGATCGGGCTCAGTCGGCGCCGGCCGCGATTATTTGAGCGGGTTTTCGACGTTGGCGCGTTGACGCTCTAACGTCACGACGGGCCACCTAGAGCCAAGAACCACTTCCGTCAGTCGGCAGGGGTCCGAACCCCCGTTTTCCGGAGTCCGGAACCTCGCATTTCACCGACCGAAAGGCTCCCTAGCGTCCGTTCTGTTGTGGACCAGACAGCAGCACTCGCTTGGTGTTGACGCACCGCACGCGAGCCATTATGGACGGGGGATAATCATGGCTTGGAAGGCATAGTCGTTCTTCGAGCGGGCGCCGATAGGCGCCCGTCTCGCCTTAATCGGCAGGGACGCCGCAGACCTTTAGCGTTCATGCCGCTTTTCGAGGGGCGGCGTAGGCGCTGACCCGGCGCTCGAGCGCCAGCTCGGCCTCGAAGTCCTCCGCGACCGCGTGGCGGAACACGACTCCGCGACTGGTCATCAGCTCGATGAAGAGCTCGACGAGGTCCGGGTCGAGCTGCGTGCCGGCGGACCGGCGCAGCTCGGCGAAGGCCTGCGTGGTCGAGCGGGGCTCCTGATAGGTGTCGCGGCCGGTGATAACGTCGTAGGTGTCGGCGACGGCGATGATCCGCGACCCGAGCGGGATCTCCTCGCCCACAATGCCGTGCGGATAGCCCAGGCCGTCGATGCGCTCGTGGTGGTTGAGGACGATCTCGGCCACCGCGCCGTAGCCCTCGATGCCCTGGATGACCTCCGCGCCGACCTCGGGATGACTGCGCACGATCGCGTACTCCTCCTCCGTGAGCCCGCGCTTGGACAGCAGAATGGAGTCCGAAAAGATGAACTTGCCGATGTCATGAAAGAGCGCGGCGGTGTGGATCAGCTCCTGCTCGGCCTCGGTGAGGCCGAGCTCGTCGGCCATCGCACAGGCGTAGCGCGCGACGGCCGCGGAGTGGCGGGCCGTCATGTTGTCGCGCAGCGCCAGGGTCTTGAGCATCGCGCTGATCAGCCCGAACTGCAACGAGGCCAGCTCGCGATTGCGGTCCTCGAGCTCGAGCCCGCGCTCGAAGGCGGCGATCGCGGTGCGCAGCAGCCACTGGAAGACGAGGACGATCGGCGCAAGGACAACCAACGCCCCTGGGCCCGTGTGGCGCACGGCGAAGACGATCGCCACCGTCATGACGCCGATACCGAGCTGCGCGGGGACGACCGGGGCGTACATGTCGCGCAGCCCGGCTCGCCAGCTCCAGCCCAGGGTCATGACCCTGTATCCGTAGATCAGCGCGAAGTTCAGCAGGTTCGTGACCATGAAGATCACGATCACGGAAGCCGCCATCCAGGCGTCCGCCTGCGCGGTTACGTCCACAGCGCGCACGAGCAGGCCCCCGACCAGAGCGAAGGTGGCGAACGTCGCGAGGTTTGCGATGAGGGTGATCGCATCCGGACGCCGGCGCAGCGCGTCGACGGCGATCGGCATGAGCGCGATGGTGATGGCCGGTGCCGGCCCGAGCAGGACGCCGGCCAGCATGACCGCGGCGAAGCAGCCCGAAAGGCGCAGGCCGCGCACGTCGAGGGCGAGGAGGTCGCTGCCGGTCGCGAGCACGAGCAGCGCGACGAGCAGCCCGACCGGGTCCCAGTCACCGGTGTGCGTCGTCGTCGCCCCGATGACCACAGCCGCGAGCAGCAACGCCAGATTCGCCGCCAGCACCGTTTTCGAGCGCATCCTCATGTAGCGCGCTTCGGCACGTCGGGGGAAAACCTTTAGCGACCAATTTGCGCGGATGCCGCCAGCCGATACATTGCGCCCGGTGGGGACGTTCGCACCGTTGCGCATCGCCCCCTTCGGCCGGCTGCTCAGCTCCTACTCGATCAACGAGATGGGCGACGTGTTCGCGGCGGTGGCGCTCGCGATCCTGGTGTTCGACCAGACCGGCGATCCTCTTGCCACCGCGGCGCTGTTCATCGCAGCGAAGTTCGTCCCGGCCTTCGTCGCGCCCGTCCTCACCGCCCGCGTCGACCAGCTGTCGAGGCGGGTCTCTCTCGGGGTGCTCTATGCCCTCGAGGCGCTCTGCTTCCTGGCCCTTGCCGAGCTCGCGCTGAACTTCTCCCTGGCCGGGGTGCTCGCGCTGGCGCTCGCCGACGGCACACTGGCCCTCGCCGCGCGCGCGCTGACCCGAGGGGCCGTCGCCGATGCGCTGGGCAGCGCGGCGCTCCTGCGGGCTGGGAACGGCCTGATCAACATCGTCTTCGCGGTCGCGTCGGTCGCCGGTGCCGCCCTGGCAGGGATCGTGGTCTCCGAGTTCGGCGTGCGCTCGGCGCTGAGGCTTGACGCGGCATCCTTTGCGATCGTGGCGGTCCTGATGCTGACCTGCCGCGGGCTTCCGGCGGCGGCGGAGCAGCCTGGCGCCTTCCGAGCCCGTCTGCGTGAGGGCCTCGTCCACGTTCGACGCAGTCCCGTACTGCGCGCGCTGCTCGGGCTCCAATCGCTGGCGCTCGTCCTCTTCACCCTCGTGGTGCCGGTCGAGGTCGTGTACGCGAAGGTCACGCTGGACGCGGGCGACATCGGTTTCGGAGTGCTCATGGCCGCCTGGGGTGGCGGCATCGTCATCGGAAGCGCGCTCTTTCTCGCGTCCCAGCGTACCTCGCCAGTCGTCGTCGTCCTGCTCGCCACGGCGCTCGTGGGGGTCGGCTACGTCGGCATGGCGCTCGTACGCGACCTGGCGGCAGCGTCGCTGTTCTCGGTGATCGGCGGCACCGGCAACGGCGTGCAGTGGGTGTCCGTCATGACGCTCCTGCAGGAGAGGACACCGCTCGAGCTGCAGGCGCGAGTGACCGGACTTCTGGAGTCGCTCGGCGCCGCCATGCCCGGGCTGGGTTTCGTGGTCGGCGGGGTGCTCACGTCGCTGACGAATGCCCCGACGACCTTCGGCATTGCGGGCACCGGCCTGCTCGGCCTCGTGGCCGCGGCGGCTGTCGTCGCGTTCAGACGCCGACGGTGACCAGCGGCCGATCAGCTGCCCGCCTCGTCAACGCGCGCGCTTGGGACGGTGAGCCGGGCGGTCCTGACCGGCCATGACACGGAGATCGAGGCACGGCATGCCGCAGCCATCGTCGCGGACCGAGCCGCGCACCAGGTCGCCTGCGCGTTCGACGCGGACCTCGATGTTGGCCGCGGCGGAGTGCTCGGCCGCGTTGAGGAAGAATTCACCGCCCGGCGCCAGCCCGACGACCACGCCGCCCGCCCCGCCGGTGTCAGCCTGCGCGCACGACGCACTGCGGTCGAGAGGTTTATGACCGTACGGTCACGACGGCGCCGCCGGCCGCTTGCAACATCCGACAGTCAGCGCTGAGGGCGCGTGGCTGACAGTGTTTGAGCGCGTCACGCTGCCGGTGGACGTGATCGTGCGAGCTCGACCGCGGTGGAGTGCTCATCTCGACATCGGTGCTGGATTTCCCGGCAGATCCCCCAATGACACTGAGATCGAGGTTGTCACGACAGGAAAATGGGGTCGTCGGCACCGCACCGGGCGGATGCCGACGAGAACCACGACTTATCCCTGAGCGTGGATCAAAGTCGTCATCGCCGCGCGCCCCAGGATGGCCTCATCCTTCCCACCCTTCGAGACGTGACAGCTGGGAACTCACGAGCCTCGATCAGGACTCGCCCGACTTCGGCGCCGTCCGACATCTATCACCGACGAGTCTGGGCGAGGATCTCGTCCGTGCATGGCCTTGGGGAAGGGCCGCAGGTCATCGAAGGATGCGACCGACGCCAGGGGCAAGCCCTCCTCGGCTCCGACCCGCACTTCGCTGGGTAGGCCGCGGACGCGCTTGGTGACCGGCGCGACAAGAACACGCTGCATCACCTCGTTGGCCGGGTCCCGGCTCACGACCAGATACGGGCGCCCGTTCTCGTCGGGCGCGTCGCCCCACCACACCTCACGCGCGCTGCCACCACGACTCCCAGGGCTCTTCGTGGATCGAGTCGACCGCCAACCGGGTCGCCTCGCCGTCCGGCACTTCCACCGCGACCCGGGTTGCGCGAGCGTACCGCGGCGTCATGCAAGGCTGGCCTCGCGCCTCACACCTCGACGACGACCGGCAGCACCATCGGGCGCCGCTTGAGGCGGTCGTAGATGAAGGTGGCGAGATCGTCGTGCAGGTGCTGCTGCAGCGGCTCGATGTCCTTGAGGTTCTGGTCGGCGGCGCGATCCAGCGAGTCCTCGACGGCCTCGCGCAGCTCGTCCATGAAGCTGTCGGAGTCGCCGGTGATGAACGGGACGCCGCGGGCGAGGACCTCGGGCGGGACGACCGAGGAGCCGTCGGAGGAGGAGACCGTGGCCATGACGATCAGGATGCCGTCGGCCGAGAGCATGCGCCGGTCGCGCAGGGCGACGTCCGCGACGTCGCCGATCTCGACGCCGTCGACGAAGATCATGCCGCTCTTCTCGGGCTTGCCCACGCGGGCGCCCTTGGCGTCGATCTCGAGCGGGGTCCCGTTCTCGAGCGCGAAGATGCTGCGCGGCGGGACGCCGACGGCCTCGGCCAGCTGGGAGTGCAGCCGCAGGCGCTTGAAGTCGCCGTGCATCGGCATGACGTACTTCGGTCGGGTCAGGTTGAGCATCAGCTTGATCTCCTCCTGATAGCCGTGGCCAGAGGCATGGATCGGGGCGTCGGCGGCCGTGATGACGTCGCAGCCGATGCGAAACAGGCGGTCCACGACCTCGTTGACCGCGCGTTCGTTGCCCGGGATCGGCGTGGCGGAGAAGATCACCGTGTCGCCGGACTTCAGCTCGATCGACTGGTGGTCGTTGTAGGCCATCCGGCGCAGGGCCGACAGCGGCTCGCCCTGGCTTCCGGTCGAGATGATCACGAGCTTCTCGTCGGGGAACTGCCCGAGCTCGCGCGGCTGCACGAAGATGCCGTCGGGCGCCGTGATGTGCCCGAGCGACCGGCCGATGTTGACGTTCTTGCGCATCGAGCGCCCGACCAGCGAGACCTTGCGCTTGGCGGCGATCGCCGCGTCGATGACCTGCTGGACGCGGTGGATGTTCGAGGCGAAGCTCGTCACCAGCACGCGGCCCTCGGCGCGCTCGATGCGCTCGCGCAGGTGCGGCCCCACGATCGACTCGCTGAGCGACCAGCCCGGGCGGTCGGCGTTGGTGGAGTCCCCACACAGAAGCAAAAGACCTTCGCGACCGAGCTCGGCGAGCCGCGACAGGTCCGCCGGGTGCCCCCCGACTGGCGTCTGGTCGAACTTGTAGTCGCCCGTGATCAGCATCGTGCCCAGCTCGGTCGTCAGCGCGACCCCGCACGCGTCGGGGATCGAGTGCGTGAGGTGGACCATCTCGATCGTGAAGGGGCCGGCCGTGACGGGCACGCCCGCCTTGAGGACCTCCAGCGGGGCGTCGCGCAGCTTGTGCTCGTCGAGCTTGGAGCGCGCCATGGCGATCGTCAGCTGACCGCCGTAGGTCACGGGCACCTTGTCCTGGCCGAGCTCGCGCAGGACCCACGGCAGCGCCCCGAGGTGGTCCTCGTGCCCGTGAGTGATGACGAACGCCTCGATCTTGTCGACGTTGTCACGCAGGTAGGAGAAGTCGGGCAGGACGAGGTCGATACCCATCATCTCGGCCGTCGGGAAGCGCAGGCCGAGGTCGACGACCACGATGCGGCCGTCGTACTCGACGACCGTCATGTTCTTGCCGATCTCGCCCAGACCGCCGAGCGGCAGGACGCGCAGCTTGGCGCTCAAACTGAGGCTCCGGCGAGCAGCCCGTGCCTCTGCAGGGACTTACGGACGACGGCGAGTTCGGCGTCGTCACACTCGACGAGGGGGAGCCGGAGCCCGCCCACCCGGTGGCCCATCAGCGCGAGGGCCGCCTTGACGGGCGCGGGGCTGGCGGTGACGAACATCGCGGCGTACACGTCGCGCAGCTCGGCGTCGAGCTCCGCACGGCGGTCGGGTTCGTCGAAGAGACGCTTCATCTGGGTTCCGATCACGTGACTGGAGACGCAGATCCCACCGGCAGCGCCGATGTCGAGGGCGCGCGCGAGGAGGTCGTCGTTGCCGGCGAACACCGCGAGCCCGTCGATGAGGTGCATCTCGTCGTTGTTGGACTGCTTGACGCCGTCGATGCCCTCGATCTGGGCAAGGTCGGCAAGGAAGTCGGGCCCCATGTTCACCGCGGTGCGGCTGGGGATGTTGTAGACGAGCACCGGGGTGCCGCCGGCTGCCGCGGCGACCTCCTCAAAGTGCCGCCGGATGCCCCGCTCGTTGGGCTTGTTGTAGTAGGGCGTGACGCTGAGCAGCGCGTCGCATCCGGCCGCGGCGGCCTTCTCGGTGAGCGCGGCCGCGTGACGGGTGTCGTTGGAGCCGACCCCGCCGACGATCGTGCACTCGTCACCCAGCTGGTCCACCATCAGGCGGATCAGGCCGAGGTGCTCCGCGTCGTCGAGCGTGGCGGCCTCTCCGGTGGTGGCGCAGACGACCAGGCCGTCCGAGCCGTTTGAGAGCAGGTGGCGGCCCATGGCCAAGGCGGCGTCTTCGTCGACGCCGCCGGCGGCCGTGAAGGGCGTGATCATGGCGGTCAGGAGGCCGGCGAGCGCGGGCATGCACCGTAGTCTCGCACGGCGGCTGGCAGCGCGGCGAGGCGGGTGCCCCGGGATCTCAAAGAGGGCTGCCCTCCATCGATGCTCGGCCTCCCACGACGAGCGGCTGGCATGCCGGCGCGCGGCGCGATCCATCGCCCGGTCGGTGGCCCACGTGGCAGCAAGCTGAAACCCCAAGAACAGCGTGTACCAGAGGAAGAAGTCCCACCAGGAACCGTACCGACGGCCCTCGACCATGATCAACCACACCGAGACCGCTGGGTACGCCCAGAAGACGGCATGGGCGACGCGTCGTAGTGGCGGTCAGGCGGGGTGCTCGGCGGGCGCCTGAGTCGCCTCCGGGCCCAGGCCCCGATCCTGCCCCGAGTGCGCCCGCGCAGGGGCGCGTCGTTGCTTAGCCACAGCACCCAGATCATGCCCACGTTCACGATGTCCGAGACAGCGCGCAGCGAGTACTTGGCGCCGACAAACGCCCCCACTGCCGCCACGATCCCCGAGAGCAGCGCCAGGAGCGCCAGCTTGGCCGCGGCGGCCCCCACC
>JBBQBV010000153.1:0-8884 GCA_038318085.1 Solirubrobacterales bacterium
CCCCGCCACTTGTTCATCAGGTTGATCTCCTTCGTCTGGTCGGCCACGATGCTGGTCGCGAGCTGCCGGAGCTTTGGGTTCTTGCCCTTGGAGAGCTCCGAGCGCGCCATGTTCACCGCGCCCTCGTGGTGCGGGACCATCATGGTCAGGAAGGCTGGGTCGAACGGCTTGGCGCCGTCGAGGGTCGTCATGTTCATGTCCATGCCCATCTGGTCCATGCGGATGCCGAGGGTGTCGGCATGCTTTTGCATCGGGGCCATGGAACCCGGCTTCATGGGGGCGGGCTTGACGCCGATGCCCTTCGCGATCGCCGTCATCCGCGCGATCTCGGCGCTCTGGCTCGAGATGATGTTGTTGGCCAGGGTCTTGAGCTCGGGCCGCTGCGCCTGCGACTGCGCCATCCTGGCCATGTCGAGCGCCATCTGGTGATGGGGGATCATCTCGACGACGAAGGCCTTGTCGGTGGCGTTGGCGTCGGCGGCCGGTCCGCTGGCCTTTTCGCTGGAGCCGCAGCCCGCGAGCAGCGCGGCGAGCGCGAGCGCCGCGAGCCGGCGCGGCTTGGTCAGTCGGATGATGGTGTGCATGTGCGCTCCCGCTCGGTCGTGATCCTGACTTCGGCCACATGATAGGTTGCCGCTCCCACTCGCATATATGTCGCTTGCAACTAGTACACCGGGACCCCGGGAGGGCGCCCGGCTCAGCCCGACACTGCGCGACGCGTGCAAGCGCTGGGCCGCGCGCCCGGCTCTGAGTCACTGCGGGCACGCGCTGACCTACGCGGAGCTGTGGGAGCGCATCCTCGCGCTCTCGTGGTCCTACCGCGCGTTCGGGATCCGGCCCGGGGACCGCGTGCTCTGCCAGCTTCCCGTGTGCCCCGAGCACGTGATCGCCGTCGGCGCCGCGTGGGCGTGCGGGGCGATCCACGTCGGCGTCCACCGCGACCTCACCGGTCCGGAGCTCGTCGACCTGGTGACCCGCACGCAGCCGGCCGCGGTGCTGGCGGCCCCGCCCGAGGACCTGCGCGACCCGCTCGGTCCGCTGCGCAGCGTCCGCGAGGCGCACCCCTCGCTCGTCGCGATCCTCCACGGGCATCCCGGCGAAGGCGGCGAGCACCAGCTCTGCGACCTGCTGGCGGCACCCGCCCCCGGGCCGCAACCCCCGGCCCCCTCCGGACCGGACGACACCGCCCTGCTGGTGCTGACCTCCGGCACTACGGGCCGGCCCAGGATCGTCATGGAGACCCTGCCGGCCCTGTGGGGCAAGATGCAGCTCTTCGCCGACGGGCTGGCGCCCGGGCCGGGCGACGTGCATCTGATGTACCTCCCGATCTGCCACGTGTTCGGGCTCAAGCTCACGCTGATGGCGCTCGCGAGCGGGGGCCGGGTGGTGCTCCTCGACCGCTTCTCGCCGCAGGCGGCGCTGCGCCTCGCGCGCGAGGAGCACGTCAGCGTCCTTTCAGGCACGCCGACCCACCTGACGCTGCTGCTGCGCCACCTGCGCGAGCAGCCCGACGCGCTGGCCGGTGTGCGGGCGATGGCCTTCGCCGCCGCGCCGCCTCCGCCGGCGCTGATCGACGAGCTCTACGACCGGCTCGACGTCGAGCTGATGCACGTCTACGGGTGCAGCGAGGGCTTCGTGACCCTGACGACCGACCCTGGGGAGATCCGCCGGGGCGCGGCCGGCCGGACCGTGTTTCGAGGACCGCCGGGCACGCCGCCCACGGGGTCGGTCGCCATCCTGGACCCCGAGCGCATGGCCTTCCTGGCGACCGGGGAGGTCGGCGAGGTCGCCTACGGGGCGGCGACGGCGGTGCGCTACTGGGACGAGCCCGCGGTGGCCGCCCACGGGTGGTACCGCACGGGCGATCTGGGACGGCTCGACGCCGACGGATGCCTGACGGTCTCCGGGCGCCTGAAGGACGTGGTCAACCGGGGCGGGCTCAAGGTCGCCTCGGCCGAGATCGAGGCCGTGCTCGCCGGCCAGCCGGGGGTCGCCGAGTGCGCCGTGATCCCCGCGCTGGACCCCGTCCTGGGCGAGGCCATCTGCGCGTGCGTCGTTGCGACGGGCGACCGGCTGCCCACCCTGACCGAGATCCGCTCCGGCCTCGCCCAGCGACTCGCCCGGCACAAGCTTCCCGACGAGCTGTGCGTGCTGGATTCGCTGCCGCGCTCGAAGCTCGGCAAGGTCGACAAGGCGGCGCTCGGCGCCCTCGTGGTCGGCGCCGGCCTGCCCCGGGAGCGGCTCAGGCCGCGCCCGCTGCCGCCCGGCGATCAGTAGCCCGTGGCGCCCGCCGGCCGGCGCGCGTCGCGCAGCCGCGGTCCGTAGGGCGCGGAGTCAAGCCACGACCCCGCCCGCTCTGAGTGCGGGGCGAGCGCCGCCGCGGCGCGCCGCTTGAACCACATCCGCGGGCGGCGCGACTGCATGGCGGCCAGCGCCTGACCGGCCGCCTCCCGGTTTGCCAGCGCCGCGGCGCGGCGCTCGGTCGCGAAGCGGTCGATCGCCTCCCTGCCCGCCTCGGCGTCGGCGGCCGTGACGGCGGTGGCGATGGCGGCCGCCGCGGCGAACGCGTCGGCGATTCCGGAGTTCATGCCGCGCGCCCCGAACGGCGCGAACAGGTGCGCGGCGTCGCCGATCAACAGCACGCGGCGCGTCTCGTCGGCGAACGCGCCCGCCACGATCTGCAGAAACCGATACGTCGAGACCCAGCCGATCCGCTCCGCGTAGCGCTCTCCCAGCACCCGGGCGACCCACGCGCCCGCACCCTCGGCACTGCCGAACCGCGCGGGATCGTCCCCGCGGCGGCACTGCAGGTCGGCCCGCCAGCCGCCGGCGAACGGCACGAGCAGGGCGTTGCGCCCGCCGACCGCGGGGTGCTGGTAGTGAAAGACGCGGGCGGGCGGTGTCGGCTCGTCCGGATCCTCGACGACGTCGACCACGACGAACGCGTTCTCGGATCGGCTGCCCTCCATGGCGACCCCGATCCCGCGCCGGACGGCCGAGCGCGCGCCGTCCGCGCCGACGACGTAGCCGGCCGTCCAGGTCGCGCCCGCCGAGGTCGTGACCTCCACGCCGCCGGGGAGCACAGCGATCGCGTCGACCTCTGCCCCCCGCACCAGCTGCACCCCGGCCGCCTTGCAGGCCTCGACCAGGCGGTGCTCGATCCGGGTCTGGGGCAGGCTCGTGAACGGCGGCAGCCGGTCCGGCACGGGCGGGGGATAGGTCCGGGCGAAGACCTCGCGGCCGCGCCAGAAGGTGCGCTTGGCCGGCCACACCAGGCCGTCGCTGCCGATCTGGTGGCCGAGACCGGGCTGGATGCGCTCCATGAGCTGCAGCGACGCCCTGTGCGCGTAGATCGCGCGGCTGCCCGGGCGCAGCCGGTCGTCGCGCTCGGCCTCCAACACGGCGACGTCCACACCGAGCCCGCGCAGCGCGAGCGCGCAGGTCAGGCCGACGGGCCCCGCGCCGACCACGAGCGCGGCGCGCCCCCCGACGTTTGTCACCTGCCCGGAGGGACGACCTTGAAGTTCATCGGGATCGAGACCTCGTGGCCGTGTGCGTCCACGACGACGTTGCCCCGGTAGGTGCCGGCCATCCCGAACTGAAAGGCGACCTGGTAGCGGCCGGGGGCGATCTCGCGCCCGCTGTCGGTGTAGCCCATCCCGGTCATGCCGATCATCTCGGTATTGACGCACAGGCGGGTCCCCTTCACCGGCCTGCCGTTGTGCGTGACGAGGAGGTCGTGACGGGCCCGGACCACGCTCACGGTGCCGCTGAAACGGGCCTGGTAGGAGGCGTCGCGCTGGCCGGCGAGCGCACACCCCCGGCGCTCGGGCCGGCTGAAGGTCACCAGGGCGGCCGCGGCGGCGATCAGGGCGATGACGGTGACGGTCCCGAGGCGCTTGATGGCTGTCTCTTTTCTCAGCTGAGGACCCGGCGGCGGAACCCGCGCACGCCGACCGTCGCGAACAGGGTAGTGAAGCCGATCAGGGCGGCGTACACCGCGGCGAGCGACATGTGCGGGATGCCCGCGACCGTGCCGGCCCGCAGCCCCTCGCTCATGTAGATCAGCGGGTTCGCGAGCACGCCGTAGTGGATGACGGGGACGGGGTCGAGGCTGCTCCAGGTATAGAAGACGGCCCCGAAGAAGGCGAGCGGCAGGGCGACCACGCTGAACAGCCAGGGGCCCGAGCGCGGGTCGAAGACGACGCCCAGCGCGAGGCCGAGCGAGGCGGCGGTGACGCACGCCAGCGGCATGACGGTGAGCAGCACCGGCCAGTCGGCGAAGAGGTGGATCCCGGTGGAGGGCAAGAACGCGGCGATTGGGAAGACGATCAGCGCCGCGAGGAAGGCCTGGAGGGCGCCGGCGACGATCTTGGCCAGCGCGACGGTGGCAATCGGCGCGGGCGCCAGCACGCGGTCCTCGAGCTCGTCGGCGTCGATCTCCAGGATCAGGTTCATCCCGACGCTGAAGATGCCGACGAAGAGGATCGACTGGGCGAGCACGCCCGGCAGCAGCGTGGTGGAGAACCGTTGGCCGCCGGCGTTTCCCCCGACGCTCATGCCGATGGCGGGAAACAGGTAGGTGAAGACGAAGACGAGCAGCAGCGGCTGCATCACCGCGCTCGGCACGAAGCGCACGAGGTTCCCATCGAGCACGGTGAGGTCGCGCGCGACGAAGCCGCGAAACGCGACCCACGCGGCCCGGCGAGGCGAGCGTGCCACGGCCCGGGTCGCCGGGATCGCGCTCTCGGCCGCGGTCATTCGCGCAGCGCCCGGCCCGTCAGGTTGATGAACACCGTCTCGAGCGTGGTCTGGTCGGTGGAGACGTCTGAGAGCGGGAAGCCGCAGCGCTCAGTCGCGCCGATCACGCCGGCGAGGCGCCCATCCGCATTGTCGAGGTGCAGCCGCACCGAGTCGTCGCCGGTGGCCGCCACGGTCACCCCTGCGAGCCCGACCAACAGCCGCGCGAGGCCGCTGCGATCGCCCTCCGCCTTCAGCGTCACCGTGACGCCGGCGCCGAGGGACCGCTTGAGGTTGCCGGGCGTGTCGAGGGCCAGGATGCGGCCGTGATCCATGATCGCGACGCGGTCGCAGAACTGGTCGGCCTCCTCGATGTAATGGGTCGTCAGCAGGACGGTCTGGCCGGCGGCGCGCATCGCGTTGATGATGTCCCACAGGGCCAGGCGGCTCTGCGGGTCCAGCCCGGCGGTGGGCTCGTCGAGGAACACGACGCGGGGGCCGTGCAGCATCGCCCGCGCGAGCATGAGCCGCCTGGCCATGCCCCCCGAGAGCGTGTCGACCCGGACCCGGGCCCGGTGCGCGAGCTGGAACGCCTCGAGCCAGCGGTCGGCGGCCTCGCGCGCCGCGCGTGAGCCCATGCCGAAGTAGCGACCATGGAAGTACAGGTTGTCGCGGACCGTGAGGCCGCGGTCGAGCGTGTTGCCCTGCGAGACCACGCCGCACGCCTGCCGGGCGCCGGGCGGGTCCTCGACGATGTCGACCTCGTCGACCCACGCCGTGCCGGCCGTGGGCACGATCCGGGTGGTGAGCATCCCGACGGTGGTCGTCTTGCCCGCTCCGTTGGGTCCGAGGAGCCCGAAGATCTCGCCCGCGTGCACCGACAGGTCCAGGCGGTCGACCGCCGTGACGGGCCCCGGATAGACCTTGGTCAGCCCCTGCGTGCGAACGGCGTCGGGCTCGCCCGCCGGCGGTGAGTCGGCGGTCCCTGCGCGGACGCGCTGCGAAGACGCGGGCGCCGCCATGGCCCGCCTTCAGCCGCGCGCCCGCTGGCGCGCCACGTCGCCGCCCAGCACCTGGGCGGAGAGCACGCGGCGGTCGACCTTGCCGATGTCCGTCCTCGGGATCGCCTCGAGGACGCACAGCTCGTCCGGAAGCTTGTGGCGCGCGAGCTGATCGCCCAAGAAGCCCCGGAGCTCGGCCAGGTCGGGCGGGCTCGAGCCGGCCGGCCGCAGGCAGGCGCAGATGGCCTCTCCGAGCACGGGGTCGGGAACCGCGATGACCGCGCCGTCGGCGACGCCCGGGTGGCGGATGAGCGCCATCTCGACCTCGGTCATCGAGACGTGCAGCCCGCCCCGGTTGATCAGCTCCTTGAGCCGGCCCGTGATGTAGATGCGCCCGGCCTCGTCGACGTGCCCCAGGTCCCCGGTGCGATACCAGCCGTCGGTGGCGACCTCCGGGTGGTCCCAGTAGGTCACCGGCCGCCGCGCCCCGTACGCGATCTCGCCGGTCTCGCCCCTGGACACAGGGGTGCCGGTCGCGGGGTCGAGGATCCGCACGGTGCCGGCGGCCGGGGTCCCGGGGGGGCCCCGGAACACCGTGTTGCCGACCGAGCCGGCGAGGATGTCCTCGGCGCGGTTGGTGAGGGTGGTGAACCCTTCGCTGCACCCGTACACGAACATGATGGGGACATCCAGCGTCTCGTAGACCCACTCGGCCAGCGTGCGCGGCAACCCGGCCGCCGCGCACAGCACCCAGCCCAGGCTGCCGACGTCGTGGCGCGCCGGGTCGTACTCGCCGCGCAGCAGCCGCAGGTGCGTCGGGACGCCCGGGAGGACCGTCACGCGCTCCTGGGAGACGAGCTCCAGCGCGCGGCCCGGCGAGAAGCGCTCGAGCAGGACCAGGCGCCCGCCGCGCAGCAGCGCCAGGAGCGCCAGCCTGAAGCCGAAGACGTGGGAGATCGGCAGGTACAGCAGGTGGACGTCGTCGCCTCCCGGAAGAAAGCCGTCGGCGAACATCTGCATCTTCGCCCAGTGCGCGGACCGGCTCTCCACGATCGCCTTCGGCTCGCCCGTCGTCCCGGACGTGAGGAACAGGACGGCGGTCTCCAGCGGCCCCACGGACTCGGCTGACACGCTCCCGCCCTGCGCCATGAGCTGCTCGAGCGAGTGGTGCGGTTCGGCGGCGGGTCCGTGGACGACGAGACGCGTGCCGGGGCACGCGTCCGCGACGACTCCCAACGGCGCCAAGGCCTCGGGGGCGTCGCCGCGCGGCTGAAAGAGCAGCGCCGCGGCCCCGAGGCGCTGCACGAGCCGGGCGAGCTCGGGCCCGGTGAGGTCGTTGTCCGCACCCACGTGCACGGCCCCCCGCATCCAGGCCGCGGCGATGGCGACGATCTGCTCGGGACAGTTGCGCAGCTGGCACAGCACCCGGTCGCCCCTGCCGATTCCCAGGCGCTCGTAGGACGCCGCGAGCGCGGCCACGCGGTCCCACAGCGCGCCGTAGGTGATCGTCGTGCCGTCGAACGTGATGGCGGGTCGCGCCGACCAGCGGTGGCACGCATCCTCGAGCGTGGGGCTGAGCGGAGCCGCATCGGGGTCGGTCTCGAGCCGGCTCGACGTCACCGCGGTGATGCTACCGCGTGCCGTGCCCGCACTCGGTGCGGGATGCAGTTAGTGGACCGACACATCCGCTAGCATGGGCGAGGATGAAACTCGCGGTGGCAGGCAAGGGCGGTTCTGGGAAGACCTCGATCTCGGGGACGCTCGCACGGCTGCTCGCGCGCTCCGGCCACAACGTGCTGGCGATCGACGGGGACTCCAACCCGAACCTCGCCCTGACGCTGGGCATCCCGGCGGAGCGCATGAGCTCGATGCCGGTGCTGCCGTCGAACCTGCTCGTGCGCTCGAGCGAGGGCACGAGCCTGAAGTACAGCCTCGAGGAGATCTGCGAGTCGCACTCGCTCCAAGGGCCGGACGGCGTCAAGCTGCTCGTCATGGCCCACCCGCAGCACGCGGGCACTGGGTGACTGTGCTCCATGCACGCTACGGTCCGTAGCGTCATCGAAGCCTCTGGAGTCGGCGCCGACGATGTCTGCATCCTCGACACCGAGGCCTCTCCGGAGCACCTCTCGCGCGGCACGGCGCTGTATGCCGACGCGATGCTCGTGGTGGTCGAGCCCTACTTCAAGTCGCTCGAGACGGGACGCCGGATGGCGGCGCTCGGGACCGACCTCGGCCTCAAGCGGATCGCGCTGGTGGCCAACAAGATCAAGGACGAGCGCGACAGCGCCGCCGTGCACCAGTTCGCCGCCAAGCACGGGCTGGAGATCGCGGCCGAGATCCCGTTCGACGAGTCCATGATGGGTGCGGAGCGCGCCGGCGTGTCGCCCTTCGATCACGCTCCGGACGCCGCGGTCGTGCAGGCCGTCTCAGAGCTCGCCCGCACGTTCGTCGACGGCGGCGTGGCGGCGGTCGAGGCGCGCTCGTAGCGCCGCTGCCCGGCCGACGACGCGCCTGACTCGGCCTGCAGCGCCATGACGACACCGATCACCGGTGGATGGATCCAGGCCTAGGTCTGGGGTGCGTGCTCGGGTGCCTCGCGCGGCAGCGCGACGAACTCGAGGTAGCGGCTGACGAAGCGGTCCAGGACGTCGGCGGTGACGCGCAGCGACTGCGCGGCCTCGTGCAGGCGCTCGGCGCCCGGGCGCGTGATCTCGTAGATCCGGCGGTCCGGGCCCTGCGGTGAGGGCTCCCACGCGGAACGCACGAGATCTTCCTTCTCCAGTGCGCGCAGCGTGCGATACAGGCCGCCCGGGTCGGCGCGCGTGAACCCGAACGCCTGCGCGCGCTCGAGCAGGTCGTAGCCGTGCGCGGAGGACTCGCGCAGCAACAGCAGGATGCACGGGCGCAGGAAGTTGCGCGGCATCAGCGGCCCGGGATCAACCGGGGACATGGCCCTTGCGCTCCGCCAGGCAGTCCGCGGCCGCCTCCGGCGAGTCGTGACACCAGCAGTCCTCGTCGCACTCGCCGTGCCCCGGGCGCGTGAGATCGGCGAACTCCTCGGCGAACGTTCGCCGGCCGAGATCTGCCCCCGCGTCGGTCAGCGCATAGCCGCGCGCATCGAACGACAGCAGCCCGTCGGCCAA
>JBBQBV010000154.1:0-8874 GCA_038318085.1 Solirubrobacterales bacterium
ACGCGGCGGAGTCCCAGGGACACGACGCCTTCTGGCCCGATGAGTAGCCCCGTCAGCCTCCCGCTCGATCCGGCGCCGCCGGCCCGCGCCGGGGCCGGGGCCGAACGGGTCCCGCTGGTGCGCCGGGCCCGGCGGCTGGCCTGGTTGGGCGTCGCCTGGCACGTGGTCGAGGCGGTCGTCGCCGTGGGCGCCGGCGTGGCCGCCGGGTCGATCGCGCTCGTCGGGCTCGGCGCCGACAGCGTCATCGAGGGGGCCGCGGGCTTCGTGGTGCTGTGGCTCGTGGCGCGTTCCTTCACCGCCACCGCCGAGCGACGCTCCCAGCAGCTGATCGCGGTGTCGAAACCGCGTTGACGTGCATGCGGCAGCGCGGGCGAACGCTGTGCTGCCTTGGGCCGGGGCGGTGTTGCTCCGCCCGGTCCGACCTGGCGGGGGTCTGGAACGTTGTGGCCGACTATCAGCCATAACGTCCTCAGCGTGTTTGCCGTGGAACGAATCGGTCGATAGTCAGCCAGAACGTTCTACGGGTGCCTGCCGGCCTGGTGCGTGGAACGAAACGACTACGAGTCGCCGCCGTCGCCGAAGGGCACCTGCTTGGCCTCCTGTACCGGCTCTTCGTCGGGCGCGTCGGCGGGGACCTCCCCGGAGCCGTCGCAGCGCTCGCAGGTGATCGACACCAGCGGGTCGCGGGTCGGATCGGCGTACTTGCCCCGTCCGCTGCAGCGCGGACAGCTCTTGGTCTCGGCACCGCCGGTCATCGGCAGCGGGATGCTACAGCTCGCGCTCGTAGACGCGGAAGCGCTTGACGACCTCGCCGCCCATGGCCTCGAGGCCGCGAGTCATGCCGCGGTTGGTCTCGGGGATCCAGCCCGCCTCGCCGCCTTGAGCCGGGTGCGACCTGGGCGCTACCTGCAGGAGAGTTCCCGCGCCCCACCTGGGGTAGAGCCCTCTTCACCACCCACCAACTCCGAGAGGAACCATCCCGTATGGCGAAGTCCCGAGTCGATCAGCTCGCCGAGCATCTGCACGCGCAGGGCGTGCGCAAGAAGGTCGCCAAGTCCCTCGCCGGAGCGGTCGCCACCACGCGCAGCCGCTCCAAGCCTCCGAGCCAGGTGCGCAAGGTCGTCACCGATCTGCGCGGCCTGGCCAACGAGATCGAGGACCGCGCGACCAACGGCCCAGCCAGGCGCAAGGCCGCGGCCAAGAAGGCCGCCGCGACCCGCAAGCGCAACGCCACCAAGCGCAGCACCGCAGCGAAGAAGGGGGCGAAGACGCGCGCGAAGGCGAGCAAGTGACGTGACGCTCCGCAGGCGCCCCGGTTGCGGGGCGCCTCGCAGGGCTCACGAAGGGTCGCGGCGGCGGCGTCCCGCGAGCACCCCGGCGACGATCGCAAGGCCCACGATCACGAGGCCCACGAGGCCGACGTCGTCGGCCAGCTCCGTCACTCCCGGCCCCGCGAAGTACGACGCGTAGCCGATCCCCGCCGCCCACACGAGGGCCGCGAGGGCGTTGGCCGGGATGAAGCGGCGCGGGCCCATGCCGTTGACGCCGGCGGCCCACGACGGGGCGAAGAGCACGGCGAGCGCGCCGAAGCGCCGGAAGAAGCGGTCCCCCGAGGTCACCGCCCGGCGGCGCAGGCGGACGAACGGGCCGGGCGCGGTGATCAGCGGCCGGCCGGCCTTGAGGCCGACGAGCCAACCGATCATGCCGCCGGCGAAGGCGCCCGCCCACGCCGCCGCCACGATGCCGCCGATGTCGACGTGGCCGCGAGCGGCCGCCACGGACGCGGCGATCAGCAGCGCCTCCCCCGGGCCCGCGAGCCCCGCCCAGCTGAGGATCGCGCCGCCGGCCACGGCGAGGTAGTCGATGCGCGGCCCATGGAGATGCACGTGGACGTACGCGGCGACCAGGTGCGCGAGCATCTCCGACCAGCTTCGCAGAGCGCCGGCGCCCGAGCGCAGCGCCGCCCGGCCTCAGGCCGCCGGCGGCTTCTCGAGGACCAGGCGGAAGTGGTCGAGCAGCTCGCGCTCGAAGCACACGCTGTTGGGGCTCGCGCCGGAGGTGAAGGCGAGCCGGAAGTCGCGACTGGTCAGCCAGCGCGGGACCAGACGCGCCTTGACCAGGGTCTTGCGCGGGCTGGGCTCGGCGAAGCGCGCCCGCCAGCGCTTGATCGTCTCGATGTAGTCCAGCCGGCCGCTCGTGCTCGCGACGAGCCGGAAGTGCGGCTCGGCGCAGCGGACGACCTGCTCGTCACCGAACGGCAGCAGCGAGCCCGGGAACTGCGCGCGCAGCAGCGCCAGGTACCAGGCGTCCGACTCGCGCGGAGCATCGAGCGAGGCGTCGTCGACGCCGATCATGTTGCGGCCGAAGACCATCGTCTGCAAGAAGAAGCGGCCGCCCTCGGGCAGCATCTCGGCGACGTTGGCAAACAGGGAGCGGTAGATCTCCTCCTGCCGTCCCGCCGCGTACTCCTCGGGCGAGCAGAAGTGCTCGAAGGCCCCGAGGCTCGCGACGGCGTCGAAGCGCCCGAACGAGGCGACGTCGACCGCGCGGGCGTCGTGGATGTGGACGTCGAGGCCGTGGCGCCGGCAGGCCCGCGCCTGGGCGGAGGAGAGCGTGACCCCGACGCCCTGCGCGCCGCGGCGGCGGATGTCGGCCAGCAGGGGCCCCCAGCCGCAGCCCAGGTCGAGCACGCGCTTGTCCGGGCCGATGCCGATCTGCTCGGCCACGTAGGCGTGCTTGCGGTGCTGGGCCTCCTCCAGGCTGAGCGAGAAGTCGCCGTCGAACTTCGCGCCGCTGAAGTCCGCCAGCTCGCCGAGGCTGAGCCGGACGATCCGATCGGTCAGCGAATAGGTGAACTCGAGGTCAGCGCGGTCGGCCACGATCAGGCCTCATTCGATCACGTCCGGCGTTCAGCTGCCGCTCCCGCAGGCCTTCGCGCCGACGGCGCCCGCCGCGTTGGAGACCTTGGTGGCGAGCGGCCGCAGCTGCTGGGCGAGGGTCAGCTTCTGCTTGTTGGCCTTGGCCCTGGTGGCGTCCGCGAGCCGGCCGAGCAGCGCCACGGCGGTCTGCAGCGCGTCGGTCATCGCCTTGTAGTCCCGCCTGGCCTCGGCGGGCGGCTCGAGCGCCGTCAGCTCCTTCTGCTGGCGCTGGGCGAGGTCACGGGCCTTGGTGAAGTACGCCGCCGCCGCGGCCGGATCGTCGAAGTTGGGCTTGCCGAGCGCCTGGCCCTGCTTGGCGTAACTCGCACAGATGGCGTTGGCCTTGGCGGCGAGGTCGTCCTTGGACAGCCCGCCGCAGCCCGCGACGGCCAGGAGCGCCGCGACCGCACACGCCGGCACGGCTTGATAGAGGCACTTCATCGGTTCCCCTCGGAGTCGGAGTGCGTCACGGGCGGGATCCTAGGCGCGGTAGCGTGCCCCCGGTGACCGGCCCGCCCGACCTGCACCAGACCCGGCTCGAGGGCGCCGCCGAGCCGCCGTTTCACGACGAGCTGGAAGCGATCTGGGGCGCCGAGTGGGGCGCGGCGGACGAGGTGGGCCCGCTGCGCAAGGTGTTCGTGCGGCGGCCGGGCCGCGAGCTCGCCGCCGTCCGCGCGGATGCCTGGGACCAGGCGGCGCAGGCCCTCGTCGATCCCGCCGGCCGCTGGTACTGGACCGACCGGCGCCCGCCGGACCTCGACCTGGTGGCCGGACAGCACGCCGGCCTCGTGCAGGCGCTGCGCGACGAGGGCGTCGAGGTGGTGGCCGCCGAGCCGCTCGACACGCGCTTCACCAAGGCCGTCTACGCGCGCGATCCGCTCATCACGGTCCCCGGGGGCGCGATCATCGGTCGCATGGCCGTCCGCGCGCGGCGGGGGGAGGAGGCGGCCGTGACACGGGAGATCGCGGCGCAGGGGCTGCCAATCCTTTCGACGATCACCGGGACGGGCACGCTCGAGGGCGGCTCGTTCGTGAAGCTGCGCCCGGGGCTCGCGGCCTTCGGCACGTCGATCCGCGGCAACGAGGAGGGCGCGCGCCAGCTGCGCGAGGTGCTGGCGCGCATCGGGTGGGAGCTGCTCGTGGTCCCGCTGCCCGGGTACACGATCCACCTCGACCTGCACCTGGCGATGGTCGACGTCGCCCGCGCATTAGTCGACGCCCCCGGCCTGCCGTACGGGTTCCTGCAGGAGCTCGGCCGCGAGGGGATCGAGCTCATCCATCCCGACCCGACCGAGCCGTGGGCGCTCAACGCGCTGTGCCTGCGCCCGGGCCGGGTCCTGATGGCCGAGGGCTCGCCGCGGACGGCGGAGATCCTCACCGCCGCCGGCGTCGAGGTCCTCACGGTCCCCTACGACGAGCTCCACAAAAACGGCGGCGGCGTGCACTGCTCGACGATGGAGCTGATCCGGGAGCCGGCGAGCTGAGCGAGCGCGTGGACGCCCGCGCGGTCGTCACCCGCCTGCGGGCGCTGGATGAGCGCAGCGGCGGCAGGCGCGTGGCGTGGGGCCCGGTGTGGCGCGAGGAGCGCGAGCGCCTGCTCGGCTGGCTGCGCGCCGAGGTTCCCGCGGCGACGATCCAGCGCGACCCGGCCGGAAACCTGTGGGCGCGCGTCGCGGGCGACAGCCCGGAGACGGTGGTGGTCGGAAGCCACCTCGACTGCGTGCCGGAGGGCGGGTGGCTGGACGGCTGCCTGGGCCTGTTCGCGGCGGCCGAGGTCCTGCGTGCGACTCCGCGGCCGCACCGCACGCTCGCGCTCGTCGACTGGGCGGACGAGGAGGGCGCGCGCTTCGGGCACTCCCTGCTGGGCTCGTCGGCGACGGCGGGGCTGCTCGACACGGCCGCCGCCGCCCAGCTGCGCGACGCCGATGGCGTGCGGCTGGTCGACGTCCTCGCCGACAACGGCGTGCAGCTCGCGCAGATGCCGCAGGCGGCGGCGCAGCTCGCCGGCGCGGCCGCCTACGTCGAGCTGCACATCGAGCAGGGCCCGGTGCTCGACGACCTCGGCCAGGCGGCGGCCGCGGTCGACGGCTGCCTCGGCGTGCGGCGCTCAGAGCTCGTCTTCAGCGGGCGCGCGGGCCATGCCGGCGCGACGCCGATGGACCGCCGCCGCGATCCACTGCAGGCCGCGGCGCGCTTCGTGGTCGGCGTGCGTGCGGCCGCCGTGGCGGCGGGCGGCCTCGCGACGATCGGCGCCCTGCGCACCGACCCGGCGACGCCGACGGCGATCGCCGGCTGCGTGCGCCTCACGCTCGACCTGCGCCACGCAGACCTCGAGGCGCTCGACCGCCTGGACTCGCGGTCCGTCGCGCTCGCGCTGGCGGCCGCCGACCCGGAGGACTGCACGCTGGAGCGCGACCCGCTGTGGGAGATCGACCCGGTGGCCTTCGACCCGGCCCTGGTGCAGCGCGTCCGCGAGCTGACGGGCCACGGCCCGCTCACCTCGGGGCCCCTGCACGACGCGGCAGCGGTCGCGCGCGCCGGCGTCCCGACCGCCATGGTCTTCGCCCGCACGCGCGGCGGCGTCTCGCACTCGCGGGCGGAGGACGCCGACGAGGCGGACCTCGCGGCCGCGATCGACGCCTACGCCGCGCTGGTCGGCGAGCTCGTCGGTTGATGCGGGCGGGGTGGATCGATGGCGGATGTAGCGGCGGGGGAGCCAGGCGCGCTGCTCGACCATCGTTTCCCTAGACCGCTCAGGAGTCCGCGATGAAGTAGAAGGGGTTCGGGAGCTTGAACGCCCGGTCTGCGTGGCCGCCGTCGAGGTCTGACTCCTGGTCGCCGACGTTGACCAGGATGTCGTAGCCGCGCTGCTCGAGCTTGGCCCGCTCGCCGGCCTTGTAGGTCGCGGTGCCGACGCCGCCCGGCTTGAAGGTCAGCCCGTCCCAGCCGCTGAAGCCGACGGCCTTGAGGTTCGTCTGCGTCGGCCCGGAGACGGCCGCCGGGCGGCCGGTGACGAAGAAGACGGCCACCTGCTCGTCCTTGGCGTGCTTGAACAGCGAGAGCGTCGGGGCGATGACCGCGCCGGTTCCGAGCGCGGCGGGCAGCAGCAGGCCCGCGCTCGTGAAGTTCGCCGTCGCCAGCGACGAGTAGTTCGACAACGAGGTCTCGTCGATGTCGAGCACGATCGCCGGCTTGCCGGTGATCGCGGGCTGGGGCTGCAGGCTGCACACGCGCCGGCGGCGGTACAGGCGGGGGCGCCTCGCGACGGGCAGGTAGCGCCTCCGACAGACCTTCTTGGCGGGGTTGGCCGCCTGGTCGAGGCGCTTGTCCAGGTCGGCCCGTGCCGACGCGACCACGGCTGCGAGGTCGCGGTCGTAGCGACCCGAGTCGTGATAGTTGCGCAGCACGCTCGCCAGCTCACCCGCGCCGATCGTTCCGCCGGCCCCGATCTGCGGCAGGCCGACGCCGGTCGGCCGCAGCCCGACGAAGCCGCCGCCGGCGCCGTTGTAGGTGACCGGCGTCGGATCGCCGGCGGCCGCGAACGCGAACGCGGCGGTCGCGAGGACGACGAGCAGGGTCAGGAGGAGTGAGCGGCGCACGCCCGGGATTAAACCGCTAGACGATCGAGGAACGCAGCCTGGGCCGGGTTGATCCGGCGGCGCGCCTCCGCGAGGGAGAACCATTCCGCGTGATCGACCTCCGGGAAGGCCTGGCGCCGGCCGGAGCGCGGGGGCCATTCCATCTCGAAGGTGTTCGAGCGCAGCGTCGCCGGGTCGAGGTCGCCCTCGCGAGCGAAGGCGACGACCACCTTGCCGCTCTTCTGTCGCACCTCGCCGAGCTCGCGCAGCTCGCCTGCGGCGAGCGCGGCGCCGGTCTCCTCGGCGAACTCGATCAGTGCGCGCTCGCGCGGCGACTCACCCGACTCGCACTCGCCCTTGGGAATCGACCACGCGCCATCGTCCTTGCGCGCCCAGAAGGGGCCGCCCGGGTGCACGAGCAGGACCTCGAGCGCCTCCCGGCGGCGCCAGAGCAGGATGCCGGCGCTGGTGACGGCCATGGCGCCCGACAGTACCCGTCGAGCGAGCGCTCGAGCCAGCGGCGCCCCCGCCGCTCCCACGGGCGTGACGAGCGCGATCGCCGAGGTGAGCAGCACGGCGTCGGCCGCCCGCAGGCGCGGCAGGTCGAACTCCTCCTCGACCGCGCCGGTGAGCGCCAGCACGTGCGCCCGCGTCACGCCGGGCAGGATCCGCCCGTCGGCCGGCGGCGTGCAGTAGCGGCCGTCCTCGACGAGGAAGACGTTGGCCGAGGAGGTCTCGAGCACCGCGCCGTCGGCGTCCACGACGAGGCCGACGATCGGCCGCCGCCAGCGCGCCAGGGCTCGCCGGTCGGCCCACTTGCGCTCGCCAAGCCCGCCGGGCAGGCAGACCGGGTCGAGCCGGGCCGGCACGGGCTGCGGCGGGCCCGCCGGCGCCGTCGAGAGCTCGGTGCGCCCGTCCGGGTGCAGCACGAGCCGCAGCCGGTGCCGCCCGGCCCCGGCGGCCTGCGCGGCCCGCAGGACCTCGGGCGCCGCCTCGGGCAGGCCGAGGCGGGCGAGGTGCTCGGCGAGGAACATCGGGACCCCGTCGACGACGAGCAGGGTCTCGAGCAGCCCGCAGGTCGGGTCGGGCCGCGGGAGGGCGAGCAGCGGGGGAAGCGTGATGCGCCGGCGCGGCGCGGGGTCGGGCGCCGTGGCGCCGAGCGCGCGCAGGATCGGGGCGGCCTTGACGAGCGCCTCGCGCAGCTCGGCCTCGGGATCGGAGTCGGCCACGATCCCGCCGCCGACGCCGAGCCAGGCGTGGCGGCCGGCGACCTCGAGCGTGCGGATGGCGACGTTGAGCTCGAGCCCGGCGACGGGGCTTCGATACCCGATCGCGCCGGTGTAGACCTCCCGGCCGCTGCCTTCCAGCGCCGCGATCACGTGCAGCGCCTGGATCTTCGGGGCGCCGGTGACCGAGCCGGACGGGAAGGCCGCGCGCACGAGCTCGGCGTCGCAGGCATCCAGGCGCGCCTCCACGCGGGAGACCATGTGAAAGAGCCCGGGTGCCGCCTCGATCTGCGGCGGGTGGGCCACGACCGACCCGTAGCGCGCCACGCGCCCGAGGTCGTTGCGGACCAGGTCGACGATCATCACGTGCTCGGCCGCGTCCTTCGCCGATGCCGCGAGCGCGGCGCGGTCTGCGGAGGTGCCCTTGATCGGGTCGCTCCAGACGCGGTCGCCCGTCCGGCGCAGGAACAGCTCGGGCGAGAAGCTCAGGACGGCGTGCCCGTCGGAGGCGAAGAACGCGCCGTGGTCCGGGGCGAGCGCGACCGAGGCGTCGGCGAAGGCGTCGAGCGGATCGCCGTCGAGCTCGCCGTCCAGGCGCAGGCACAGGTTCGCCTGAAAGAGCTCGCCTTCGGCGATGCGCCGGACGGCGTCGCGCACCGCCCAGCGGTGGCCGTCGTAGCCCGGTGGCCGCGGGCGCATCCCGTGCAGGCGCCACGGCCGGGCCTCGAAGACGCCGCCTGCCAGTCGGCGGGCCAGCTCCTCCCGCCGCGACGCGAGCCCGTGCGCGCGCTCCGGCGTCTCGAGCGCTTCGAACCACCACGCGCCCGCCGGGTCGAGCCGCAGCACGTGGTCGTAGAAGCGCACCGCCGCGGGGGGCAGCGAATGCGGGCGCGGGGGCTGGGGCGGCAGCCGCTCGATGCGGGCGCCGAGCTCGAAGCCCAGCCAGCCGAACCAGCCGCCGCCGACGGCGCCCTCCGGCCCCTCGAGCGCGTCCATGCCCAGCGGCTCGTCCAGCGGCTCCGCGCCGGCGATCGCCCCGCCGCCGGCCCACGCGCCGACGAGCACAAACGGCGCCCGGTCGCCGCGCAGCGCCCGCAGCACGTCCTGCGGCGAGGCGCGGCTTGCGAGCCTGTGACGGGTGAGCTTCACCGT
>JBBQBV010000155.1:0-8791 GCA_038318085.1 Solirubrobacterales bacterium
CGAGGTCCTGCGCCGCGCCGGCCACGCGCTGCGCCACGCCACGCGCCCGTACGACCTCGCCGCGCGCTACGGCGGGGACGAGTTCGCCCTCGTCGCCGTCGATGCCACCGAGCCCGCCGCCGTCGACGTCGCCCGGCGCGCGCTCGCCCGCGTCGACGAGGCCATCAGCGAGCTGCTGCCCGATGGCAGCACCGCGGGCACCGCGGGGGTCGCGCAGTGGAGCCCGGGCGTCAGCGCCGTCGAGCTCGTCGCCCGCGCGGACCGCGCCCTGCTGTACGCCAAGCACGAGGGCCACCGCGGCCAGGCCTTCGCCTTCTCGACCGTCCCCGATCACTTCCGGCCGGCCCGCTTCGCCCGCGAGGACCGCGGACTGCCCGAGCCACCACCGATGCCGACGATCGACGCCACGCCCGACTGGCCCGCGGGCCGGCTCGACGAGCGTCTGCGTAAGCGCACGCGCCAGCTCGCGGTCGCCAACGCGCTCGGCGCGCGACTGGCCGCGATGATCGACCCCGACGAGATCCTCGACGCCGCAGTGGAGGAGCTGCACCGCGCCTTCGGCTTCTTCTCCGTGGCGGTCGTCCGCATCCGTCCCGACGGGATGGTCGAGACCGCCTGCATGCGCGGCGCGCCGCTCATGCGCCCGCTCGAGCAGCCCTGGAGCGAGCCTGCCGACGTCGGCCTCATCGGCCGCTGCCTGAGCACGCGGCGGCCGGTCCTCTCCGGCGACGTGCACGCCGAGCCGGCGTACGTGATGACGCCGGCGAGCACCGACGTGCGCTCGGAGCTCGTCGTCCCGCTGTGGGCCGGCGAGGAGCTCCTCGGCGCGCTCAACGTCGAGGCGGTCGAGCCCGAGGCCTTCGACCAGGACGACATCATCCTCATGGAGACCGTCGCCGCCCAGCTCGGCTCCGCCCTGCGCTCCGCCCGCCTCTACCAGCGCCTCGAGCGCGCCTACCTCGGCACGGCGGAGGCGCTCGCCGCGGCGCTCGACGCCAAGGACGCCTACACAGCCGACCACGCGCGCTCGATCGCGGCGCAGGCGGAGGCCGTGGGCCGCGCGCTCGGTCTCGACGAGGCCGCCCTGCGCGACCTGCGCTTCGCCGCCGTCTTTCACGACATCGGCAAGATCGCGGTGCCTGAGTCGGTCCTGCACAAGCCCGGTCCGCTGACCGCCGGCGAGCGGGCGATCATGGAGCGCCACACGACCGTCGGCGAGCAGATCCTCGCGCCCGTCGAGTTCCTCTCCGACGTGCGCCGCCTGGTCCGCCACGAGCACGAGCGCTTCGACGGTGCCGGCTACCCCGATGGCCTCGCGGGCGCCCACATCCCGCTCGGCTCGCGCGTGATCCTCGTGTGCGACGCGCTGCACGCGATGACGAGCGACCGGCCCTACCGCAAGGCGATGAGCTTCAAGCGCTCGGTCGCCGAGCTGCGCCGCCACGCCGGCGGGCAGTTCGACCCCGAGGTCGTCGACGCCCTGCTCGGCGTGCTCGCCGCCGACGGGCTCAGCGTCCCGGCCGCGCCGGCGTGACCGTCAGCGGCATAAGATCAGACGCCGAAGATCGCCAGGTGCACGCAGCCGGCGCCAAACCCGAGCACCGCGCCGTGCAGCACGAGCAGCCATTCGTCCTGCTCCATCGCCGCGCGCAGCATCTGTGCGAAGTCCCGGTTGGTGAGCTCCTTCATGCGCGAGGTCATGAGGTCGTGGATCTTCTTGGCCTGCAGCTTGTTGAACTCCGGATCCATCAGCGGGGTGATCGTGTAGTCGACGCCGCCCGTCGCGACGGACTCCTTGATCGCGTCGTACTCGCGGGTGCCCATCGCCACGCGCACCAGCGACTTGAACTGCCCGCTCGCCCGGTCCACCGCGGGCCGCAGCGCGCTCTCGATGACCGCCCGCGTGCGGTCGGCGCGCGGCCCGCTCATCAGCTCCTCGCCGATGTTGGCCACGGTGACGATCTCGTCGGCGACGACGGTCGCGTAGATCTCGGCCGCGTGGTCGCGGCGCTTGATGAACAGCCCCTGCCACTCGTAGCCGAAGATCCGCCGCGGGTCGGCCGGCTGGAAGATCATGGCGATCGCCAGCCAGTTGGTCCAGTAGCCGACGATCGTCCCGAGGATCGGCAGCACCCACCAGTGCGGCAGCGCGTGGACGATGAACACGGTCGGGATCCCCAGCGCAAAGCCGAAGAAGAAGCCGAAGTTGATGATGAACCGCAGCTCGCGCTCGCCGACCTCGCGGAACATCCGGTTGGCGAGCTCCGGCCGCGCCTCGAGGTGGCGGATGACCATAAGCTTGATGTCGAGCAGCTGGTCGATGTTCTTGCCGATCTTCTCGACCACGACCTCGCGGACGATGCCCGGCAGCTGGGCTTGCACGCGCTCGTGGACCGCGGCGCGGACCTGCGAAGGCAGGTCGCGCCACAGCCGCGGATGCTCCTGCTCCATGGTGCGCTCGACGAGATCGCGGATGTCGTCCTTGGACGTCGCGATCACGTGGTCGGCCATCGCCTCCGGCTCGATCGCCTCGTAGAAGTCCGAGGGCGTGCCGACCTTGGCGATCGTCTTGTCGACCGCAATCGAGCCCATCTTCGCGGCCCGGCTGGGGATGATCCCCTGCCAGCCGATGCCGCCGTGCATGACCCCGGGGATCTGCTGCACCTTGCGCGGGAGCAGCCGCACCATGGACGCGAGACCCGGCAGCCGGATGCCCCTGAACTCGAGCGGGTTGAACAGCATCCAGATCCCGGTCCAGTTGGTGATGTAGCCGATGATCCCCGTGAAGACGGGGATGGTGAGATCCTTGAGCATCGACGACGGGCTAGCCGGCCGGGTCGCCCGCCGGCCCGTCGCCGTTCGACGCGCGCTGCTTGACGGTCAAAAAGCTCGCGGTGTCGAGCGGCAGGCAGGTCTCGCAGAAGTCGATGCCGAACGGCGTCAGGTTCACCGAGCGCCGCACCGTCCTCCCGCGACCGGCCTTTTCCAGCGCAGCCAGGACGTCTGGCTGGGCCTCGAGCACCTGGTAGGCGCCCATCTCGTTCAGCGGCTCGCGGCTGAACCACACGAGGCCGAGGCGGTACAGGTTGTTGAGGTAGGCCTGCGTGCGATCGACGTAGCGCAGCCCGGCCTGCTGGCCGATCATGGTCAGGCCGGGCTCGATCAGCTCGGAGCCGAGGTCCAGTGGGCGCCAGGTGCGGACGTCGACCGCGGCGCGGGGCCCCTCGGTCGCCATCAGGCGCAGGATCCGCGCCTCGTCGGGCGCCATGCTCATCAGGATCCGCTCGTAGGCCGGGTGGGTGACGTCGTTGTCCTCGACGGCGGCGGAGCGGGCCAGCAGCTCGGTCCCGCGCTCGCGCAGCGCCGCCAGGTGGTCCGCCGGATGCCCGTTGGTCGAGGGATCCTCGGGGATCTGGCGCAGGCGCTGCTCGATCTCCGTGACCCCGAGCAGGCGGCGCAGCCGGTCGCGCAGCTGCGTGCTCATCCCGCTGATCAGGTCGTTGGCCCCGTCACCGGAGAGCACGAGCCGCAGCGCGCCGTTGACCGTCCTCAGGGAGACCTGGACGCTCCAGCCGAGCGTGCGGAAGTAGGCCGTCAGCGCGATGCGGACGAGGCCGGGCGCGGCCGCCAGCAGGTCGGTGTTGGCGTGCTCCTCGACCTCTCGCAGCTGCGACGTCTCCCCGGCGCCGCTGCCTGAATCGGTGACGCTCACAACCCCCGATCGTATGGCCCCCGGGCCATCGGCACAACGCCGATGCGAGGATGCGCACATGAGCGACGCCATCTTCTCCAGGCCGACCGATACCTCGGCCCTGCACGGCAAGGTCGCCCTCGTGACCGGTGGCGCCGCCGGGCTGGGCCGTGCGACGTGCCTGGCGCTGACCGAGGCCGGGGTCGAGGTCGTCGTCGCCGACGTGCGGGAGGAGGCGGGGCGGGAGGTCGCCGAGCTGGTCGGCGGCCACTTCGTGGCCTGCGACGTGGGGACGTTGGCGGCCAACCACGCTGCGGTCGCCTTCGCCGTCGAGCGCTGCGGCCGGCTCGACCTCGTCCATCTCAACGCGGGCGTTACGACCGGCTGCGGGGTCGGCGAGGACTTCTCGGAGGAGCTCTACCGGCGGGCGATGGGCATCAACCTCGACGGCGTCGTCTTCGGCGCCCACGCGGCGCTGCCGGCCCTGAGGGCCGCGGGCGGCGGGGCGATGGTGGCCACTGCGTCGCTGGCCGGGCTCGTCGCGGTGCCGCTGGACCCGATCTACGCGGCCAACAAGCACGCAGTCGTGGGGCTGACGCGGGCGCTGGGGCCCGCGCTCGCCGCGGACCGGATCCGCTTCAACGCGGTCTGCCCGGGCTTCGCGGAGTCCCGGATCATCGCGGACGTGCGCGCCGACCTGGTGGCGGCGGGCTTCGACATCATCCCTGCGGAGACCGTCGCCGCGACGGTCGTCCGGCTGTTCGCCCTGCGGGACGTGACGGGCGAGTGCTGGTTCGTGCAGCCGTGGCGCGAGCCGGCCGCGTTCGGCTTCCGGGGGGCGCCGGGTCCGGGCGAGCGCGCGGTGTCCGCATGACCACGGTGTTCCCGGGCGACGACCTCGTGCCGGACGCGCGGATCGTCATCGACCGCCGCGCGACGTTCGGCGCCCCGCCGGATGAGGTCTGGCCGTGGCTGGTGCAACTGGGCAAGGGCCGCGGCGGCTGGTACTTCCCCGGGTGGCTCGAGCGGGTCGTGCCCGCGCGCCGTCGCGGGCTGCGGCGGATCGAACCGGGGTTGCAGGGGACGGCGCCGCGCGACGAGATCCCCGACTGGGGCCCGGGCGACCCGGTCTTCCGCGCCATGCAGGTCGACTCGCCGCGCGCTCTCGTGTACCTGTCGCTGCGCGACCCGGCGCGCGGGCACCGCTGGCCCGCGAGCGACGCGCGGCCGCCGGCGCCCGAGGTGCTGGCGCTGAGCTGGGCGCTGCTCCTTTCAGACGACGGCCGCGGCGGGACGGATCTGCACATCCGGCTGCGCATCGACAAGGGCGCCTGGCGATCGCAGCGCGGCGCGCGCCGGATCGCTCTGCTGCGCCCCTTCATGGACGGCTTCGACTGGCTGACGATCGTCGGGCTCTTCGCCGGCCTGCGCGAGCGGCTGGGCTGATGGATGTGTCCGGACGCGTCCACCAGCAGGATGGGCCACTAGCGCTTGCGAGCGGAGAGGATCTCGCTCGGCAGGCTCAGCTGGCTGACGTACCGGCGGGTGATCTCGGTGAAGCCAACCTGGCGCAGCAGCGGCTCGGCGCGGATCCCGCGGCAGTTGCCCGTCAGCGGCAACCCGGTCCCATACAGCAGTTCGGGAAGCATGTGCCGGCGCCGCTCGCCCAGCGTGACGTTGACGACCACCACGCGGCCGCCCGGCCTGAGAACGCGGAAGAACTCCTGCAGCGAGGCGACGATCCGCTCCGTCGGAAGGATGTCGAGCACGTAGCTGCTCGTCACCGTGTCGAGGCTTTCGTCCTCGAAGACGAGCCCGGAGGCGTCACCCAGCGCGACGTCGGCCTGGAGAAGCCCGGCGCGGGCGATCCGCCTTCGGCTCGCCTTGACCATGCCCAGGGCGAGGTCCATCCCGACCGTCCGCCCGGTCGGATTGTCGCGGGCCAGGTCGGCCAGCATCGCTCCCGAGCCGCACCCGACCTCCAGCGTCGCGCCGCCGGGGCTCTCGCCGACAAGGTCGCGCACCTGCCGGCGCACGCGCGAGTCCGCGACCCGCCCCCAGCCCTCGTAGACCCACGCCATGCGTGAGTAGAAGCCCACGACCGCGTCGGGGTGGCGATGGATGTGATCGCGCTCCCGCGCCGGGCTGCTCATGCGCACATGGTCGCAGGGCGCCGCCTCTAGCCTTTCCAGGGTCCCGGAGGGGTGGCAGAGCGGTTGAATGCGCTGGTCTTGAAAACCAGTGAGTCGGTAACCCCGGCTCCGAGGGTTCGAATCCCTCCCCCTCCGCTTCATCCAACCGGGCGTCAGGTGCCGTCAGGAGCCAATAAACGGCGGCGCAGAGCGGCCCCGCCCTTGGCTCTGCAACGCGGGTCGGACTCTTGGGGGGTTGCTTGGTGGGTAGCGGATTGCTGCCCAAGTAACCCAAAGCAGGTTCAAAGCGTGTGGAGTCGACTTGTCCCGCGTCAAGATTCTGCGCATACCCGTTAGTTGAGCCGGGGGGCGCTCGCGCGCGGTCGCGTCCGGGGCTCGGTCTACAAGGAGAAGCGCTCGTGGCGCGTCCGTCTAAGCACCCCGTCGACGTCAAGCTCAAGATCGTGTTGTCGGTGCTCTCACGCGAGAGCACCCAGGCTGAGGCGGCGCGCCGTCACGGTGTGTCGGAGACGACGATCGGCAAGTGGCGCGAGCACTTCTAGCGAGCCGGCCGCGAGGGCCTTGAGCACGGCGACCGTGCCGGCAAGCCATCCGGTCGCGAGGCGCGTCTGCTCGAGGAAGTCGACGACCTCACCAGGGCTCTCGGGGAGGCGCATGTCGAGCTGCGCGCGCTCAAGCGTGGGGGCCCGTCGGGCATGTCGTTTCGCCGAGCTCGAGCAGCTGCGCGTCGAGCACGGCCTGAGCTTTCAGCGGTTCTGCGGGATCGTCGGCCTGCCGGTCCGCACCTTCTATGACCGTCGCGCCCGCCACGTCGCCGGGGACGCGGTCCGCGGGCCGTGGCCGACCCCGGCGCGCGACGGTATCCGCGCCGCGGTGATCGAGATCGCCCTCAAGTACGACAGGTGGGGGCATCGCAAGATCGCTGGCTGTGCCGCCACCAGCGCGGCATCGAGGTCGCCGACGCGACCTGCCTGCGGATCCTGCGCGAGGCCGGGCTGACACTGCCGGTCGATGACGTCGCCGAGCGGCGCAACCTCGCCAGCGCCAGACGCGAGGCGTTCGTCGAGCTCCCGACCAGACGCAACCGCGTCTGGCAGATGGACTTCTTTGAGCTCGAGACCGCCGGCGGCGGGACATGGCGATCGGGTGACGTCATCGACTACGCCACCAAGATGGTGCTCGCCGGCCCGGTCACGCCGACGCAGACCACGCAAGACGCGATCGCGTCCGTCCAGGCCGCGACCGAAGAGGCCAGCGAGCTGCTCGGACGGCCGTTGCTCGACGATCTCACCGACCCCACGACCGGAGAGATCACACCGATCTTTCTCGTCAGCGACAACGGCCCGTGCTTCAAGAGCCACGCGTTCGCGGGCTTCATCGACGCCCGGCCGGAGCTCGCCCACGTCCGCACCCGGCGCCGCTCACCGCAGACCAACGGCGTCATCGAGCGCTATCACGGCGCCATCAAGATCGAGCAGCTCTGGCGCCAGCTCCCGGCCGACGGCGTCGAGATGACCGCCCTCGTCGAGGATTTCCGACAGCTCTACAACACGATCCGGCCACACGAAGCGCTCGCCGGCGCCCGGCCGATCGAGCGCTACCTCGCCAACCCCAACGATGCGGCCTCAAGCGCCGTCAGCACACCACTCCCAACGCGCCAAACCATGCGGATTCCTTGACGCGGGACAAGCGCCTGGCGCAACCACCACGCCCACGACGAGACTACGCGCCCTCCTCAACAGGGCAAACGTTGCCTGATCCTCCACTAGGTGTCTTCGATCCTTACCCCAGGCCCCGCGACGGTGCTAGGTTGCGAGCGCGCTTCTTCGTCGGGAAGGGGCCGCGAGACTAGGGAGGGTCCATGGGATTGTTTGGGGGTCGGCGCGGGCAGGAGGACCCGGATCGGGCTCGAGAACCAATTTTTAGGGGGTCTTCTGCGATGGCTAGGTCTGGTCACCACTGTCGCGGTGGCTTGGCGTTGGCCGGGGCCGCGCTAGCGCTCGCGTTGGGCGCCGCGTCGGCGCAGGCCGCGACGCTTTCTTGTGGGCAGACGATCACCCAGAGCACGAAGCTCTCCAACGACCTTACCGGCTGCACCGGCGATGGGATCGATATCGGCGCCGACGGGATCACCCTCAACCTCGCCGGCCACACCCTCACCAGCGGCAACCGCACAGGTTATGGGATCAACTTCAATGGACACCGAGATGTGCGGGTCCTCAATGGCAACGTGGACGGCTTCCAGCGCGACGTGTTTATCGATGGCAACGACAATCTGGTCACCCATGTGCGCGCGAGCCAAGCCGACTTCGGGTTCTTCATCGACGGCACCGGCGCTGGCGGCGATCGCAACACCCTCAGCCACGACAGCGCCATCGGCAACGACCGCGGGATCTACGAGCATGGAGGGGCCAACAGCACCGTCACCGACGCGATCGCCGACGGCAACCGCAACTACAACATCGCGTTCTCTGAGGGCAGCGCCAACACCGTTACGCACAGCAGTGCGATCAACGCTGCCAAGGCTGACAACATCGACTTCACCGGCGGCGACGGCATCGTCGTCTATAAGGAGGTCGGCGACAACGTGACCCACAACACCGCGACCGGCAACGGGGCCAACGGCGCCAACCTTTACATTTCCAGCGGCATCACGGTAACGCACAACACCGTTTCAAAGAACAGCGTCGCCGGCGTCTACCTCGTCGCGGTCCAAGGCTCCCAGATCACGCACAACCAGATCGACAAGAACGACTACCAGGGGATCTACGATGCCTTTGGCAGTGGGAACACGCTGTCGAAAAATACGGCTCTCTCGGCATCGATGTAGGTGAAGTCAGGTGTTGAGGGCGTGGAGTTCGTGTGGTGGCCGGAGCGTGATCGGTCCGCAGCAGAGGTGCACGAGCGCGAGGGCGGCGCCGGCGCTATGGAAGCCGTAGGCGCGGCG